>JBDRKM010000314.1:0-7033 GCA_043814015.1 Pseudomonadota bacterium
AGGGCCGCCGGAGAGCTGTCAGCTATCAGCATTCAGCCGTCAGCAAGATGGTTTTCGCTGGCCACTCCGAAAGTGGCCGGCACCCAGACTGTGTTTCGACAGCTTCGGCCGTGGCCTTCTCGGTATCGAACTTCGTACCTCCTTCGTAGCTGATTGCTGACCGCTGACCGCTGACCGCTCCCGGCCGTGCTACCTTTGTGGCGCGCCTCTGGAGCCCGTCATGCCCATCCCCTACGACCGCGTGATCGCCCTCGATCGGGCGGGGATCTACGAGAGCCACTACCTCAAGGCCAACAGCCCCGACGGGCAGCGGGCTTTCTGGATCAAGCACACCCTGTTCCGCCCGTTGCTGGGGCCGGCGGTGGCCGAGCTGTGGTTCGTCTGGTTCCAGCGCGGCCACGCCCCGCGTGTGACCCGCATGGACGTCTCCTGGGAGCGCCTGTCGCTCTCGGCCGGGCCGCGCATCGACGCCGTCATGGCCCGGCTGGCGCCGGATCGAGCCGAGGGCGAGCTGGGCGGCATCCGCTGGGACCTCACCCTCTCGGGAGGGCTTCCTCCGCTGCTGCACCTGGGCTCGGGCCCCCTCTACCGAGGCCCCTTCCCCAAGAAGAAGATCCTCACCCCCGTACCTGGGCTCGCCTTCGATGGGCGCATCTGGCTGGATGGCCAGCCCGTCGCCGTGGAGGGTTGGGTGGGGCTGCGCGGCCACAACTGGGGCTCCGAGCACGCCGTGACCTACGCCTACGGCAACTGCAACGCCTGGGATGACGGCATCCAACGTGCCGTGGACGGCTTCACCGCCCGCATCCGCCTGCTGGGCCGGCCCTCCCCTCCCCTCACGGCGCTGTGCGTGCGCGCGCCCGAGGGCGACCGCGACCTCACCCAGCCCTGGCAGTGGCTACACCACGGCCAGATCGACGCCCACGCCTGGCACGTGCGCCGCCCCTCCACCCACCTCATGATGCGCTGCGATCCCGCGGACATGGTAGGGCTGCGCTACAACCAGCCCCGCGGCGGGGAGCAGTACTGCTACAACGCCAAGTTCGCCCAGGTCTCGCTGCGGTTGGGCCGCCACCTGCTGCGCTCCACGTGCGGCGAGCTGGAGACCTTCTTCCCCCAGCCGCTCCCCCAGATCCCGCTGCACCCGCCCGCGTCGTGGACCGCACGCGAGGGGGTCTACGACAGCATCACCCGCTGATCCGTCACTCGCCGATCTTGATGGGGATGCGCGGAAGCTGGGGTTGCAGCTCGGTGCGCAGGGTCCAGGTGCAGCGCCCCTCGTGACAGCCACAGGCCTCGACCGCGCCGAAGCAGGGCAGGATCTCGCAGGTGGTGATCACGTCGCCCTTCTTCGCGGCTGGGACACAGACCTCCTGCGAGCAGCCCGCCGTGGCGCAGTCGGAGTCTACCGCGCACTCGCCGTCCTGCTCGCCGCGCCCCTCAAGGCGGTCGTGGCACTGGTCGTAGAGCGCGGCCGGCGGGGGGGAGTCCACCGGGAGCGGCACCGTCGGCGGCTCGCGGCCGACAGGGCTCGCGGGCTCGGCCTCCGGGATCGCCTGCGGCTGCACGGGCACGGCCAGCGCGGCGGCCGCCTCGGGCGGCGGGGAGTTCTCGGTGTGGACGTTGCAGGCGAACAGGACGAAGAGGGCCACCAGGTGCATGGGTGCTCCAGGGGTCAGAGGGTGCGCGCGCGGTTGTATCCGTCGCGGTACTCGGCGTTGTTCGGCAGCAGCTCGCAGGCCTTGCCCCAGCAGTCGATGGCGGCCTTGGAGTCGCCCTTGAGGATGGCCATCTCGCCCTTCTTGGCGAGGATCTCAGCCGAGGCGTTGATCATCTCCTTCTCGATGATCTCCTGACGCAGGGTGCGGCGCTGGCGATCGTCCAGGAGCACGGCGCGGGCCTCGTCGGCGCGCGCCAGGATGCGCGTGACCTTCTCCGCCAGATCCGGGGGGAGGCCCTGGTACTCGCGCGCGGTGAATTCACGGCGGATGCGCTCGTGGGCGATCTCCACCTCGGGGGCCAGACAGATCCAGTGCAGCTCGAGCGCGTCGAACAGGCTGCCCTTGAGCTGGGTGGTCTTCTGATTGACGCGCCGCAAGACGCGCCCCATGAAGCGCTCCATGGTCTCCTCGAGGCGGAAGTCGAGGAAACCCATCTCGGCCAGCGCCCACATGACGGTGGAGGTCTCGGTGCGGCTCAGGTTGGAGACGCTGAACACCTCCCGCAGACGCCAGGAGTTGGAGGCCAGGATCTCGAGGAACTTGCGCTCCTGGGCCTTGAAGTTGATCTCCGCGACGGCGTCCTCGACGCCCTCGGCGAAGTAGACGTAGCGGTCCATGCTGGGCCGGTGGGCCTCGGCGATCTGCTCGAGGGACAGCTCGCGGGAGTAGGCCAGCAGGGCCCGGAAGAGGATGGAGGGCACGTTCACCGGCGGCGTGATGAAGCGCTCGGGCAGCACCTCCAGCTCGAAGAAGGCCCAGAACCCCTCGGGCACCCGCATGATCTTCTGCAGGTGCAGCTCGACCTGCTTCTGCAGGGCCAGCACCAGCTGCGGAAAGCTCAGCACGCCGAGCTGGATGAGGGCCTCGCCCTGCCGGATGTTCTGCTCCTCCATGATGCGCAGGCTCTGCTTGAGCTGCGCCTTGTCCACCTTGCCGGCGCGATACAGCAGCACGCCGAGCACGCTGCCCTGATCCATGGGCTCCACACGGAAGCCCACCGGCCCGCCGCGCTCCCAGAAGCCGAAGCGGCGCACGCCGTCCTCGCCGATCACCACCAGCACACCCGTGCGCCGGTGGATGGCGAGCTGGACCATCGCGTCGCGCAGGGACCGGTCACCCAGGGCGCCCTCCATCAGCGGCTCCACGCCGGCGAGGTCCGGGATGACGAACCCGCGCTCCCCCGGACGGGCCGCGGGAGCGCCAGCCTGGCCGCCGCCGGCGGCGGCGGACCCGGCGGCAGGACGCTCCGCCAGCTCACGGCGCAGCCGCTGGATCTCCTCGTTCGCGCGCTCCTGCACCAGGCGGACCGCGTGCTGCACGGCCTGGTCCACATCGGCGCGGGAGACGTACCCGCCGCTGGCCACCAGGTAGCCGGCGAGGTCGTCCACCATCCCCAGGAGGCGGTCGATTCCCTGCTTGACCTCGGCGGGCAGCTCCGGGATCTGCAGGTAGGTGGAGCCGTCGCTCTGCCGCGAGACCACGTTGGCCGGGATCGGCCCCAGGCGGCCGACCAGGGGCAGGACCAGATCGACCCGCAGGGTGGGCGCGGCTTCACCGTCCAGATCCGCGGGCCGCAGGGCCAGGGCGCCGGCCGAGAGGGTACCGCGCCAGTCGCGCAGGAACTCGCTCAAGCTCTCGTAGCGACGGGTCGCCTGTCGAACGGCCATGGGAACGCCTCCGTCCCGCCAGGATAACTGATCCGGCCTCAGAAGAAATGGCGACCCGCCTGTGGGAAGGATAGTCACCAGGCCCCTCCCCCCCGACGAACAGAGTGCACACCATGGCCACCTTCGAAACGTCAGATTTCCGAAACGGGCTCAAGGTCGAGATCGACGGAGACCCCTACGCCATCGTCTGGTTCCAGTTCGTGAAGCCCGGCAAGGGCAACGCGTTCACGCGGACCAAGCTCAAGAACATGCTCTCCGGCAACGTGATCGAGCGCACCTACCGGACCGGCGAGAAGCTGCAGGCGGCCGAAGTAGAGGAGCACGCCATGCAGTACATGTACAACGACGGCGACACCTACTACTTCATGAACACCGACACCTACGAGCAGCTCGGCATCCCCGCGGCCAGCATCGGCGACGACGCCAACTTCCTGACCGAGAACATCGAGATCGCCGTGCTCTTCTTCAAGGGTCGCGCGGTCAACATCTCCCTGCCGAACTTCATCGTGAGCGAGATCGTGTACTGCGAGCCGGGCGTGCGCGGCAACACCGCCACCGGCGCCACCAAGCCCGCCGAGCTGGCCTGCGGCGCGACCGTCAACGTGCCGCTCTTCGTGGAGCAGGGCGAGATCATCCGCGTCGACACCCGCACCAGCGAGTACGTCTGCCGGGTCAAGGAGTAGCGGAAGCCCGCAGCGCGGCGCCGCCTCAGCGCTTGACGCCCCGCGCCACGAGGGCCTCCATGCGGGCCCGAGTCGCTGCGTCCAGCCTGAACTCGATGCCCATTCCCTCCTCCTGCCCCGCCGAGAGCTCGGGGAGCGAGGCGGATGACCAGGTCACGACGCCCTCGAACACAAGCGGCGCTTCTTCTCCAGGGATGCGCACTTCGAAGGCGCACTCCCGTCCGACAGACAGGGGCTTGGGCGTGCGGATGAAGGTGCCGCCACGGGACAGGTTGTCGCGGTACTCCACCACGAAGGCGTCGAGACTGCGGTAGTTCATCTTCAGCCGGGCAGGCTTGCGCGGCTGTTTCGGGGGCTCCGCGGGGGCCGGCGCGGATGTGCGTGGCCTGGGAGCGGGGCTCCAGAGGGGGCTCTCCTCCAGCTCGGCGTCGTCGAGCCCCGCCATGTCCTCGGCGCCGAGGTTGCCCAGGGGCAGCGCGTCGATGTCGTCGTCCCAGGGGCTGGGGGCGTCGGACAGGGAGGAGAGGGCCTCGCCCGCCAGCCCGAGGGAGGCTGCCCTCGGGGGCGCGCCGAGGTCCTCGTCGACCGTGGCCATGGCCGGCAGATCTTCGAACTCCCCCGGCTCCAGGGTGGCGACCGCGGGTGGAGTGGCCATGCTGATGTCGATGCCGATGTCGCTGTAGGGGACCACGCCCTCGGGCGCCGCCGGGGCAGCGGGCGCTGGCTGGCTGGGCGGCGGCGGGGGCGCCTCCTCGCTGAAGGTCCCCACCTGGGCCTCGCCCACCAGCCGCACGTCGTGGACCGGCCCCTGGGAAGGTGCGCCATCGGCGGCCAGCCCCTCCGCGGCAGGCTTCCCGCGGCCTCCGAACATGCGCCCGAAGAGGGAGGCGAACCGAGAACTCCGCGCCGGTTGGGGCGGCGGGGCAGGCTCGATGGGGACGAGGGTCTCGCCGGAACCGGAGGAGGCCGGCACGTGGATCTCGGTGTGGGGCTTTTGCTGGTCGCCCACGATCTCGGGCCGGGATGAGGCCGCCCCACCCTCGCCCTCGCCCGCGACGAGCTGGGCGTAGTTGCGGATGGTGATCTGCTTGCGCTCGCCGGTGGCGACCTCCGTGGCCTGGATGTGCAGCATCCCGTTGGCGTCGAGCCGGAAGGTGACGTTGACCTTGGCCTCCATCGCCGGCTGCGGCGTGATGCCCTCCATGACGAACTCACCGAGAAACTCGTTCTCCTCGGCCTTGATGTGCTCGCCCTGGCGCACCACGACCCGCACGCGTTCCTGGTTGTCGTGGACCGTGGCGAAGGCGCGGGTGCGGCTGGCGGGGATCTTGGAGTTACGCGGGATGATGGGGGCGAACATCCCACCGACGGAGTCGATGCCGAGGTCGAAGGGGGTGATGTCGAGCAGCACCGCGCCGCCCGTGGCGTCGGCCAGCGTGTTGGCGTGCACCGCCGCGCCGACGGCCACGACCTCCTCCGGGTGCACCGAGCGGTTGGGCTCGCGCCCGAACAGGCCGGTGATGGCCTCGCGCACCTTGGGCATGCGGGTCTGCCCACCCACCAGGATGACGTCATCGACCTCGCTGGCGGCCAGGCCGGCGTCGTCCAGGGTGCGCCGCGTGATCTCGATGGTGCGGGAGACGAGGTCCTCCACCAGGGCCTCGAGGGTGGGACGGGAGACCACCAGCTCGAGGTTGATGTCCTCGTAGGCCCGCGGGACGAGCACGGTGGTGCGGTCGGTGAAGGACAGCTCGCACTTGGCGCGCTCGGCGGCGTCCTTCAGGCGTTGCTTGCTGACGCGGTCCTCGCGCAGATCCACCCCGTGCTTGGACTGGAAGTGATCGGCGAGGTGGTCCACCAGGCGGTAGTCGAAGTCCTCGCCACCGAGGAAGCTGTCGCCGCGGGAGGCGAGGCTCTCGTAGACCCCCTCGGCGAGGCGCAGGACGCAGACGTCGAGGGTACCGCCGCCGAGGTCGTAGATGAGCAGCTGGCGGTCGAGATCCTTGCGGTAGCCGTAGGCCAGGGCCGCGGCGGTGGGCTCGTTGATCAGGCGCTCGCAGTGCAACCCCGCCAGGCGAGCCGCCTCCAGGGTGGCTTCACGCTGGGCGTGGGTGAAGTAGGCCGGGACCGTGATGACCGCCTCGTCGATGGCCTCGCCCAGGGCTCGCTCGGCGATCTGCCGGGCCACCTGCAGGATGATGGAGGAGACCTCGGCGGGGGTGAGGGTCTCCTCGCCCAGGCGCACCGCCACGCCGCCGTCCGGCGCCTGGACGATGTCGAACCCGACGCGCTCGCGGGTGCGCTGGACCTCGGGGGAGTCGAAGCGCCGTCCCATCAGCCGCTTGACCGCGTGGACCGTGCGCCCCGGAGCGGAGAGGATCAGGTTCTTCGCCGCCTGACCGATGACGTAGCGCCCCTCGCCCTTCCACGACACGCAGGAGGGCAGGACCTTGTAGCCCTTTTCATCCTCGAGGACCCGCGGACGGCCATCGATGATGACCGCGATGGCGGTGTTGGTGGTGCCGAGATCGATGCCGATGCTCTTACCCATGCTGGTTCCCTGAACCTGAGGGGTGGGGAGGTTCAAGCATACCCACCTGCGAGTGGGAACGCCCACCGCCGGCGGGCTTGAACAGCGGCAGCTGCAAGGTCGCGGAGGCCTCCTCGCCCGGGAGGTGCTCATGGCCCCCGAAACAGGCCTCGCAGTGCCGGCCGACGCCGCGCCCCAACGCGCAACCCAGCTCCTCATTGGAGAGGGCCGCCGCGCTGTCGGCCCCGCTCCATCCGGCCACGGCGTCGTCAGGAGCCGCCAGCCCAGCCCCGGGCCAGGGGTCGGGCAGGCGCACGCCGTGCTCGCAGCGGGCCACGAGCCACGGCGCCGAGCAGCGCAGGTGGACCTGGCGGGCGCCGGCCGCGTGCAGGGAGCCGATGGCCGCCCGCGCCAGGTCGGCCGGGGTGGCGG
>JBDRKM010000315.1:0-70733 GCA_043814015.1 Pseudomonadota bacterium
GGACCACCCGGAGGGTGGTCCAGGACTTCCGGGCAGCGGCACTAGCGCGGCGCCGCGAAAGGCGGCCTCCAGAGCGGTTGCTCATCGTGCGCGCCGGCCATGTCCGGGGCCGGGACCACCAGGGAGATCAGGTTGCCCGCGTTGGTGACCACCATGGCCTGACGCCCATCGATGGCGGGCGCCGCCGAGACCCCGTTGAGCATGGCGCCCTCGTCGAGGTGCCATCTCTCGGTGCCGGTGGTTGGGTCGACCAGCCACAGACCACCGTCAGAGGATCCCACCAGCAATCCGGCCTCGGTGAGCTGAGGTGAGGTCAAGGCGCCCGCGGTCAGGCTGTCCCAGAGCCACAGTTCCGCGCTGGTGACGCGGTCGACCGCCCGCAGCTTGCCATCCGAGCCGGGGATGTAGAGCGCCCGCCCGCTGGCCACGGCCTGGGAGGCGACGCCGATATCGAGCCGCCAACGGACGTTCTGGGTCTCGAGATCCAGGGCGACGAAGGGCGAAGAGAACCCGCCGATGTAGATGTCGTGCTCGAGCACCAGCGGGGGGCCGATGAGGTCGGGGTAGCGCCCCTCCCCTACCCTGCTCTCCCACTGCACCTCGCCATCGGCCCGCGCCAGGGCCACCAGGCTGCCGTCGTGGAAACCCACCAGCACGAGATCCCCCGCCGCCACCGGTGCGGGCGCGCCGTACAGCTCGAGATCGGAGGCGCGGGTGCCGTCGTGGGGGTGCTTGTAGTACCAGCGGCTGCCGCCGTTCGCGGCGTCGAGGGCGTGCACCGTGCCATCGAGCGCGCTGACGTAGACGGTGTCGTCGACCACCTCGGGGCGTGCCAGGACCGGCGCTCCGGCGTAGTGCTTCCAGACCTGCCTGCCATCGCGCGTGTAGCGCCAGGTGTAGCCGGCGGAGTCCGAGAAGAGGAGCCCGTCGTCGAGCACCGCGGCCTCCGCCATGACGGGCCCGCCCGCCGGGAAGGCGCGAATGAAGGTGCCGTCGTCGCGGCGCAGCTCGTACAGCGCGTCGGAGGCGGACGATCCGACGATCACGCTTCCCATGAGCAGGCCAGGCCGGCCGAGCTCCGAGCCCGCGCCGGAGGCTGGCCTGCCGCCAGGGAGGTGATGCTGCCAGTACATACGGGGGTTTCGATCGAACGCCCCCGAGAAGTCCTGGACCTCGACCGCGCTGGTGTCTTGCCGCAGCCAAGCCGGCGCGGCGCCCAGCAGCACCAGGGGCAGGAGCCAGCCGTGCATCACGACCCCTTGCTGGCCGCGGCCCGGGCCTCCAGCGCGCTGACCTGGTCGAGGCGAGGGCTCTTGGCGAAGCGCTCCCGGAACTCGGAGGCCGTACGGGTGACACCGTCGGGGTCTCCCGCCGACGCCATCATGTCCATGAGATCGAGCAGCGCCTGCTCGGCCAGGAAGCCGTCGAGGCTGGAGCCGAGGTCGCGCAGGATGGCGCGCGCGGAGGCGTCATCACCACCCGCCCGCAGCAGGATCACCAGCCGGTTTCCCGCGGCGTAGGTGTAGATACCGCCGCGATCCGCGTCATAGGACTTCTGGAAGTCCGCCCTCGCGTGGTCGGCCTCGCCGAGCTGATCCCAGAGATCGCCCGCGCGGAACCAGGCTTCGGCGCGGGCCAGCCCGTGCGCGTCAGCGGCCAGCTGCTCGTAGCGCTCGGCCACAGCGCTGAGCTCGGCCTTGGTGTCGGCGTCGGTGACGTCGTACGGGGGGGCGAGACCGTACTGGGCCAGCGGAGAGGGCTCCGGCATGATCTTGCCGACATCGGAGAGCGCCGCCGAGTCTCTGCGCTGCTGGTCGCGCAGGTGGGTCGCGGTCTCCCCGCCCACCAGGGCGACGAGCAGGACCAGCGCGATGACCGCCACCCCCTGCTTCCAATAGCCGAGGACGTAGTGGTAGGCCGCCATCTGGGCACGGAAGAGGAGATCGGCGTCCTGGTCGGAGGGGAGGATGGGCTGATTGGGGGGAGGCTGGGACACGACGTCTCCAACGGACCGCAGGGGCGGCAGACCGGTACTCGGGAACAGCGCCCCCTAGCGCCTCCGGGCCGGGACGTCCAGCCCGGGAGGCGGCGAACCAGGGCACCGTTATCGGGTGAGCTCGATGGAGATCCCGATGCCCTGGACGTCGAAGTGGACCTGCTTGCTGACGTTGAAGGCATCGCCCGTCGGCGGCTGCACGAAGAAGGTGTGCTTGCCCTCGGCGAGCTGCACCTTGACCGGCATCTCCCCGACATACTGGTTGTCGATGTAGAGCTTGGCGCCGTCGAGGCCGTCGCCCCACAGGGTGACGAAGCCGGAGACCGGGGTCAGGGATTCGAGGGTGATGGTGCCGAGATCAGACGCCTGACCGGCGCGCACGCTCGCGACCTTGGACACCGTGCTGTAGCCGTCGAGCTCGATGCGGACGATCGCGCTGCCCACGGGCAGGGCCTGGCCGACGATCGGGGTGATGCCGAGCTTCTCATCGCCCACCCAGACCGTCGCGCCCGTGGGGTTCGACCTCACGGAGAGGCTCCCGTTGGTGGCCGCGGGCGGGGCTTCGCCGCCCCCACCCCAGATCTCGCGATCTCCCTGGGCAGCAGGAGCCGGAGCGGGGGCTGGCTCGGGCGCTGGGGCACCCCAGGGTGACCCAGCCGCGGGAGCCACGGGCTCTGGCTGCGCAGGCGTCGGCTTGGGGGTGGCGGCCGGCTTTGGCGTGACGGCCGGCTTGGGGGTGGCGGCCGGCGCGGGCTGCGCCGGCGGTGGAGTCGGAACGGGCGTAGCGGCGGCCGGCGCGGGCGTGGGCGCTGGCGTGGCCGGCACGGGCGCCTCGGGAGGCCCCGGGATGTCCGTGCCGCCCTCGAGTGCGGGGACCGGCTCGATCGCTGGCGGTTCGACCACGGGCGGCGCGATCACCGGTGCGGGCGGCGGCGCTGGAGCATGCTGGTGCACGGGTTGGGTCGGAGGATGGGTCGGGTGGAGAGGCGGCTGGAGGTCGGGGGAAGGCTGACCGTGGTTGCCCACCAGGACCCAGACCAGCACCGCCACGATCACCACCGCCGCGACGCCGAAGAAGGCGTACATCTTTCCGTGGCCACCCCCGTCGGGCTCGGTCGCGGGAGCGGGCGCCAGGTCATCTTCTTCGTCATCCATACCAGCGTACAGATCGCGGTCGGAGGCACCCTCCTCGTCGTCCTCCTCGGCCTCTTCGTCCTCTCCTTCGCTCGGCTGCCGGGTCCCCGCATCCTCCAACGGGGCCAGTTCCTCCGCGGGGCCGGCTCCGAAGCCCACGACCGCGGGCTCGAGGCCGCTCGACGTGGGCTCCACGTCGTCGCCGTGCGGGACGATGGTCTCGGACGAGACATGCGTTGGGGGCGGTTCGTCGCCGCCGCCCTCCGCCGCGGGCGTCACGGCGCTCGGTGCCACGAAGGCGGAGGGCTCGGGGACGTCGGCCACGGAGGCCATGGGAGAGACCGCAGAATCGCCGGGAAGCTCGGGCGCATCGAAGGCCGAGCCGGACATGCCGAAGGTGGCGGGAGGCTCCGGGGCGTCCGCGGCGTCCAGCTCATCGAGGGCGGAGGACGCGGGGGTGTCCTCCATGGCCGGCACCAGGGCATCGGCCCGGGTGAGCGGGCCCGGACCCTGTTGGAAGCCGAAACCAGGCTCGGGGGCGTCGAAGCTGTCGGCGTCCGCGAGGGACGCGGGCGGCTCGGGGGCGTCGAACGCGCGGGCATCTGGCACGAGCCCGGCGTCTTCTACGGTGAACGGCCGGGTGGCGGTCGAGAAGAGATCGGAGCTGGGCTCCGGTGTGTCGGCCTCCGGAAGATCGGGCGCCGCGGTCAGCGGAGTCCCGTCACGGAAGCAGAAATCAACTCGGTCGTCGTAGGTCGACTTGCACAGGCTACAGATCTTCATGGGCGCGCCGTCGGTCCCTGCAGGGGCTTCGCAGTATACGAACTGGAGTCCCTCGGGGCAATCCCACCGGGACACTCCATGAGTCTATTCCCTCTGGGCCCAGGAGAAAACCGGCGCCGCCATGGCCGCGCGCAGGGCGGGAGCATCGAGGCCGGGGGGCGCCTCCTTGTCCGGCTTCAAAAGGTCAATAAACACTGTGGACCCGGCCTGGCCGAGAATGTCAAGGTGTGCACCGAGCGGCGCGAGGCCCGTGGGGGTCCGGGCGAGGGTGGCGATCCGCGTGATCCTGCAGCGCTCGGGAGCGCAGTCGAGCAGCGCGCACAGCTCGGCGGGTTTCAGGCGCAGGCCGCCCTCGATCTCCTCCAGGCGCGCCAGCGCCAGCCCCCTCCCCTCCTCGTCGGGGGGCACGGCGGCTGCATCCAGCAGGCCGAGGCAGCCCCGCAGCTCCAGGTCACGCAGCTTGCCCTTCGAGCGACGCTGCAGGTCCAGCCGCGGTCGGTCCAGCAGCGCCTGGCAGCGCGCGGCGATGGCGGCCGGGTCCAGCGGCAGGCGCAGCCCCACCAGCACCCCACCGACCTGCGCCATGAGGGACGGCGCGCGCAGGGGCAGCGCCGCCGCACCGAGGATGGCGAACCCCTCGGGCAGCTCGGGCCGCAGCACGGCGGCCGCCTCGGCGGCGTCCACGGCCGACTCCAGCAGCACATCGATGTAGTCGTCCACTGTCTCCTCGCCGACGGGCAGCGCGGCGGCGAAGGCGACCCGGGGGTGGGCGTGGAAGCCGTTGGAGAAGGCCACCGGCAGGCGCGCGCGGCGCATGGCCCGCAGCCAGACCGCCGCGACCTCCAGGTGGGAGAGCATACCCACAGCCCCGTACCGGGCGACCCGCAGCACGACCCGCGCGGCGGGCGCGCTCCCCTCCCCTGCCACCCGCACGTCCCGCGCGGGCAGCGCGGTGGTCGCGGCCGTGGCCACTCCGGGGGATGGGCGTGCGAGCATGGCGGCGCAAGCCCCGTCGGCGTGCGTCCGCACGCCGCAGCCGGAGCAGCCGGCGATCCGGCAATCCGGGAGCACCTCCTCGGCCTGCGCGCGGTGCCACTCCCTGCTGAGCCAGCGGTGGTCCACCAGCGTGTCGATGTGGTCCCAGGGGAGCCGCACGGAGGGATCACGGGGGCGCAGGAGGTCCTGCTCCGCCCACCCCAGCGCGGCGAGGGCCTCCTCCCAGCAGCCCACGCGCCGGTGCTCGCGCCAGGCGTCCAGGCGAGCCCCGCGCCGCCAGGCGCCCTCGATGAGATCGGCCACCCGCCGATCCCCGCGGGACAGCAGGCCCTCGACCCAGCTCTCGTCGGGATCGTGCCTTCCGAAGCGGATGTTCCGCTCCCGTCCGAGGACATGGCCGAGCAGCCCGTGACGCCGGCGGGTCTCGTCGCGGTCAATCTGGCCCGCCCACTGGAACGGGGTCCAGGCCTTCGGCACGAAGGTGCTCACCCCGAGGTTGAGCCGGGAGCCCCGGCGCCGTGTCCGCGCGCGCCCCAGCACGCGCCGCGCGAGGTGCGCGATGGCCTCCACGTCGTCGTCCTGTTCACCCGGCAGGCCGATCATGAAGTAGAGCTTGAGGTGTTCCCAGCCGCGGGCGGCGGCCTCCTCGGCCAGCTCCAGCAGCTGCTCGTCCTCGATGGGCTTGTTGATCACCCGGCGCATCCGGGGGGTGGCGGCCTCGGGCGCGAAGGTCAGGCCGGCGCGCCGGATGTCGCCCACCATCTCCGCCAGCTGGAGGGAGAAGGAGTCCAGGCGGATGGATGGCAGCGCCACCGAGGCGCGCCACGGGTGGGCGCAGGCCGCGGCCTGGGCCAGAAGCTCCGGCGCATCGGAGTGATCGCAGGTGGAGAGCGACAGCAGGGAGACCTCGTCCTGGCCGGTGGCGCGCAGGCCCGCCTCCATCAAGGCCGCCACCCGCGCGGGGCTGCGCTCGCGCACGGGGCGGGTGGTCGCCCCCGCCTGGCAGAAGCGGCAGCCGCGGGTGCAGCCGCGCAGCACCTCGATGGCGATGCGCGCGTGGACCTGCTCGGTGAAGGAGATCACGGTGGCGGTGGGGAAGGCGGCCGTCTCCAGGTCGTGCACCACGCGCCGCCGGACCCGCGGCTGGGCAGCGTCTGTGACCAGGGCCCCGTCCTCCCCGGGAGCCACCGGCACCAACGACGGGACGTAGACACCCGGGATCCGCGCGAGGGCCTCGAGACGCTGGTGGCGCGAACGCCCGCGGCTGGCCCGGAGCGCCTCCGCGATCTCCAGCACGACCTCCTCGCCATCCCCCACGACCATGAAGTCCATGAAGGGCGCCATGGGCTCGGGGTTGAAGGTGCCCGGCCCCCCGGCGAAGACCAGGGGCGCCGCGTCGTCCCGCGCGGCGGCGCGCAGCGGCAGGCCGCAGAGATCGAGCACGTTGAGCACGTTGGTCCAGGTGAGCTCGGACTGCAGGGTGAAGCCGATCCCGTCGAAGGCCGCGGCGTCATCTCCGCTCTCCAGGGCCCCGAGGCGCAGGCCGCCGGCGCGCAGCACCGCCTCGAGGTCAGCTCCCGGCGCGTACATGCGCTCGGCCCAGGCCCAGGGCAGCGCGTTGAGCACGCCGTACAGGATCTGCAGCCCCAGGTTGCCGAGGGCCAGATCGTAGAGATCGGGGAAGACCAGCGCCACGCGCAGCTCGACCCGGCGCGGATCCTTGACCACGGCGTGCAGCTCGCGGCCGAGGTAGCGCGACGGGCGCTCGAGCCCGGCGAGAGTGGATGGGGGGAGCCACACCATGGAGCCACGCTCCGGTCTCGGGTCGCGCGGCTCTTACCCTGTCGTGGGGAACGGTGTTAGGAGCGCCTCATGGACGAGCTGATCGTCGAGCGTTTCGATTCCGCCCAACGCAGGGCGATCTCCATGCTGGGATCGCTCACGCGTCAGGCCGAGCCCGGCATGGGCGCCCGTGACCTCACGGCCATGGCCGGTGATCTCCTCGCGTCGCACGATTTCGAGCGCTGGCTCCGCCCCCCGGCCGTGCGGATCGCGCTCCCCGGCGCCCAGCGGCCCGCCTGGCGTCCAGGCTCCCAGCCCACCCGCCTGGGCCCCGGCAGCGCGCTCACCCTCCGGCTGCAACCCGCCGCGGGCCTGGTCAGCGCGCACGTAGGCGCCACCGTGATCGTCGGGGCCCCCGAGACCGACATCGTCGCGGCCGCGCGCGACTGCACGCGGGCGCTCTGCGGCTACGCGAGCGGGCTCAAGTGCGTCGGTGAGCTCTTCATCTACGCCCACACCTGGGCCCTGACCCACGGCCAGGAGCTCACGGATCGCAGGAGCATCGGCCACGCCCTGCCCGTCGAGCCCGCGCCCGGCGAGGGCCTCGCGGCGCGCCTGCGCTCGGCCGCCTGGCTCCGGCGCAACCAGGTGCACCTCCTCAACCCCCGGCGCCTCTCCGGTCTGTGGGTGATCGCCCCCACGCTCGCCATGGGAGGCGCCAGCGCCTCGTTCCACGAGGTGGTCCTCATCCAGCCCGGGCTGCGCCGCGTCCTTGGGCGCGACGATCTGGACCAGGTGGGGTCGCTGCTGTAGGGCCCCCGCTGTCAGCTCCCGCTGGCCGGGACCTCGCCCTGGAGGGCGTGGACGATGCGCCGGAAGGCACCCGGCTCCTGGACCCCCAGGAAATCCACGTGGTACAGCAGGCGGGCGTCGCCGGCGTGGGTGCTGCGGATGCGGGCGTCCACCTCTTGATCCGGCTCGCCTGGGCAGCACAGGCGCAGGCGTGTACTGCCGCCCTGGACGAACACCAGGGTGTTGGCCGCCGGGAGCGTGAACGAGAACCCCTCCATGCCCAGCTCCATCAGCCGCCCCGGGCCGTGCACCAGCGAGAGCCCCGGGCCGTTCGGGGGCAGGATCAGCAGGTCGAGCCCGTGCCCCGCGGTGGTGTCCTCGGCGTCGAGGCGCCAGCCGTCGATGAAGCCCAGCAGGACGCCGAACTGTGAGCGGTCGGGGACCTGCACGCCGGTGCGGATGACGCTCGCCTCGAAGCTGCGGGCCACGCCGTCCAGGCTGAACCAGCAGCGGAGGTCCTCACCGCCCGCCAGCCGGAGACTGGGTGCGAGCAGGACCACACCGCCGGACTCCACGCGGACGACCTGGCCGCGGCTCCAGCCACCGCGGCGGGGCAGGATTTCACAGGCGACGCGACGGTCGGCTGCCTGTTCGAGGATGCGCCTCGGGTCGTCCATGCTGCCTCCAGTCGAGAGATGGGCCCGTGGGTCACGCGCCGCGTCCGCCGAACGTAGCACCTCGCCAGCCCCGCGGCAGCGGGAGGTGACCTGCCCCTGGCCCTCCCCTCCCCCCGGTCCTATGTTTCCGCCCCGTCCCAGCCTCCGGAGTCCCTCGTGCGCATCGCCCACTTCACGGACCTGCACCTGCTACGACCGCCCAGCGTCGGCGGCCTGATCGGCAAGCGCCTGCTGGGCGCCGCCAACCTCTACCTCGCGGGCCGCAGCCGCCGCTTCAGCGAGGCCAGCGCCGGCGCCCTCGTGGAGGCCGTCCTGGCGCTGGAGCCCGATCTCTGCGTCTGCACGGGAGACCTGACGGCCATGGCCTCGGAGGCGGAGTTCGAGGCGGCGCGGGCGCTGCTCGAGCCCCTCACGGCCCGCTGGCCCCTCGTGGTCGTGCCCGGCAACCACGACGTCTACACCCGGGGATCACTCCGCGAACGCCGCTTCGAGCGCCACTTCGGGGCGTGGTCCGGGGGCAGGTCCTACCCGGCCCTGCAGGTCTTCGGGGAGGTCGCCTTCATCGGCCTGGACTGCGTCCGGCCCCATCCTTTGCTCGCCACCGGGGTGGTCCCGGCAGCGCAGCTCTCGGCCCTCGAAGCCATGCTGGGCTCCCAGGAGCTCGAGGGCCGCGCCGTGGTGGTCCTGCTGCACCACCCGCTGCGCGACCGCGACGGCGCACCCTACCGTGACGGAGCTCGCAAGCTCCTGAACGCCGCCGAGCTGGAGCGCGTCCTCGCCGCCCGGAGCGGGTTGACCATGATCCTGCACGGGCACGAGCACCACGGCTTTGCCACCACCATGCCTGCTCCGGCGGGCCCGATCCCCATCTTCGACCCCGGCGCAGGAGGCCGCACCGAGGCCCCCGGCCACGCCCAGACAGCCCACTTCAACCTCTACGAGGTGTCGCGGGCGGGCCTGCTGGGGGTGGAGCGCTGGGCCCTCCGAGGTGGCCGGTTCGCGCCGGAGCCGGGGGGGCCCTACGCCACCGGCCGGTAGCCCGGATCAGGCCTCGTCGCGCAGCACGGCGCCCACCCGCCAGGCGCGGGCCTCGGCGACGGCCTCCGCGCCCAGGTGGTCGGAGGCGATCTGGAGCGCCTCGGCGATGTTGTCGGCGACCACGAGCAGCGGCTGACGGCGCATGGGGACCTCCACCTGCCAGGCGTACGCCCCGTTCGCGTCGCCGTGAGGGGCGGACAGAGGCGGCTCGACCAGCGCGAGCGGCACCGCGTCGGCCTCAGGAGGGAGATCGAACTCCGACGCCTCATGGATCACGCCGTTGGGAACCGGGGGCGCCTCCGCACGGTCCGCGCGGACCGTGCGCCGCCGCGACGGAGCTTGGGGGGGGGCGACGGGTGGGGCTGCCTCTGTCTCGCCAAGGGCTGGGTGTGGCGCCGCGCCGTGGCTGATGACGCGCACAGCGCCAGCCGCGGGTGCCCGCCCCAGGCGCGGGAGGGCGGCCGGAGATGGGTTCTCGTCGGAATCGGGCTGGCTTGGCCTCACGATCCGGCGCCGCGGCCGATCGGCCGAGGCGGACATGGGGGGGGCTCCGGCCTCCGGCTCCTCGGCTCCACCCACGGAGAACCCGCGAAACGCGACGACCCGACCCTGCTCGGCCGCGGCTGGCTCATCCTCCTCCGCGGCGCTCATGCGCCGGAACACCGTGCGCGAGACCGCGGGGACCGCGCGCTCGACGACCGGCGGCTGCTCGACCGCGGCCGGAGCGCTCGCGCCCGTGCGCCGGAAGATCTCGGGCTCGGGCGCGTCCTGCCAGCGTCGCCGCGGGCGCGGCTTCTCACGCTTCGGGAGGACCTTCTCGCCCCACTCCTCGGCGTCGGGCCGCATCCGGTAGGGCTCGATCCCCAGGCGACGGCGCTCGCCCTTGATGGCCTCGACGGTCACCCCGACCTCAGCGGCGAGGGTCTTGTCGGGTTCTTTGCCGAGGCGTTCCCGGATGGGCTCGAACCTCGACATGCCCTCCACGGCGACCGCTTCGCCATGGACCCGGACCGCGGCCCGGGCCAGGCCCCGCCGCAAGCGCCGGGGGTTGGTGCCAAACCTGCGGGCGAGATCGCGCAGTGACCCCGCCTCGTGCAGCCGCAGGACCTCAGGCCACCAGGCCTCCTGCTGGACGGGGCGATCCCCCGTCGTGCCGGCGAGCGCAGCCTCGAGCTCCGCGGGGGTAGCGCCATACTCCGCGGCCAATTCCGCGAGGGATGTGTCGGCGAGACGTCGCAGGAACTCAGGCCAGTATTCCTGTTCCGCTGGGGATATCATCATCGGGCTCCGAGCAGATGTTGCGGCCCCCTGCAGAGCGGCCTCTCTCCTTGGTGGTGCGACCGCTCTTCCCACGGCAGTCTATCCGCCTGCGCGAGGCCCGCCAACCATCGCGCGACCTTCTGCCCCTCGAATCGTGATCGTGCCATTAGCAAGGGGGCCTCGCGCTTGTCAGCGCTGCCCGCTCGCAGTATCATGCCCCTGCCTCCGCGGCGCAGACCTTCTCCGCGCCCAGCCGCCCCGACCTCCATGGCCCTTCCCGCCTTCAGCGACCCAGTCGTTCGGACCGAAGTCTATGACGGCCCGCTGGATCTACTGCTGCAGCTCGTGCAGCGGGACGGCGTCGACCTCTTCCACCTGCCGCTGGTGGAGATCACCCGCGAATACCTCGCGGCGCTCGCCCACATGCAGGTGGTGGACCTCGACCTCGCGGGTGAGTTCCTGGTCATGGCGGCCACGCTGTGCGAGCTCAAGAGCCGCGAGCTGCTCCCCGGGCCGGTCCTCGCCGAGGCCGAGGAAGGCGAGGTCGATCCCAAGGAGCTGTTGATCCGGCGCATCCTGCTCCACCAGCGCTACCGGAACGCCGCCGAGGAGCTGTTCCGGGGGGATCTGCTCGACCGCGACACCTTCACCCGCCCCGATGTCCCGGTGGACGACCGCGCCCGCCCGGTGGAGCCGGGGATCGACGCGGTGGAGCTGTGTGAACTCTACTCCAGGTCCCTGGCGCGCCGCGATCGCCCACCTCCCGTGCACGAGATCGAGCGCGAGCCGCTGCACTGGCGCGCGGCCCTGCTCGGCGTGCTCGAGGCCCTCGACGACGGTCAGGAGCACTCCCTGGACGAGCTGCTCGCCCAGCACGCGCCCCTGCCGCCGCGCATCCTGACATTCCTCGGCGTGCTGGAGCTGTGCCGGCTGGGTGCGGTGACCGTCCACCAGCGCGAGCACCTCTCCCCGATCCTGCTGCGCGGCCTGCTGCCCCCGGGCGACGCCGCCCTGGACCACATCCCGGAGGATCTGTGAGGCCACCCGGAGATGACGACAGCCCCCTCGGGCGCGTCATCCCGCTCCCCGGGTTCACGCTCCCGGGCGCCCTCTCCCCCGCCCCGTCCCGACCCCGCGACGACGACGGCGACCTCGATGCTCCCGATGATCTCCGGCCCCGCCCGCCCGAGCCTGCCCAGCTGGCCGCCGCGGCTGAGGCCGTCCTCTTTTCGGTGAGCGACCCCATCCCCCTGGGGCGGCTGGCGGAGCTGCTCGACGGTCCCGACGACGCCGACCTGAAGGCCGCCCTGACCCTGGTGCAGGTGCGCTACCAGCGGGCCGGGCACGGGCTGCGCCTGGTGGAGGTCGCCGGCGGCTGGCAGCTGCGCACCCACCCGCGCTTCGCCCGCTGGTGCGCCCGGGCGCGCGCCGCCAAGCCTGTGCGCATGTCCCGCGCCGCGCTGGAGACCCTGGCCGTGGTCGCCTACGAGCAGCCCGTGACCCGGTCCGAGGTGGAACAGATCCGCGGCGTGGATCCCGGAGCCATCCTGCGGGGCCTGGTGGAGCGCGGCCTGGTGCGCACGGTCGGGCATCGCGACGAACCCGGGCGCCCGCTGCTGTACGGCACCACGGCAGCCTTCCTGGAGATCTTCGGCCTGCGCGATCTCTCCGATCTCCCCACCCTGCGCGACCTGCGCGAGCTCAAGGAGGACGACCCCGAGGCCTCGCTCGACTCGGGGCTCGTGGACGACGTGCCGGACGAAGAGGACGCCTTGGCGGAGGGCGCCCCGCCCGACGGGGAGCTCCCGTTCTGATCGGCACCTTCGGGGCCCGGCGTGGCGGCCCCTGGTCCGAGGCGATAGCCAGCGCGACCTCTCCCTTTCAAGGTCAGAATCATGAGCACCCCCCCCGAGAGCTCCCGGCCGCGCCTGGCGCGTGCCATCTCCCAGTCCGGCCTCACCAGCCGCCGGGCCGCCGATCGCCTGGTGGCTGAAGGCGCGGTCACCGTCAACGGCCAGGTCGTCACCGATCCCGGGGCAGAGGTGGATCCGCAACGCGACACCATCCGGGTCGAGGGCCGCACCATCGGCGCGCCGCCCGTGCCGCAGTACCTCGTCATGTACAAGCCCCGCGGCTACCTGACCGGGCGCGACGACCCCGAGGGCCGCACCGCGGTGCACGAGCTGCTGCCCGCC
Source organism: Pseudomonadota bacterium (assembly GCA_043814015.1). GTDB lineage: Bacteria > Myxococcota_A > UBA796 > UBA796 > JAFGLY01 > JBDRKM01. Next base: position 12,654 of record JBDRKM010000315.1, read on the forward strand.
AGCGCCCGCCGCCTCGAGCCCGTAGGCCGGCTGGACTTCAACACCGAGGGGGCGCTGCTGTTCACCAACGACGGCGAGCTGGCCCACCGCCTGACCCACCCCTCGTACCACGTGCCCCGGCGCTACCTGGCCAAGGTCTACCGCACGCCGAGCGAGGCCACCCTCGACAAGATCCGCAAGGGCATCCGCCTCGATGACGGCCGCACCGTGCCCGCGCTCTGCCGCGTGATGGAGGGCACGGACACCGGCAACGCCTGGGTGGAGATCACCGTCTACGAGGGGCGCCACCACCTGGTCCGCCGCCTGTTCGCGGCCCTGGGCCACCCGGTCAGCAAGCTGCGTCGCGAGACCTTCGCCACCGTCAGCATCCGTGGCATGGAGCGCGGGCAGGTGCGCCCCCTGACCGGCGAGGAGATCGAGCGCCTGCGCGCGCTCACCGCCGAGCCCGGCCCTGCCGGCCGCCCCCTCCCGAAGCAGCGCACCCGCAAGGGCTGGGCCAAGGCGAGCAAGCCCAAGATCAGAAAGAGCAGGGCCGGCAAGGCTCCCGCTGGCTCGCGCAAGGGGCGCGGGGTGCGATCCTGAGAATCTCTCCTTGACACCACCGCGGGCCCGACATAGAAGCGCTGGCGCTTTGAGGACATCGTTTTCGTCGAAGCACACACCCTGTCGCGGGGTGGAGCAGTCTGGTAGCTCGTCGGGCTCATAACCCGAAGGTCACAGGTTCAAATCCTGTCCCCGCAACCATAGTTCAACGCCCGTTTTCGATGTATTTCGGAAGCGGGCGTTGACGCGTTCGCGTTTTACCGGATCCGGGCGGTCCGTCTGTCCGCCGCGACCATCGCGGCTGCTGGGCTGGCCGCGAGCGGCGGCGGGAGGGGCTGAAAAACTCAGCGGGGCCCCCTTGACACCACCACGAGGCAGAATAGAAATGGGCCCCCGCCGCGGGAGTAGCTCAGTTGGTAGAGCGCCAGCTTGCCATGCTGGTTGTCGCGGGTTCGAGTCCCGTCTCCCGCTCCATCGAGGGCCAGCCACCAGCTGGCCCTCAATCGTTTCTGGGGCCAGCCACCAGCTGGCCCTCAGTCGTTTCTGGGGCCAGCGACAGGCAAGCACACCCTCATCACGGGCCCGCGGCTCATGCCTCGCGGTCCGTACCCGTGCCCTCCGCGCCGGCATCGTGCTGGGCCCGGCCGTCCTTGAACCGCCGCCCCTTCCATTCGACCTCGACCACCGCCATGGAGCGCAGCACCACCCAGGCGAGGATGAGGTTGCCGAGGGGCTGGGTCAGGGCATACCAGCCGCTGCGGCCGCCGAGGCGCTCCTGGCGCCAGCGGAAGGCCATGATCAAGCCGCAGACACCCACACACCAGGCGAACATGGGCAGGTCGAGCAATACCCAGCCAGCCGCCAGCCGCGCCGCGATGACCACCGCGACGATCAGGAACGGCAGCAGGCTGCCCACCAGGGTGAACAGCGCGAGCCCCAGGGCCACCAGGGGCCGGCGACCCATGCCCTCGTAGAAGTTCTTGACGTAGCCCCGGACGATCTCGCCCAGGCTGCGGTACAGGCGGGCCCTGAAGGCCCAGGGCGCGTGCAGCAGCTGGATGCGCAGCGCCACGCGCTTGAAGGCCTGGGCCAGGCGCACATCGTCCAGCACCTCCTCCCGCACCGCGCGATGCCCCCCCACCCGCTCGTAGGCCGCCCGGCGCACCAGGATGAGCTGACCGTTGGCGAAGGCGTCGGGGCGCGAGGGGTCGTTGACGGCGTCGAGATCCGTGGCCGCCCGCACGACCCAGCCCACCACGGGGATGAGGACCCGCTCCCAGAACGACTCCAGGCTCCAGGTGCCGAAGAGGCTCAACAGATCGAGCCGCTCGGCCTCGGCCTGGGCCAGACACGACAGCAGAGCTCGTGGGTGGACGGTGACGTCTGCGTCGAGGAAGAGGATCCATGGGCGGTCGGCGTCGGCCGCGGCCTGCGCCAGGGCCCAGGCCTTGCCGGACCAGCCGGGCGCCGGTGGGCGGCCCGCGCGCAGCTGGAAGCGCGCATCGTCGCCCGCGGCCGCCCGAGCCTCCGCCGCGGTGCCATCGGTCGAGGCGTCGTCGATCACGATCAGCTCGAGATCGACGCCCTCGCTGGCCAGGAGCGCGCCGACGCAGCGCCCGATGTTGCCCTCCTCGTTGCGGGCCGGCACGCAGACCGTGACCGGCGGCACGGTCTGTCCTTGCTCGCGGCGGGCCAGGGTCCAGCGGCGCGCCCAGGCGCCCACGCCCAGGGTCAGCGCGCTCCACAGCAGGGTCAGCAGCCCAAGGTAGGCGCCGGCCAGCAGGTCCGTCAGCGCCGGATCACCCCAGCGGATCACGCGCGCTCCAGGGTGCCGTCGACCACCTGGTAGCGCCCCTTCTCGCAGGGCTCCGGGATGCGCGCGAGGATGGAGGCCGCGGGCGGCAGGACCACGAGATCCGGCGGCACGGCGCGGCCGGCGGCGACCTTGAGGCCGCTGCCCACGATGGCCCTCGGCCCGACGCAGACCCCGGCGATCCCCAACGGCGCGGGATGCAGTGCCCCGGCCGCCCGCACGCGCACGCCCTGGGCGAAGTTGATGTCCATCAGCGTGGCGCCGTGCTTGAGCGCGGCGTCGGCGCCGAGCACCCCGAGCTGCATCTGGCCCGCGCAGGCGCCGCCGCGCTCCAGGACCGAGAAGCGCACCATGGCCTGGCGCTGCACGAAGGCCTGGCGCCCCAGCACCGAGAAGTCCACCACCGCCAGCTCCTCGACCCGCGCGCCGTCGCCCAGCACGCAGCCGCGCACCACCGCGTTGGCGCCAATCTCCACCGCGTCCCCCAGCCAGCAGCCCTCGACCACGGCGGAGGGGTGGATCCGGCACCCCCGCCCGCGCTTCCGGAGCTGGGCCGCGATGCGGTAGGGGTTGGCACTCCAGCAGCCGAGCCAGGCCCAGGCGATGTTGAAGACCACCTGCGGCACGGTGCGGCCCACCAGCTCGCGCCACAGGAAGGGCCCCAACCCCAGCAGGTTGGCCCACAGCAGCTGCAGCCAGTGATCCACCGGAAACAGGAGCTGGTCGGACACGGGCACCTGGATGAGGTCCGCGCCGAACTGGGTGCGGTGGACCGGCATGTCCAGCAGCCGCTCCTGGGTGGGCAGCTCCACTTCGGGCAACCCGTCCAGGGTGGCCTGCTCCGCGGGCACGCCCGGCGGCAGGTAGGCGATGAGCGCCCCGCGGCGCCCGAGCGTGCATTCATCGAGGAAGCGCGCCAGCTCGCCCGAAGGCCTGAGCGCCACGGCGCGCCCCTCCTTGCGGCCCAGCTCCAGCACCGCCCGCACCGCGGCGGGCAGCAGGGCCACGTCGTCCGGCAGGGCTACCCGATGGAGTCGGGGATCATCCGGCCCCGGGCGTGCACCACCACCCAGCAGGGCGCGCTCCTGCCGCTCCGCGAGGCTGCGCCCCAGGAACAACGCCTGGCCAGGCGGACACGCCAGCCCCTCGATCATGCGCCCGGTAGGGATCACGACCCCACGGACCTCACCTGCGGAGACACTCGCCATCGGACCTTCCTGCCTGCTGCGCACCCGAACTGAGCCGCATGGCTCACTAACCAGAACCGCCGGGACACAGCTCCACGATCTGTACGCCCTCACCCTCCACCAGCACGGGCAGCCGGGCCCGCGCCGCGGCCGCGCCGGGCGCGTGCTGGTCTGGGCGCGCCACGGTGTCGTCGTGCAGCACGAGATAGCCGATGCCACGGCTGCAGGCGGCGGCGCGTACGGCGGCGGCGAAGACCTCGGGCTCGGCCGCGGCGCGCGGGGCGTAGGTGATCAGGGCCCGCCAGACCGCGCGGGAGGCGCCGCCCTCGGTGAAGTTCAGCCCGCCGGTCAGGGGCTTGCCGTGCAGGGTCTGCTCGTACAGATAGGGCCGACCGCCCACCACGGGGAAGTTCATCACCGCCCCGGGGTGCGCCCGCGCCAGGGCCCGGAAGGGGGCCTGATCGGGGACCTCGGACCATGCCGGCAGGCCGTGGAGCGGGGACAGGAGGCGGAGCTCTCCCACGGCCAGCAGGGTCGCCAGCAGCACCCAGCGTCCGCGGGCTCCACCGATACGGGCGAGGCCGTCCGCGGCCAGCACCGCGGCACCGAGCGCGGGCAGCAGCCCGAAGCGGAAGAGCAGCGAGAGCCGGTCGAAGCCCGGCAGGCGCTCGAGGGCGAGGTACGGCAGCGGGACCACCCGATCTCCGGGCAGCAGCAGCGCGCTCCCGTGGTGGACCAGCACCGGCCCCAGGGAGAGGAGGCCCGCGACCGCGGCGGCGATGGCCAGCCACAGGCCGCGCCGGCGCCCGGACCGGGACAGGCCGGCCCCCGCGAGCACCAGCAGCACCCAGCCCAGGTAGGGGCAGTGCACGAAGTCCTCGCCGTAGCGCGACAGCAGCCGGAAGTCGGGCGAGCGGTAGCTCCAGGGCAGCAGGTAGGCCAGTGGATCCGCCGGGCCCGTGGTGCGCCGCAGGATGGCCACCTCCGCCAGCCCCTTGATGCCCACGAGGTTGTCGGCCCCGATGCTGGCGGTGCCTTGCAGCCACGCGAGCGGGGCACACAGCGCCGCCCCGAGCAGCAGCGGCGGTCCCAGGCGCAGCGCGCGCGCACGCCAGCTCCCCTCCCCCTCTCCCACCACCAGCAACACGCCGACCCCGATGAAGGCCGTGATGCCGTAGTACCAGTTGCCCCAGCCCGCCAGCGCCAGGGCCAAGCCTGCCGCGGCACCACGCCCGATCCCGCCGTGCCGCAGCACCGCGAGCGCGGTCAGCAAGGCCAGCGGCAGCCAGCCAGCCCCGATGGCCTCACTGGTGCCGCCGTGAAAGGCGGAGAGGACGATGGGCGCCGCCTGGTAGGCGAAGCCCGCCAGCCAGGCCGCCGGGCTCCCCTCCCCCACCAACGCCTCGGCCAGGCGGTGGGCGGCCCAGGCGCTCAACACCAGGTGGGCGAATACCAGCGCGAGGTAGGCCCCGGGCACCCCCGCCAGCGGCACGAGAGGCGCCCCGAGCAGGTCGTTCACGGGATCCGCGACGAACAGACGGCCGCCGTCCGGGAAGCCCAGCAGCGCGGTGTGCAGGGGCATACGCCCCGCGGCCAGCGAGCTCTGGACGAACCAGAGCGACCAGAGGCTGTTCCAGAGATCCGAGCGCGCGGCGCCCGGCAGGAGGCGTCCGGGGCACGACAACGCCGGCCACAGCAGGGTCAAGGCGCCGAGGCCGTAGCCGGCGAGCAGCCGTGCTGTGCTGGGACCGGATCTCAGGGCAGCCTCCGGCAGGGCGCCCGGACGCGGCGTTGCGCCAGGCAGAACCAAGGCCGGGCTATCCCGACACGGCCTCCCCAGCCCCCCGGAGGTTGTTTTTCCATTGCTATGGAAAACGCGTCGGGCCCCGCGAGTCGACCGTCCGCGAGCCCAAATTTCCGGCGCGATTTGCCATTGCATCCCTTTTTATTATCTAATCGTGGTGATCAGAAACTGATCACAGCGGAGTGGAGCGCCCAGGGAGCGTTCTCAGGGGCGGTTTCCCCTCCGTTCTCCATCTCGTTTTCCACAGGTGCGGGGGGAAAGAGCCTGCGTGTGCCCATGCGCGCGCCCGCCAATGAGGCTAGACTCCGCGTGTCCCCATGTCTGGAGGAATCATGTTCAGGGCCATCTTCCCTTCCCTCGTCCTTCTCCTCGTCGGCTGCGGTGACAAGAGCGCCCCGGTGGAGGCCGCTCCCGAGGCCGGCCCGGCAGGGCCCGAGATCCCCGGCGACTCCTTGAGCCACCGCTTCGCCGACCGTCTCCTGGCGCTGCAGATCACCAACTGGTCCCCGGACGACTCGGGCGATGTCGAGTTCAAGTACAACCGCCTGACCTTCAACCCGGACAACACCTGGGTCGCCACCGGCTACGTCGCCGTGATCGACGAGCGCGTGGACTGCAAGGAGGTCGGGACCTGGAGCATGGATCCGGCCGAGTCCGAAACCACCGCGGCCATGACCTGGACCATCGAGAAGACCACCTGCCCCGGCCGCGAGGCCGGCCGCGAGCTGCGCCTCTCCATGTCCATCCTCGACAACGGTCAGTTCAAGGTGAAGATGCGCTGACAGTGGCGCTCCGGCGGGGCCGCGCTCATGGCTGTGGGATCACGGCCAGGGCCGTCCGCACGCCGTCCACAGCCGCGCTGACGATCCCGCCACCCCAGCCGAGGCCCTCCCCCACGGGGTAGCAGCCTCGCATGCCCAGCGCCTGGCGATCCTCGCCTCGGTGGAACCGCCAAGGCGCGGCCGTGCGGGTCTCCGGTGCGATCAAGACCGCGTCCCCACCGGCGAAGCCCGGGATGCGGCGCTCGAAGGCCCTCAAGGCCGCGATGACAGCGTCGATCACGGATCCCGGGAGCACCGCGCGCAGGTCCGTGGGGACCGCGCCGAGGGGGTAGCTGACCCGTGGCAGCACGCCGGAGGACCGCCCCGCGAGCAGATCGGAGGCCCGCTGCGCCGGGGCCGCGAACCCACCTCCCCCCGCCAGCCAGGCGGCCTGCTCGATGCGATCGCGGAAATCCAGCCCCGCCAGGGGCCCCTGGCCCTCGAAGTCTACGGGGATCACCGGCGCCACGATGGCCGCGTTCGACCAGCGCGAGGCGCGCTGACTGTTGCTCATGCCGTTGACGACGGTGATCCCCGCGCGTTCCCCCGCCGGGATGACGAGGCCCCCGGGGCACATGCAGAAGGTGTAGGCCTGGCGCACGTCCGCCCGGAGCGGCGCGATCAGGCGATAGGTCGCGGCGCCCTCGCCCTCGGCCCACGGCCCCAGCCGAACGCGGTCGATGAAGGCGCGCGGGTGCTCGATACGGGCACCCACCGCGAACGGACGCGGCTCGGCCGAGAGGCCGGCCTCAACAAAACAGCGCGCGCTGTCGGACGCCCCGTGCCCGGTGGCCAGGACGACGGGGTGGCCGGCGATTTCTGTTCCGTCCGCGAGCCCCACACCCGCGCAGGCTCCGTCCTCCACCAGCAGGCGGTCGACCTTCGCGCCGAAGCGAACCTCGGCCTCCAGGTCCAGCAGCCGCGCGCGCAGCCGGACCAGGACGCCCCGCAGCTTGTCGGTGCCGATGTGGGGGTGCGCCTCCGTCAGGATGCCGGGATCGGCCCCGAACACCACCAGCCTCTGGAGCACGTAGCCCACCAGGCCGCTGCGGATCCGGGTGTAGAGCTTGCCGTCGCTGAACGTGCCTGCGCCCCCCTCCCCGAACAGGACGTTGCTCTCGGGATCGAGCTCCCCGTGGGCCCAGAGACGCGCCACGCGGTCGCGCCGCGCCTCCACGGGCTCGCCCCGCTCGATGAGCAGCGGGCGGGCGCCCGCCTCGGCGAGCCGCAGTGCGCAGAACAGGCCCGCGGGGCCCGCGCCCACCACGATGGGGCGCGTCCGGTGGGGCCAGGCCGGGCCGGGCGTCTCCGAGGCGACCTGCAGGCCCGCGCGCTGGGCGTCCCGTTCGGAGAAGGCCCTCACCCCCCTGATCCGCCGGGCCAGCAGCTCCTGCTCGTCCGCCTCGGAGAGCTCGACGCGGCAGTTGACCAACTGCAAGGGGGGACGACGGCGGGCATCGAGGGAGCGCTTCACGACCCGGACAGCCCTGATCCGCCCTGGCGAAAGCCCGAGATGACGCGCGACGAGCGGCACGGGATCCGCGTCCCGCTGGGGGAGGGGCAGGCCGGTCACCAGCAGGGCCATGGAACACCGGGGAGCGAAGGGCGGGCGCAAGTATCCCGTTCTTCACGGGTTCCGCCTGCAGTGAGCGCTGCTTGGCAAGCGGGGGCCTCAGGTTATGGGGCGGCTCCCTTCAGCCCCCATTGGAGACAGCTCATGAGCGTCGCCCTCCCTTCTCTGGACGAGCTCCGCATCGAGCAGGGCATGCCTGTGCTCGTGCGCGTCGATTTCAATGTCCCGCTGCAGGACGGCGAGGTCGCGGACGACACCCGCATCCGCGCGGCCCTGCCCACCATCCAGAGGCTGCGGGAGCAGGGCGCCAAGGTCGTGCTGTGCAGCCACCTCGGGCGTCCCAAGGGCGTCCCCACGCCGGAGTACTCCCTCGAGCCGGTGGCCGCGCGCCTGGCGGAGCTGCTCGACACCGAGATCATCTTCTCCCACGCCATCGCGGGCGAGGAGGTCGAGGCCCTGCTGGACGAGGTCAGCCCAGGTGGTGTGATGGTCGTGGAGAACCTGCGCTTCGATCCAGGTGAGAAAGCAAACGATCCCGAATTCGCGCTGCGCCTGTCCCGCCTCGGCAAGGCCTACGTGGACGACGCCTTCGGGGCGATGCACCGCGCCCACGCCTCGGTGGTCGGCGCGGCCGAGCAGGCCGAGCAGGCCGCAGCGGGCCTGCTGGTGATCCGCGAGGTCGAGGCCCTGAGCAAGCTGCTGCACGGGCCCCAGCGCCCCCTCGTCGCCATCCTCGGTGGGGCCAAGGTCTCCGACAAGATCGGCGTGATCGAGAGCCTGGCGCGCCGCTGCGATGCGATCCTCATCGGGGGCGCCATGGCCTACACGTTCCTGGCCGCCCAGGGCAAGTCCGTGGGCGCCTCCAGGATCGATCCAGACAAGATCCTGCTGGCCCAGCGCCTCCTCGCCCGCTGCGCGGAGCGCGGGGTCACGGTCTACCTGCCGGTGGATCACGTCATCGCGGCCTCCCGCGATGCCGAGGAAGGCCAGGTCTCCCGTGAGATCCCGCCCGAGATGGCGGGCTTCGACATCGGGCCCGAGACCGTGGCGCGGTGGTCCGACGTGATCGGTCGCGCGGGCACGATCTTCTGGAACGGCCCCCTCGGCCTCTTCGAGGCTGCGCCCTTCGCCGCCGGCACCAACGCCATCGCCGCGGCCGTCGCGGCCTGCGACGGATACACCGTGATCGGCGGCGGCGACTCGGCCGCGGCCGTGAAGCGCTCGGGCATGGCCGACCGCTTCGACCACATCTCGACCGGGGGCGGCGCATCCCTGGAGTTCATCGAGGGCAAGGAGCTGCCCGGGCTCCGCGCGCTGCGCTTGAGGAGTACCTGATGTCCCCAAGGAAGCTCATCGCCGGCAACTGGAAGATGCACATGGGCCCCGGCGACGCCGGTCCCCTGGCCCAGGCCCTCAAGAAGCACGTACTCGACGTATTTGTCGCCGACGTCACCGTGGCCCCACCGTTCGTGAGCCTGCCCGAGGTGGTGGCCGCGCTGCGGCACACGGGCATCCAGGTCGCCGCGCAGAACCTCCACTGGCAGCCCCAGGGCGCCTACACCGGCGAGGTGTCGGCCGAGATGTTGGTGGCCATCGGTTGCACCCAGGTCATCATCGGCCACTCGGAGCGCCGGCAGTACTTCGCGGAGACCGACGCGACGGTGAACAAGAAGCTCCACGCCGCCCTGCGGGCTGGGCTCGGCCCCATCGTCTGCGTGGGCGAGACCCTGGCCGAGCGCGAGGCGGGCCAGCAGGAGGCCGTGGTGGAGCGCCAGCTCGAAGGTGGCCTCGCCGGGATCGACGCCGACGATCTCGCGCGCCTCGTCATCGCGTATGAGCCCGTCTGGGCCATCGGCACGGGCCGCACCGCCTCCCACGAGCAGGCGCAGGCCATGCACTCCACCATCCGCCAGTGGCTGCGGGCCCACTTCTCCGGGGGCGCGGCCTCCGGGCTGCGCATCCTCTACGGCGGCAGCGTCAAGGCCTCCAACGCCGCGCTGCTGCTGGCCCAGCCCGACATCGACGGCGCCCTGGTCGGCGGCGCCGCCCTCGATCCTGTCGAGTTTTCCCGCATCGTCGTCGCAGCGGGTTAGCCTGCCGCCCCGCCCTCAAGGAGCTGGCCCATGCTGCTCTTCGTTACGCTGCTGCACATCATCCTGTGCTTCATCCTCATGCTGGTGATCCTGCTGCAGCCCGGGAAGGGCTCGGACGTCGGCGCCGCCTTCGGTGGCGGCGGCGGTTCATCCAGCATCTTCGGACCGCGGGGGGCCGGGAGCTTCCTCTCCCAGGCCACCACCATCGTCGCCATCCTCTTCATGTTCTCCAGCATCTATCTGGCCTGGAACTCCAGCGCGTCCGCGCGCTCCGGCTCCGACGTGGAAGACGCCATGAAGCGCGAGCTGCGCGAGCGCATCCAGGGCGATGTCTATCAGGTGCCTGAAGGTGGGTTCAGCGGGGCCGGCGCCAGCGCGCCCACCGACCCCACCCCCGCTCTGGAGGCCTTGATCGAGGAGTACGAGGAGAGCGTGGAGGGTGACGAGGCGCTGCCCGTGGAGGCGCCCGAGCAGCCGGCGCCGGAGGGCGCCACCGCCCCCTCCGAGCCTCCGGTCGAGCCCGCCCCCGAGTAGCCCGGATCGCTCGGCCCGCAGCGCCTACCTGACCAGGCCCAGCCCGCGCAGCAGCGCGCCGACCTCGCCGGGACGCCAGTCGGGGAAGCTGTCCGCGAGGTCGCGCGCCGTGCGCGTCGCCGCACGGTAGCGACCCTGGCCCGCCTGCAGCCTGGCGAGCAGCATCAGCGCCTCGGGGTAGACCTCATCGTTCTCGGAAGCCTCCTCGAGGGCGTCGGCGAGGATCACCAGCGCCTCCTCACCGCGCCCGAGGCCTCGCAGGCAGCGCGCCTCGATCCAGCGGCCGGCCAGCCCGGGCATGGATCTGGCGGAGGGCAGCGCCTGCTCGAAGCGCCCCAGGGCTGCGAAGGCCCAGGCGTCAGCGCTGGCACCCGCGGTGGGCTCGTCTCTGTCGGGGCGGCTGTCCGAGAGGCTGTCGAGCCCGGACATCCAGTCCTCGGCGGGGTCCTCCTCGGGTTCGTCGGGCTCCTTGCCGCCCAGGAGGCGTTGCCAACGACCAGGCTCGGCCGCGCCCTGGCCGGCTGCCTGGGCTTGCTTGCCGACGCCCGCGATGAGCGGGCTGGGTGGCGAATCGGCACCGCGACGGCGCGCGGGCTGCGCCAGGAAGTCCGGGAGGCCGCCATCGGGCTCGTTCGGCTCGTCGTCATCGGGCGGCTCGGCGGGGGGCGGCTCGTTCTGCGCCCGCAGCTCGCGGCGGAGCTCCGCGATGCGGATGAGCACCTCCTGATCGGTCGGATCTTCGCGGTAGACCGCCTGGAGGGCCGCGATGGCGCCCTCGAGATCGCCCTCCAGGACGAGCCGCTCGGCCTCGGCCGCCGGAGAGGGCGGCTCCAGATCCTCGGCGAGTAGATCCGCGAGACGATCGGACTCCAGCAACCCGGGATCGTCGTCCAGCAGCTCCTCGTCATCGAGCAGCTCCTCGCCGTCCGAGGAGCTGCCACCCGCGGCGCCCTCCTCCCGCGCCCAGGGAGGAGTCTCGTCGGTGTCCTCGTCGAACAGCTCCTGGTCCTCCACGAGCGCGGAGTCGGCCGTGGCGCTCCCGCCCGTGGCCGGGATGAGGTCTGGACCGCCGAGGATGATGAGCCGCGTGGCGAGCACCTCGCGGCACTGCCCGGAGGCGGCGCGGGTGAGCTTCTCGAGCAGGCCGATGGCGTCCCCTCGCCGCCCGAGGTCCCACAGGATCTCGACCAGGCGGGCCCCGAGGGCGTAGGAGCTGGGGCGGGCCTCGTGCGCGGCCCGCAGGGTCTCCAGGGCGCGCTCTGCGAAGCCGTACTGGGCCTGGACCTCGGCGCGGGTGCAGGCGATCAGGTCCTCGTCGGAGGCGGGTGAGAGCAGGGCCTCGGAGGAGAGTCGCTTCTTGAGCTTCTCGGAGCGGGCCTCGGCGGCGCGGATGGCCTCACGCAGGCCCACGTCGTCCGCGCCGGCCTCCAGCGCCAGCCGCAGCACGCGCGCCTGCCCCTCGGCGTCGCCGAGGGAATGGAAGCGATCCGCGAGGTCGAGGAACACAGCGCGGGCCCGCTGCTCCTTGCCCGAGCGCAGCATCGAAAGGCCCAGGGCTTCGGCCAGCGCCGGGGGCTGTTGATCGAGGGTGACCAGCAACGCGGCGCCGACCTCGAGGGCGCGCTCGTGCTCGTTGAGGCCGACCCTGGCGCGCACGGCCGCGTCCATCAGCTCGGGATCCTCCGCGGCCAGGCGCAGCGCGGTCTCGGCCACACGGGCCACCTCGGACAGCTCACCTCGCCGCTGGAAGGTCGCCACCATGCGGCGGTAGTCCTTCAAGGCGCCGTCGTTGTCGCCCGCCGCTTCGCGCAGCTCCGCCAGGCGGAACTGGGTGGCGGTGTCGGTGGGGTTGAGCTCCACCAGGGCCGAGGCGAAGCCGATGGCGAACTCCCAGGAGCGCATGGAGGCGGCGATGTTGAGGCCGTTCTGGTAGACCTTGGCGGCCTCGTGCAGCTGGGTAGACTCGCGGTAGCACTCCGCCAGGGCCCCGATGATCTCGAGGTCGTCGCCGAGCAGCTCGGAGAGCTGCCGGAGCAGTGCGATGGCGGCCCGGTGCTGCCCCTCGCGCATGGACAGCCCGGCGACCTCCTTCAGGTACTTGGCGCCCTCCTTCTTCTGCCCCATCTTGAGGTAGATCTCGCCCAGCTTCTGTCGCGCCCGCTTGTCGCGCGGCTGCTGTCGCAGGATGGCGTGGTAGATCCTGGCCGCTTTTGCGTAGTCGCCCCGCTGGGTCTGACGCAGGGCCTCTTGTTCCAGCTCATTCCGCGTTGCCACGGCCTCTCCTCTGTGCTCGAAGCGCGGCTGCCCCTACCGCTCGTGGTCGAGGCGCACCAGCCCCAGCACCTGCCCCGCCTTGACGGACCCTCCGTTGGGCACGGGCAGCTCTTGGATGACACCATCGACGTCCGAGACGATCTCGCTCATGAGCTTCATGGACTCGACCACGCAGATGGTCTGCCCCACCATGACGCGCTGACCGATCTGGACGAAGGGAGCCTTTCCAGGCTCCGAAGACGAAAAGTACGTACCGACCGTCGGGGAGAGGATGGCGTGCAGGGTGCCCGGCGTTCCGCTCCAGTCCTCCTCGACCTCCACCTCGACGTGCTCGGCCACGGCCCCCGGTGCCGCCGCGGGCCAATGGACCTCCAGCTCCTGATCGCCATCGCGCACGCGGAAGGACACCACGCCGTGGCGCCGCATCCGGCTCATCAAGGACTCCATGCTGGCGGGATCGAGCAAGGCCATGGGATTCCGCCTACCCTGCCAGCCGGCGCACGAGCCCCTCGAGGCCCAGAAGGTAGCTGTCGGCGCCGAAGCCCTGGACCACGCCGCACGCCAGATCGGCCACCATGCTCCGGTGGCGGAACGGCTCACGCGCATGGATGTTGGTGAGGTGGACCTCGACGAAGGGGATGGCCACGGCGGCCAGGGCGTCGCGGATGGCCACGGAGGTGTGGGTGTAGGCCGCCAGGTTCACCACCAGGCCGTCCTGCCGCCCCGCGGCCTCGTGGATCATCTCCACCAGCCCACCCTCGTGGTTGGACTGCCGGCAGGTGAGCTCGACCCCCAGGCTGGCTGCCCGGGCGCGCAGCGCCTCGTCGATGGACGAGAGGGTGGCGCGGCCGTAGGTCGCGGGCTCGCGGATCCCGAGCAGATCGAGGTTGGGGCCGTGCAGTACGCCGATGCGCAGGGGCACTCCTACCTCACAGATCGACCGTGATCTCGCCGACCACCGCATCCACCCCGATGCTGACCCAGAAGGTGGTGACGCTGAAGTCGCCCGACTCCTCCGAGTACGGCAGGGAGTCCACGAAGAGGTAGAACCTGCAGATCCCCCGGTTGTCGGTGCCAGACACCATGTAGGTGGGCTGGTAATTCTCGTTGGTCATCGCGTAGTCGCCGCCGAACTGGTAGAACTGGCTGGTCTCCGTGTCCCACCACCACGAGCACCACTCATCGGCGTTGGCGTCGATGAGCCCGTCGGCGGGGTCGACATCGCAGTACTCGGCGGGTGCGGCGCTGCCGTTGAGCACCTCTTCGGGCGCCGAGGGGTAGTCCACGAGCTTGATGGCGCTCTGGGGCAGCACGTAGACGCCCGACCAGTTGGTCATCACCTCGACCTCGATCCCGTCCATCGGCAGGCCCGTCGACTCGTCGGTGACGATCGCGTCGGCGAACAGCAGGGTGCCGAAGCCGTCCTGGTAGATGTGCGCCTCCGAGGGCACCAGGGTGTAGGTCTCGAAGTCGGAGAGGACCGCGGTAGAGGGAGCCGGCCAGGGCCCGGAGGCGCAGGCGGAGAGGAGCAGCGGGACAGCGGTGAGGGCGAGGAGCTTCATGGTTCGGTCTCCCAGGTCAGGATCATCTCCCGCAGGGTCGCGATGGTGTCGGAGGTGGCCCTGACGAGCCGGACCTCTCCCATGGTGACCGGGGCGACGAAGGTGAGTGTACCACGGACGGTCTTCTTGTCCATGCGCAAGGCGGCATCGAGCTTCGCGGACAGCTCCGCCCCTGCCGGACCCAGCCCCCACGGGGCGAGGCTGGTCGGCAAGCCCAGCGCCCGCGCCATGCTCCGCAGGCGAGCGGGGAGGTCGCGCTCGGTGCACCACCCCATGGCGAGGGCCAGGCGTGCCTCCACCAGCATCCCGAGCGCCACGGCCTCCCCGTGGCGGATGGCGCCGTGCCCGAGGGCGGTCTCCAGGGCATGCCCGGCGGTGTGTCCGAAGTTGAGGATGGCCCGCAGCCCCGCCTCGCGCTCGTCCTCGGCCACGATCCCGGCTTTGATCTCGCAGCAGCGCCGGACGATGTGGACGGTGAGGGAAGGGTCCCGCCTCCGGAGGCCTTCGGCGTGCTCCCGCATCCACGCCACGAGCGATGCGTCGCGGATGACCCCGTGCTTGAGCGCCTCGCCCATCCCGCTGCGCCACTCCTCGTCAGGGAGGGTGGCGAGGGTGTGGGTGCTCGAGAACACGAGCCGGGGCTGGTGGAAGGCTCCGATGAGGTTCTTGCCCTGCGGCGTGTTGAAGCCGGTCTTCCCACCGACCGAGGCGTCCACCATGGCCAGCAGCGTGGTGGGCACCTGCACGAAGGGGACCCCGCGCAGCGCGGTCGCGGCCGCGAACCCCACGAGATCGCCGGTCACCCCGCCTCCCAGCGCGACCACTGGGGTGCGGCGATCCAGCCCGCCCTCGAGCAGGGCGTCCAGCAGCCGCAGCCAGGTGGTGGCGTCCTTGTGCTCCTCCCCATCGGGGATCTGGAGCGGGCGCACCTCGAACCCGGCGCTGTGCAGCGACGCGGCCACCTCCTCCAGGTAGAGGGGGGTGACCACGGGGTTGGTCACCACGAAGACCGGGCCCGCCGGGAACCGCGCACCCATGGCCCTGCCGAGCCCCTCGAGGCCATGCTCGGTGATGTGGATGGGGTAACTGCGATCGGCCAGATCGACGATCACGCGATCAGCGAAGGGCATGGCGCAGGCTTCCCGGGGCGGGCGGACTACCGGCTGGCGGTGGAGCTCGTGGTGGAGAGGATGCGGGGGCTCACGAAAACGAGCAGCTCATTGCGGGAGAGCTTGGTCCCCGAGTTCTTGAAGAGGTAGCCGAGCAGCGGGATCTTCGAGAGCAGCGGGATGCGGGCGTAGGCCTCGGAGGTCTCGAAGGCGTAGACGCCGCCGATCACGGTGGTGTCGCCGTTGTCCACCAGCGCGCCGGTCTTGGCCTCCTTGATCTGGATGGCCGGCTGGCCCTGGACGCTCTGAGAGAAGTCGGGCCGGTTGTTGGTCACCGACAGGTCGAGGAAGATGCGCCCGTCCGACGTGATGTGGGGCGTGACCTCCAGCTCGAGGGCGGCCTGCACCAGGCGCACGTTGGCGCCGCCGGCGCTGGTGGCCAGGTACGGGATCTGGGCGCCCTGGGTGATGCTCGCGGACTGGTTGTCCATGGTCACGACCCGGGGGGAGGACACCACCTTGCCCCAGCCCTCGGACTCCATGGCGGAGAGGCGGGCGTCGAGGTCCACCAGCCCCGGGATGCTGCCGAGGTGCATGGCGAGGGCGCCGTATTCGCCGGTGGGCGAGCCGAGGTCCACGAGCAGGGTGTCCTGCCCCGCCTCGTAGAAGGTGCGCTGGGCCAGGTTGGTGGTCTTCACCAGACCGCCGGACACTCCGATGCTGTTGGGGAAGAAGGCGCCGGTGGCGAACCCGGTGGCGGCGCTGGCGTTCAGCTCGGAGCCCCACTCCACGCCGAGGCCGCGCGAGAACGAGCTCGATGCTTCGACGACCCGCGCCTCGATCAGGACCTGCGGGTTCTGGGTGTCGAGCTGGCGTACCAGCTCGCGCACCGCGGCGATGCGGTCGTCGAGATCCTGCACGATCAGCTGGTTGGTGCGCGGGTCGACCTGCACCTTGCCGCGCTCCGAGAGCACGGCGGTGATCTGCCCGACGAGATCCGCGGCCGTGGCGTAGTTCAGGGGGACCACGTAGGTCTGGAGGTCCTTGAGCTGGAACGCGGCCTGCTTGGCCTCCAGCGCCGACTGTTGCTCGGCCTTGATGGTGTCGATGGGCGCGATGCGCACGATGTTGCCGAAGCGCTGCGAGCCCATCCCCTTGGCCTGGAGGATGGCCGCGAAGGCCTGGTCCCAGGGGACGTTCTCGAGGCGAACGGTCACGCGGCCGGAGACATCGTCGCCCGCGACGATGTTCAGCTTGGAGACGTGGGAGATCAACCTGAAGACCGAGTGGATGTCGGCGTTCACGAGGTCGAGGTTGATGCGCTGGCCCGAGTAGGGGATGTTCGTGGCCGAGGATGAGTCGAACATGAAGCCAGCGGCCATGCCCATGACGGAGGCTGGGTCCGACGAGCCGGCGCCGGCGCCGTAGACGTCCTGGGGCCTGGCCGTCCGCCCGCCGCTGCCGATGAGCACCTCGTCCTTGTAGGCGCTCCCGAGGCCGGTGCCGCCCGCGCTGGCGGGGGTGGAGGGGGCCGCCGCGGTGAAGCCCTGCCGCGCGAGATCGCGATCCTGGCGCATGTCCGCGGGCATGTCGATGTCGATGTAGAGGAGGTTCCCGGCACCGCGCCGGGTCTGGTACTCCACGTCGCGCCGCAAGCTGATGGCGACGCGCGCACCGCCGCGCGTGCGGTAGGCGCGCACCATGGACACGGGGCTCAGGAACTCGGAGGCGTCCAGCGGACGGTCGAGGCTCGCCGCGAGGCCGGCGCCCTTGAAATCGACGACGATGAGCCGGCCCTCGGGCTTGCTCACCTCGTACGCGATGCCGGCGTTCATGCCGATGATGACGCGGGCGACGTCGTCGAGGCTCTGGAAGTCCAGGGTGGCCACGGTGGGCGGGGCGCTCGCCGATATCGCCGGGCCGGACAGCGTGCGCTCGTTCGTCACAGCGAAGCCTTCCGCCTCGATGGGAGACGGTGCGCTCGCGGCGCTCTCGACGAGGTCCACGACGATGGCGCCTTCTTCGGTGCGGAGCACGTGGCCGACGGTGTGATCGAGCAGCAGGGAGACGCGCAGCAGGTCGCCGGCGGCGTCGGAGACCCGCTCGGTGGTGACGTTCGTGATGAGCCCACCGACCCCGCTCACCTGCAGGGGCCCCTCTCCAGCCGAGACGCCGGGGATCTCCACCACGAGCCGCTCGGGGTTGGAGAGCAGGAAGCTGGCCACCGCGGCGTCGTTCACCGGACCCGACAGCGCGATGCGCACAGAGGTGATGTCACCGGGGACGACCTCGACGGCCTGCAAGGCCGCCGCAGCTCGCTGGGCCTCGGCCTGCGCGAGGGCCACATCGGCCGGTTCCAGCGCGATCCCGAGCAGAATCGCACCCGCAAGGAGCCCCGTCACGGAAGTTCTCACCATCTCGGAATACCTCCTCATACGCTTCGACCCGGTCGCCGCACTGGACCTGTTCTCACGGGCGCTTTCGTGCATGGTCACGGCTGCTCCTCATCGTACTGGAGCTTGATCTCGATGGGGTTCACCACGAGGGCACCGTCGGGGGTGAGGTACTCCTCGGTCACCACCAGCTGGCTGCTGGTGATCTGCGTGACCTTGCCCCACTTCTTGCCGATGTAGGTCCCCAGCTCGATGACGTGGCCCATGCCCTCCGGGTCTTCAACGAGCGCCCGTGGCCTGTCGACACCCCAGACGATCCCCGTCAACTTGTACTGTTCGAGCTCGTAGCGCTGCAACGGCGTGGGGGAGCGGATCTCCTCGTCATCCGCCGTCGCGATGAAGGTCCGGAACGGATCGCGCTTGCCGATGGGGTTGTAGACGTACTCGCCCCCACCCTCCTCTTCGCCGTCCTCCTCGGAGCTCCTCGCTTTCGCGCCCGCGGACGCGGGTGCGGTGGGTGGCTGGGCGGCGGGGCCAGCCTCGTCACCCCCGAGGAAGGACGGCAGGGAGCAGCCGGCGAGCGACCCCGTCAGCAGGATCGCCGCGGCCAGGCGGTGCTTCATGGTCGCGTGCCTCGTGCTCACCGCTTCTTCCTCCCAGTCTCCTTGGGCTTCTCGACGCGCTCCTTCTCGGAGAGGAACCGGAAGGTCGTCAGCCGGCCCGTGACCGAGACCAGGACCTTGCCGCTGGCCTCGACCGGGGCGCTCATCTTGATGTCCTGGACGTAGACGATGCGGCTCAGCTTGGAGAGCCGATCGAAGAACATCGCGACCTCGTGGTAGCTGCCCCTGAGCTCGAGCTCGACAGGCACTTCGGCGTGGTACTCGTGGACGATCTCGTCCTGCGGCAGGAAGCGGTGGATCTCGAGCCCGATCCTCCGGGCGATGGTGCTGATACGCGAGAGCAGATCGGGGATCTCGCGGTCATCGGGGAGCTGGCGGAGCGCCTGCCGCAGCTGGAGGGTGAGGTCCTCGAGCTCCTGCTCGAAGGCCACCTTGTCCTCGGCGCGCTTCTGGACCACCTCTTTCTTGGTCACGAGCTCCTGATGCTGAGACTGCAAGGTGGCGATGCTGCGCTGAGTCCTCGAATACACGCCGAACCAGAAGCCTGCTGCGACCGCCAGATAGACGACGGCGATGATCAGCAGCCGCTGAGATCGCGGGAGCTTTCCGAGCTTCTCAATCAGTTCGTGGACATCCAAGAGCGCCTCCGCATGCCCCTACTGGGCGTCTTCCGCAGGTGCCGGGGCATCCTTGCCGCCCTTGGCGGGGGGGGCCCCGTAGGCGGGCACGACGATGCGCGCCGAGATCTTGAAGCTCTTGAGGGCGTAGTCGTTCACCTTGGCCTGGTCGATGGAGATCAGGTACACGTCATCGAACCAACTGGTCTTCTCCAGGTTGATCAAGAACTGTGAGATGACCTCGTTCGAGGCGGCGTTTCCAGCCAGGTCGATCCGCGAGCTCGTCTCAGAGAGCTCGGTGATGTACAGCTTCTCGGGCGTGGCCGCCGAGAGCTCGTCGAGGATGTGCACGGGGCCCGTCTTGGAAGCCTGCAGGTTTCCGATGACCGACAGCTTCCGGCGCAGCTCGTCGTTGATCTTCTCGACCTCGTCCACGCGCGCCACGATCAGGCGGAGGTTGTCCAGATCGGTCTGGAGCCGGGAGTTCTCGCGCCGCAGCTCGTTGGCCTTGGCCGACTGGAACATGAACGCGACGGCGCAGAGGACCACGAGCAGGCCCACGCCGATGCCGCCGAGGATGAGCTCCTGCTTGACCGCCTCGAGCCGGCGGCTGGTCCTGACGGGGAGCAGGTTGATACGAATCATCTGTCGCCCGGCCTCCGCAGCGCAAGCCCCACCACGACCGCGGCCTGGGAGGCCGCATCCTGCAGGAAGCGCGGGTTGAAGGTCCGCTCATCGATCTCGATGGCGCGGAAGGGGTCGATGGTCTCGATGGGGGTCTGGGTGATCTTGCTCAAGGCGGGCCCGAGCCCCGGCGTGAGCGCGCCCCCGCCCGAGAGGAAGATCCGCGACAACCCCTCGCCGGCGGCGGTGGAGAGGTAGAAGTCGAGGGAGCGGTGGATCTCGGTGGCGATGGACTCGGACACACCGCGGATGACGCGCTCGATCTCCTCAGGCACCACCGCGGAGGCGTCCTGCTCGTCGCGCCCGATCTTCATGGCCTCAGCTTCTTCGAAGGAGATGTTGAGGGTGCGCTGGATCTCCTCGGTGACCTGACGCCCGCCCATGCTGATGTCACGTGTGAAGGCGGTGGTGCCCTCCCGCAGCACGATGATGTTGGTGGTGCTGGAGCCGACGTTGATGAGCGCGATGGTGCCCAGCGGCTGCTTGTAGGAGAGCTCGAAGGCGTTGGCGACGGCGAACGCGTCGACATCGATGATGGACGCGGCCAGGCCAGCCTCCTGGATGAGGGAGACATACTCGTTGACCAGCTCCTTGCGGGCGGCCACCAGCAGGACCTCCATCTGGCCGGCCTCATCTCCCGCGGCGTCGAGGATCTGGACATCGATGTTCACGTCGTTGACGTCGAACGGGATGTACTGCTCGGCTTCCCACTGGATGGACTCGTCGAGCTCTTCGGCGGTCATCACGGGGAGGTTGATGCGCTTGATGATGACGGAGTGGCCCGAGACGGACGCGACGACATCGCGGCTCTTGATCTTGTGGCGCTGGATCAGCTCGCGGATCGCATCGACCACCGCGGCGGTGTTCATCACCGCGCCGTCGACGATCGCCTCGGGTGGAAGGTGCGTCATCCCGAAATGCAGCAGCCGGTACGACCCGGACTTGGTCTGCTCCAGCTCGAGGACCTTCACCGCGCTCGATCCGATATCGAGCCCGATAGCGTTCTTTTGTCGAGAGAGTAAGGCCATTTCAGGGAGATTCCGAGTGGGCTCGAGCGGGGCAGTGGGGCAGCGTTCCTGGATCAGCAGGCCAGCCTGGATGGGACTTCGCAGGAGTATACCGCAAATAGCACAAGCAGGGGGTGGCGAAAAGGAACGGCGGGGCGTGGTCGGGCAACGATGTGCTCGTGGGCGGCGGTGGATAGAAGCTGGGGGTACCTCAGACTCACGGTGCCGGTATCTACCAGGGTTCGCCCCCGGTGGTCAATGGCCTCAGGACAGAACCGTCATGAACTGGAGCGTCCGCGAGCGCCCGCCACCCCCGCGCCTAGACGGCTCCAGATGCCGCGTCCCGGTCCTTCCTCGCGGATTCGGGGTGGTCCTGGGGGCCTCCCTCGCCTGGGTGCCGGTCCTCGCCGACGGGGCGCCCGCGGGGCTGGCCTGGGCCGGAGGCTCCGTCATGCTCGGCGCAGCCGTCGCCGCGGTGCTTCGGCGCCCCCGGCACGCACCTTCCCGCTGGGCGCTGGGCGTCGCGGCCGTGGTCCTGCTGGCGTGGCCCGGAGGGCTGATCCACACCGGCGGCTGGGCCACGCGGATGATGGGGCTCGCCGCCATGGACGGCCTGCGCGTGGTGCTCGCCCTGCACCTCCTGGGAGTGACCGCGCTGCTGGCGGCCCTCGGCCCCCCCCCCGGCGCCGCAGCGCGCGCGCCCCCTCTGGATCACCGCGGGGTTCATGGCAGGCTGGCTGTCGCCCGCGTGGGCGATCCTGCCGGCGAGCCTGGTGATCACCCTCCTGCTCGATCGGCGGCGGCCCGGCGCCACGCATGGGGAGGAGAGCTCCCCGGCCGGGCCCTGGACCGTAGCGAGCGCGGCGGGCGCGGCCTGGGCCTCCGCGACCCTCTGGCTCTACCTGAGGGGCGGCCTGGATCCCACGCCAACCGGCGGTATCCTCGCAGCCTCAGGTGGCGCATCAGGGTTCTTCCTGGGCCGCTGGCTCGCCGCTCGCCGCCCCGGCGGCGCGTGGTCGGCGGCCGCGGTCGGGGCCCTGGCTCTGCTCTCGACCGGGGCGCTGCTGTCTCTGGCCGTGCCCTGGCTCCAGCCGCGGCTGCCCGCCGCGCTGGAGGCGTACCCGCCGTGGGCCGTGCTCGATCTCGCCCTCTTCGCGCCGCCTGCCCTGGCCGCGTTCCTCTTCGGGCTCGCGACCCCCGCGGCGCGGCGCCGCTGGGAGATCGACGCTTCGCTCCTGGCGGCCGTAGGCGCCGCGATCCCCATCGCGGTCCACCTCGGCTCCCGCGGCCCTCTGTTGATGGTGATCGCGGGGCTGGTCACCGGCGTGGGCGCGCTGCTGCTCGCCTCGGCCCGCCCGGCGCGCCTGGGGGGGCTGCTGATGGCCTCGCTGGTAGCCCTCGGTGCCTGGTGCCTCCCGGCGGTGGAGGATCGCGCCATCGTCTCGGGGTGGGGCACCGTCCTGGCGGGCGTCGTGAGCCCGGCCACCTGGGCCGCGCAGCGGGACGAGGCGCGCTGGTCCACCCGCCACATCGGCCCCGACGGCACCTGGGCGCTGCGCACCGCGACCAGCACCCCGGTGGCGGACGTCGATGGCGTACCCCTGCGCGGCACGGGGCGCGCCGCCGAGGCCACCATGGCCGCGGCCCGCCTGTTGGCCCTGACGGCTCCGCAGACACGGCGTCTGCTCGTGCTCGGGGACGACCTGGCCTCGCCACGGCCACCCTGGCCGGTCAGCGCGCGGGAGCCGTGTTCGCCGCCATCCCCCACCCCGCGCTGCTGCAAGCCTGGACCGCGGGCGACGACGCGCTGCGCGCGCGCCTGCTGTCGCCGGGCGTGCAGCTGGTGGGGACGACGGGCGCGTGGGCGCTGGCGTCCACCAGGCCCCAGGACGGCATCCTCTCCGTCACCCTGCGCCCCTGGACCGACGCCGGCGGGCGTCTCCCGGGGGGCTCCTTCTTCGCGGAGGTCCGGCGACACCTGGCTGACGAGGGTGCCTACGTGGGCCTGATCGAGGTGAGCGGGCTGGCTCCGGCGGAGCTGCGGGCCCTCCTGGGCGCCTTCGCGGCCGCCTTCCCCAGGGGCGCGGCCTGTCTGCCGCCCAGCGGCGCCGACCACTTGATCCTCCTGGGCCTCATGGGTCCAAAGCTGCCCTCCTGGGCGCGCCTCGAGGCGCGCCTGGGCAGCGCTCGCCCTGGGGAAGATCCGGTCGAAGGGCCGCTGCAGGTGGCCGACCGCTGCGTCATGCCCGCCGCCCGCCTGGCCACCTGGGCGCAGCAGGGCCCTGCCCGACGGCGCTGGCCCGAAGACCGCCTGCCGGGGGGGAGGCTGCCCGCGGCGCCCACCAACCTGGGAGTGCTCGAGGGCACCGTGGGCAGCCCGGAGGAGACCTGGGACCTCGGCGCCTCCTCAGACCTGGCGGCGGTCCTCGGGCGCCGCTTCGAGGGCGCGCGGCACTTCCTGGCGTTGTTGTCCGAAGCCTCCCGCGGCGATCCGAGCGCGCTGCTGGCGGAGGCCCAGGCCATGCGGGCGGTCTCCGACGACACCCGCGCCCTGGACACCCTCATCGCACCCCACATCGCCAGCGCCACCCGCCACATGGACCAGGCCCGCACCCAGGGGCCCACCAGCCGCGCCTGGCAGCTCGCCATCGACGAGCTGGTGCTGGCGCGCCTGATCCACCCCCGGGCGATCACCCCGCTCCGGCTGCTGGGGCTGGTCTACGAGGCCCGCGGCGAGGTCCGCAAGGCGGAGCACCAGTACGAGCAAGCCCTGGCCCTGAGCCCCGATGACACCGCGCTGCTCGACGGGTTGGCGCGCATGGCCTCCGCCCGTGGGGACGACACCGCGGCCGAGCGGGCCCTGCGCCGCGCGACCGAGATCACCCCCCAGGACTGGACCGCCCACCAGAACCTGGGCGTGCTGTTGCTGCGCCTCGGCCGGGCGGGGGAGGCCGAGGACGCCCTGCGCCGCGCCGCGGGCCTCGCGCCGCGCGAGGAGGCCGCGCCCCAGGCGGCCCTGGCCGAGGTGTTCCTGCAACAGGGGCGGCCAGCCTTGGCCCTGGCGCAGGCCGAGCTCGCGCTGCGGATCGAGCCCTCGGCCTACCACTGGTTCCTGGACGGGCGCTGCCTGCTGGAGGTGGGCGATCGGCGACGGGCCGAGGCGGCCTTCTACCAGGCCATCCTGCTGGATCCGGGGTTCTTCATGGCGCGCGGCGCGCTCGGCCTGATCTTCGCCCAGCGGGGCGACTACCGCCAGGCCGTGGAGGCCTTCCAGGCCGTCCTGGAGCGTGATCCGGGGAACGAGGCGGCCCGGGTGAACCTGCGGCAGGCCGAAGCCCTGCTCGCCGCGGCGGAGCAAACGGGCGCGCCGGGGGCAGGCAGCGCTCCCTGAACGCACCGCGGGGCTCGCGCGGGGGCGACTGGTCTGGTAGGGGAATCCATCGACCCCGGAGGCTCCATGCGTATCGAGACCACCCTGCTGCTCTCCCTGCTCGTCGCCTGCGGAGAGGAGGAGAAGAACGAACCCAAGGGGGAGGACACGGCCGACTCGGGCCAGGAGGACAGCCTCCCCTCCCCTGCCCCCCTGACGACCCTCACGAACGGCGCCTGCCCCGATCTGTCGGCGAGCGGTATCGGCACCTTCCAGTCGGGGGGTATCGAACGCACCGCCACCGTGATCATCCCGTCGGAGCCCACGCCCGGGATGCCCGTGGTCTTCTTCTTCCACGGGCTGGTGGGCACCAGCCCCGAGCCCACCGGCTACCTGGCCGACGGCCTGAACCTGCAGGCCACGGCCGACGCCGAGGGCGTCATCTTCGTGCTGCCCCAGTCTCGCACCATGACCTACTTCGGCCAGACCTTCCACATGTGGCAGGTCTGGGACGAGGACGACCTCGACCTGCTCCTGTACGATGACCTGCGCACCTGCGTGGTGGAGAACCTGGACGCGGACATCTGTCGGGTCTCGGCCATGGGGTTCTCGGGCGGCGCGCTGTTCACCACCGTCCTGGCCCGCGAGCGGGGTGACACCCTGGCGGCCTTCGTGGAGATGTCGGGTGGCTCCGACGTGGACTTCTCCTACGTCTCAGACGAACCCATCGCGGCCTACGGCACCTCCGCCAACACCATGCCGGCGCTGCTGGTGTCCGGCGGCGACCAGGACGGCTGGCCGCAGGGCTTCATCATGGTGGACTTCCAGGCGGCCACCGATACCCTGCAGGCCCACCTGCTCCAGGACGGCCACTACCTCTGGCGCTGCCGCCACGAGCAGGGCCACACCATCACCATGCCCGAGTGGGGCCTGGCCAAGCTGTGGGCCCTGGCCCACACCTACGGCGGCGAGGCGGTCTTCTCCGACGGCAGCATCGACGACTACGACACCTGGTGCGAGGTCCCCGCCATCGAGTAGGTCAGAAGACCTCCATCCAGCTCATGGTCTGCGTGAGCATGAGCGGATCGGAGGACAGGGACACCTGCATGATGCCCTGATCGTACTGGTCGTAGTCCGAGGTGCCGATGAAGATGGTGCCCTCGTCGCTGATGGCCACCTGGGAGGGGTAGCCGTCGACCTCGGTCGAGGACTCCTCCGTGCCGTCGCCGTCCCAGTCCACCGCGGGGCTGCAGTCCTCGTACCACAGGCCGTAGACCCGCCCCTGGCCCGCGGAGCAGCGATCCGTGGAGTTCGGGGTGTAGGTGCTGAAGAAGACCACCCCCGACCAGACGATGGGATCGGCGGTGAGGCCTTCTCCGGCATCGAGCTCCATGTACCCCGGCAGGCCATCGCAGGTGATCCCGGTGGCCTCGGAGCAGAGCAGCGGGGTCTCGTCCTTCACGGCGAAGAAGTACCCGTTGTCGCCCGTGTAGCGCTCGTAGGGGGAGCCGGTGCCCCAGTACAGGCCCAGCGTGCCGTCGCGCATCCAGGAGGTGGTGATGGCGTAGTAGACCGGCGGGCGGGTGCGGGTGACGCCGGGGAGGGTGCCCAGGACGGAGTCCATGTCGAAGAAGGCCGAGGAGCACCAGTCGATGTCCACGTCCAGCCCCGCGGTGCCGTCGCCGATGTCGATCCTGGCCTTCCAGATCCAGGTGTCGCCCGGATCCTTGTAGTCCACGTCGGGGATCTGGTCCTCGGGCGTGTAGTAGGGCCGCGGGGTGGGGCTGTCGTAGAGGCTGCCGTAGGTGGTGGTGACCGGGAAGTACACCACGTCGGCGTCGCCGTCGTTGTCGGCATCGACCACGGCCGGGGTGGCGGCGATGTAGCCGTGCTCGAAGTGCCAGTCCGAGTCGCTGAAGCCGACGCCGCCCGCGTTCATCATCAGCTTGTTGATGAAGTCGTCCTCGGGGTGGCCGTTGTTGCCGCCGCCGTCCATCCGCAGCCCCGAAGGGGAGTTGACCCAGGTGGCGGAGCTGTGGGAGAGCCCGGAGGGATCGTAGGTGCCGAAGTAGTCGTCGCCGATGCTCCACATGTAGAGGTTGGGCTCGACGCGCTGGTAGTAGTCGACGCTGGTGCCGGAGGGGACGGCCCGGCCCGAGCCCCAGATGGCCACCCAGCGGAAGGTGGGATCGGAGCTGTCGCGGTCGTCGTACACCTTGGTGATGATCGGGCGCCCCCACGGTGTAGCCCGTCGCGTAGTACTCGTTCGCGCCCGCGCCGTCCCAGAGGTCGATCTGCTCCCAGAGGTAGTGCGGCTCCATCGGATCGGTGATGTCGAGGGCCAGGGTGGACGGGCCGCCCTGCCCCTGCTGGACCACGAGCACGCGATGCCACTCGCAGTAGGCCGCGAGATCGGCGGCGCTGGTGATGTGCTCGGCGTCGCACTCGCGCACCCCGACGTTCTCGGAGTAGGGGGTGCCGGCGGGGTTGTCGAGCCAGACATCCTCCACCACGGGGGTGCCGTCCATCAGGAAGGTGCGCCCGTAGAGCATCTGGTCGATGAGGCGGCCGGGCCAGGTGATCCCGTAGCGGGACTCGTGATCCCAGTAGAGCAGGTAGCTGGGTATCCAGGCCCAGGCCTCCTCGCCCTCCTCGCTGTGGCTCGTGCCGATGTTGTCCTCGAGGAAGAAGGCGTGGAGCATGCCGTCATTCGCGGCCATGTAGACCATGGACGGGACGGAGGAGTCGTTCTCGAGGGTGTCGAGGAAGGTGCGGTAGGTGGGGTCCACCGAGAAAGCGTCGTTGCGCGGCTCGACCACCACCGGGGTGGAGTGGGGCGAGTCGCCGAGCTTCCAGGTGCCGCGCTCGATGTCGCTGTAGCGGAAGGTGGAGTAGCGGTAGCCGCGGGCGAAGTCCACCACGGCCTGCAGATCGTCGGAGTCGACGACCGAGTCGCTGTCTTCGAAGTTGTAGAGGAGGTTCGTGGTGTCGAGGAAGTACTCCAGGTAGGTGCCCCCCGCGTCGCTGGCGACGGCGTCGACGAAGTAGTAGTCGAAGGACATCCGGCGGTCGTCTGTGACGGCGGTGCTGAAGCTCGGGGCGTCGGCCAGCTCGTCCACGAAGGTGTAGATGTCGCGGGCGAGGTTGCCGTCCATGTCGTTGTCCTGGGACTCGCCGGCGGACACGGGGCGGCTCTGCAGCAGCACGCCGGCGTCCCAGTAGGCGCCCCCGAACTCCTCGGGGTGGTCGGCATCTTCGGGGTACAGCTCGATCTGGCCGTAGTCGATATCGGCCGGGTCGTCGTTGATGGTGTAGGCCCTGAGGTGCCCCTCGCCCAGGGGGTTCGAGCCGTCGATCTCGTAGAAGGAGTACAGGAGGTAGTCGCCGTTGGCGCTGAGCACGGGCGTGGAGCGGCTGTGGCGCCCGGCGCGGATGTCGCCCAGGGTGGCGGCGATCCCCGAGAGCAGGAAGTCGGAGCTTCCGACGATGGTCCAGTAGCCCTCCCCGTCCTGCACGTCGTGGGTGTTGCCGTAGAGGGTGTTGGCCACGGTGGAGGTGTCCGCCCCGATGAGGAGGATGTGGACGACGATGTTCTGGGTGTCGTCCAGATCGGTGCGCAGGTCGGTCGCCCAGACGGAGCGCGCCACGTTGTCCAGCAGGCACTGCTCGTCAAGACCGGAGCCGGTGGTGACCGCATCCTCGGTGCACTGGATGTCGAGCTCGGAAGGGTCGAAGCTGTAGACCGAGCCCGAGTCGGGGTTGTCGTCATCGGTCGGCCGCTGGACGGTGATGATGACGACGTGGTTCTCCTGGCAGGAGTACTCGATGGGCGCGTCGTCCCAGGGATCGCTGCTGCCGGTGGCGGTGTTCTTGAAGTATTCCTCGGCGAGGCCGGCCAGGGATTCGGCGAAGTTGCGCGTGTCGGTGCTGGAGGTGCTCACGGTCGCCAACGCCGTGCTGAGGTCGGTGACGGAGGAGCCGAGCGGGACCAGGGGGAGGAAGGTGTCGTGGGACTCGTCATGGGTCCCGGCGAGGCCGTACCGCACCCAGTCGTAGTGCTGGGCGATCTGGCCGATGGCGTCGGCGACGTCCTCGATGCAGGGATCCGTGGTGAGCGGGCAGGCTTCGACGTGCGCCTCGTCGAGGTAGCAGTCGGGCGCCACCGGACAGGGGTCGTCCATGGAGGACGACAGATCGATGAGGAAGAGGACGTTGGGCTCGGTGGCCTCGTCGGTGGCCAGGTACTCCTCGCCGGACGAGGAGGAGTCGGCGAGGGCGTGGCCGGCCGAGAGGAGCAGCAGCAGCGTCGCGCCCCTGGGGAGCGCGCGCGCCAGGAGGGGGCGGGGGTGGAACCACATCACTTGCACGCTCCCCGGTGCACCTTGCGCACCGTCGCCATGACCGTGGCGGTGGTCTCGTTCACCAGGGTGTAGGAGGAGTCCTGCATGGAGGCCGTGGACGACACGCGCCAGTAGTCGGACCGGAACTTCTGGGAGCCCTCCTCGGTGGAGTAGCCGGGGGGCGGGTTCGAGCAGCGCTCGTAGATGGTCTCGACCCGGTAGACACCGAGGTTGTGGGTGTAGGCGATGCCGCCGAACTCCGCCTCACCGGCGGACTCCTCCACGAAGGCGTAGACATCGCCGGAGTCGTCCCACTCGTGGGGCGGGTCGGTGGTCTCGAGGAGGTGGCGGGCATGGACCGTGCCGGCGTCGGCGGAGTTCACGATCATCAGGTGTTTGCGGTTGTGGGCCGCGATGCGCTGATCGACCCCCGCGATGGAGAGAGAGGTGGCCCCGATCACCGAGAGGATGGCCATCAGGATGAGCGCAATGAGCAGGACGTAGCCACGCTCGCCGCGCCACGGGGGCCCGTTCCGGAGTGGATGGGTCATGGCGAATCCTGGAAGGCGTTGGAGTAGAAGCGCATGTTGCGCAGGGTGACGTCGGTCTGGATCAGCTGACGGTAGTAGTGGTCCACGGTGCCGTCATGGGTGTTCCCCGCCAGATCCGGGCGGGTGCTCTCGAAGCGGCCGATGGGGTCGTCGCGACGGCTGCGAGCGACCACCGACACCCGGACCATCCAGGGCCACTCACTGGTGGACAGCGTCGTGTTCCAGGAGCCATCGTCGGTGCAGGGGCTGCCGCCGCTGTCCTGGAGGCAGTACTGGAACTGGATGTCCTCGATGTCGTCCACCAGCGGGATGTCGTCGTTGTCGGAGACGCTGGGGAAGTCGAAGTCGAGGTCCATCATCAGGACAGGGTGGGCCTCCGAGCCGGGGCCGCTGCCGTCCTCCAGGTCGTCGATGTAGAAGGTGACGATCTCGCCCTTGGAGCACGACATCACCAGCGGGAGGTTCCGGGTGCTCGGCATGGCCGAGGTGTAGTCGGTGTAGGCGCCGTTGGAGCCGAGGTTGATGATGCCGTAGTCGGGGTCGGACAGATCGATGGAGGTGATGGTCCAGAGGTACGAGGCCATCCCCAGGGGGTTGGCGAAGTCGGAGCACAGCAGGTACTCCCCGGAGGAGTACTGGCCGAGCTTGGCGCGATGGCGGTACTCGTCGAGGTTGAAGGTCAGGTGGTCGGTGTCGCCCGGGTAGGTGTCCATCGTGCTGGTGAACAGGGTGAGGGATGGATCCTGGTGCACCACGGTGATCGCGTCGGCGCCGTACTCACCGACGTCATCGTGGCCGATGAGGGGGCTGAGGACGTCGTTGACGGACCCTCCGTTGCCCAGCGGGCCCGCGGTGCCCGCGGCGGTGCCTAGGCCGGCCTGCCGGATGGTGCGGGAGAGGATGTCGGTGGCGAAGCGCAGGTTCTGGTTCATCTCGGCCTGCAGATCGAGGAACTGCAGCTGGCGGGACTGGGCGATGAACAGCTGGTAGAGGCCGGCCACGATGACGGAGGCCAGGGTGATGGCGATGGCCAGCTCGATGAGGGTGACGCCGCGGCGGCCGCGGCCGGGGGGCGAGACCCTGCGAAATGGCAGCGAGCGTGGCATCAGTCGTCCCTGTAGCGGAAGGAGGAGATGGTGGTCCCGCGCCAGGTCGTGAAGCGCTGGTCGTAGTAGGTACAGCGCACCCGCAGGCGCAGCCAGGTGGGCTCCGAGTCCATCTCCTCCACCGCCCAGGTCACGCGGTAGATGAGCTCACCCAACGCGGTGTCGTCGGTGTTGCCCGCGTTGACCCACGGGCGGACGGGGTCTTCGTGGAGGAGGTCGGCCCAGGGATCGCTGGTGGTGGTGGAGTCGCCGGTGGGGCCGTCGAGCTCGTCGGGACGACTGACCTGGGTCCAGGTGAGGGCCAGCAGCTGCTCCAGCCGCGCCTGGGCGAGGTAGGTGCAGGCCGTGATCTTGCGGGCCTCCGCGTTGGAGCGCGCGGCCTGGGCGTGGAAGCCGAACATCACGACCAGGGAGAAGCCCAGCAGCGCGGTCGCGATGAGCACCTCCACGAGGGTGAAGCCCCTCGTGCCGAGGTACCTGCGGCGGCGATCACGACCCATGGCTGCTGCTCCGCGCGGTGCCGACCGATGCTTCCGATGAAGAACCCATGGATGCCTGTATCCTCACGTACCCCGAGCGCGCGATCCGGACGCTCAGGATGTCCTCGACGCCTTTGGCCAGGGCCTCCTTGTTGGTGAGATCCAGCGTGATGTAGCCGGCGCTGTCGAAGTCGCCGTTCGGGTTCGCCACCCACCCACGCGGGGTGAACACCACCGCATCTCCGTTGCCGGTGCCCGGACCGACCAGGGTGCCCTGCAGGGTCAGGCCCACCTGCCGGGCCTCGCGGTTGCCGCCCGGGCCGAGATCCAGGGGGTTTTCGCCGTGATCGTCGTCGGAGCGATCATCGATGGCGTCCACAGGGAGATCCTCCCAGCGCGTGCTGTTGATGGAGGCGTTGCCGGCCTGCAGGCGCCAGGAGCCACCGTAGGCCGTGAGATCCGCCGGATCCGGGTCCTCCAGCTCCACGAGGATGCGCGTCTCGCAGTTCGTGTCGATGGCCACCATCCGCAGATCGGCGATGTCCGAGGCGAGCCCGTTGGCGGCCCGCACCAGCCGGTACCGGGGCAGGAGCCGGCGCATGCTACCCCAGGAGATCGCCGAGATGATCCCGAGGATGGCGATCACGATGGCGAGCTCGATCAGCGTGAAGCCACCCGCGCGGCGCGGGCGTCGAGGGGGCGGTGGGAGATGGCGGAGGCCAGGGATCATGAGAGGTGGCAGGGACCGACGCAGCTGTTCAATATCTGAAATGCAAGTTTCGTGCCGCATCCGTCGCGACGATGGCAGGCCCACTTCCGCGTACAGATAGGCACATTGTTCCCAGTCGTAGGAAAAGTATTCCTATCCCGGAGGCTGGGGCAACCCGGGGCAGGCACGCCGGATGGCGCGGCGTCGAACCCGGATCTGGCGGATCACGCTCATGGGCTCGTCGTAGTCCAGCCCCAGCCCGCGGGCGCGCTCGGCGTCCGCCTCTGCCTGATCGAGCCAGGCCAGGACGGGGGGCGCGGTCTCGGCGCAGCGCGTCTCGTCCAGCCGCCCCGCGGTGCTGGCCAGCAGGACGCGCACCCGCAGGGTCAGGGCGAGGGCCTCCTGGCGCGGCCCCAGGTGAGGGAGGGCCAGGGCGCGGTCCACCTCGGCGAGGGCTTCTTCGTGACGCTCGAGCCGCAGCCACACCTCGGCCCGCCCGATGGCGTAGGCTGGTTCGCCCGGGACCTCGACGCACAGCTGGTCGTACAGCGTCATGGCCGCCTCCAGCCGCCCAGCGCGCAGCTGCAACAGCGCCAGGCTGTTGCGGATGGCTGGGTCCTGTGGGGCGCGCTGCAGGGCCTGCTCGAAGCGCTGCTGGGCGACCTCGAGGTTGCCATCCGCCAGGGCGACCGAGCCGAGGCCCTTCAAGCAGTCGGGCGCCTCGGGGGCGACCGACAGGCAGCGCTCGAAGGTGGCGCGGGCCTGCTCCTGTTCACCCGCGAGGTGGTAGGTCCAGCCGAGCCCGTAGAGGGCGTCCAGATCGTCGGGGCGCTGGGCCGCCAGGTCCCGGTAGAGGCGCTCGGCACGGGGCAGGTCCATCTCCTGCAAGGCCGCCCGGGCGCGGCCGCGCCGATGCTCGGTCCCGCACGCGACGAGCGCCAGCATCGCCACCAGCCCAGCGAGCCTCATCCTTCCTCGAGCCCGTAGTCCCGGATCTTGTAGACGATGGCCTTGTAGGAGATCTCCAGCAGGCGGGCCGCCTGGCTGCGGTTGCCGCCCGTGCGGGCCATGGCCCGCGCGATCAGCTCGCGCTCCATGATGGCCTGGTGGCGCTTGATGGAGAGGTCGCCGTCGGCCAGCTCGGCGCCGCCCCAGCTGGCCCCCACCTCCGCGCTGAGCTCCGGGGGCAGATCGGCGGGTCGCACCACGCCGCCCTCCGCCAGGAGCACCGCACGCTCGCAGGCGTTCTCCAGCTGCCGCACGTTTCCAGGCCACTCGCAGGCCTCGAGCACCTGCAGGGCTTCGGCCGAGATGCGTGGAGGGGGGCGCCCCTGGCGGCGCGCGTGCAGATCGAGGAAGTGCTCCACCAACAGATGGATGTCCTCCGGCCGCTCCCTGAGGGGTGGGAGCTGCAGCCGCACCACGTTGAGGCGGTAGTAGAGATCCTCCCGGAAGCGTCCCGCCGCCACGAGCTCGGGCAGCTCCCGCGCGGTGGCCGCGATGATCCGGACATCCACCGGGATGTCCCCCGCGCCGCCGATCCGGCGGACGCTGCGCTCCTCCAGCGCGCGCAGCAGCTTCACCTGCAGCGCGGAGGGCATCTCGCCGATCTCGTCCAGCAGGAGGGTGCCCCCGTGGGCCTGCTCGAAGAGCCCGGGGTGCTGGCGGACCGCGCCGGTGAAGGCGCCGCGCTCATGGCCGAACAGCTCGCTCTCCAGCAGGGCTTCGGGAATCGCGCCGCAGTTGACCGCCACGAAGGGCTCCCGATCCCGGGGCGACCAGGCGTGGATGGCGCGGGCCAGGACCTCCTTGCCCGTGCCGCTCTCGCCGGTGATCAGGACCGTGACGGGCGCGAGGGCGACCTTGGCCGCCAGCGCGACCACCGGGCGCAGGCCCTGGCCCGCCCCCACCAACCGCTCGGAGGCGCGCCGCTCGGCGATCTCCGTCCGCAGGCGCTCGTTCTCCCGCGCGAGCCGCTCCCGCTCCTCGAGCTTGCGCAGGGTGATCACGATCTCGTCGGGGCGGAAGGGCTTGGAGACGAAGTCGTAGGCCCCCTGCTTGACGGCCTCGATGGCGGTGTCGGTGCTGCCGTAGGCGCTCATCATGATGACCAGCAGGCCGGGGTGGCGGCGGCGCAGCTCCCTGAGCAGGCCCAGGCCGTCGAGGCGCGGCATGCGCAGATCGCAGAGGACGACCCACACGTCGGGCTCCCGCTCCAGGACCCGCAGGGCGTCCTCGCCGTCCTGGGCCGTGATCGCCTCGTAGCCGGCGCGCTCCAGGATCAGGCGGAGCATGTGCCGCAGGCTCTCCTCGTCGTCCACCACCAGCACACGGGAGGGCGGCCGGGCATCGCGCGGGGCGGACGGGTCGGGGCGGGAGGTGGGCGTCATGGTGGGCGGTGTCGGGGTGTCTCGCAGTTATACTGCTCCACTCACCGCGCCGCGAGGGTTGCCGTGCCGAGGGTGCTGCAGATCGTCCACGGCTACCCGCCCCGCGAGGTCGCCGGCACCGAGATCGCCACGCAGCGTCTGGTGGAGGGCCTCGGGCGGCGGGGCTGGACCTGTCACGTGCTGGCCTCGACGCGCGCCCCGGGGCACGTCCATGGCTCGATCCTGGCGATCCCGGGCGACCGAGGCGTCACCCGCCTGGTGAACAACCTGCCCCACCGCCCGCTGGAGGACCTCGAGCGCGATCCGGCCCTCGAAGCCGAGGTGGCGAGGGTGATCGCGCGCGTGCGCCCCGACGTGATCCACGTGCAGCACCTCGCCTTCCTCTCCTCGGGGCTGCGCTTCCACCTGCCGGCCGTGGGGACCCTGCACGACCACTGGCCCTGGTGCCCGGCGGGTGGCGCCATGCTGCGCCCCGACGGCCAGCCCTGCCCCGCGCCCGAGCCCGCGGTCTGCGTCACCTGCTACGCCGCCTGGGCGCGCCTGCCTGGGAAGGTGGAGCACGCCGCGGTGCGCGCGGCGGAGCGGCTCGCGCCGTGGCTGCCGCCGGCCCGCCTCCACGCCCTGTGGCGCACCCTGCCCCTCGCCCTGCGCGCCCGTCTGCGAGGTCCGCCCGCCGCCGCCGGGGGCGTCGCGGCCGTCACCGCCCGCCGGAAGGCGCTCACGGCCGCCTGGAACGCCCTGGACGCGCGCATGGCGCCGTCGGCCTTCATCGCCGCCGAGGCGCGCCGCCACGGCCTGGAGGAGGTGCGGGCGGTGCCCGCCGGCCTCGACGGGACGGGGCCCTACGTGGGCGGCGGGCCGCTCGTCTTTCTCGGCTCCCTCCTGCCCCACAAGGGCGCCCACCTCGTGGTGCAGGCCTACCGCGTGGCCTTCGGTGGCCCCGACGAGGGCCCGGGCCTGGCGATCCACGGCGAGCCGGCCCTGGACCCGGCCTACGCCCGCGGGCTGGGCTGGCCCCTGGCCGGGCCCCTCGCCCCGGCCGCCGTCCCGGCCACCCTCAGGCAGGCCGCCGCCCTGGTGGTGGGCTCCATCTGGCCCGAGAACGCCCCGCTCGTGGTGCTGGAGGCGCGCGCAGCCGGCTGCCCGGTGGTCGCGCCGCGGATCGGCGGGCTCCCGGAGCTGGTGCAGGATGGCCTCGATGGGGCGCTCTACGAGCCCGGGTCCATCGACGCCCTGGTCACAGCCCTGCGCCGCATGACCGATCCGGCGGAGCGCGCGCGCCTCGCGGTCCGCCCCCCGCCCAGCCTCGATGAGCATGCCGCCGCCGTCGAGGCGGTATACCGTGGCGCGAGCGCTGCCTGGCGCAGCGCGGTCCGGACCGGAGGCGACCCGACATGAGCAGCGCACGATTGGAGCAGATCGAAGACGCGATCACCGCCATGCTGGTGGATCTCGGGCTGCCGCCCGAGCCCCTCGCCGAGGGCACGTACGCGTTCCGGTACGGCGGGACGGCCGTGCTGGTGAGCCTCTTCTGGGCCTCGGAGCTCGCCTGGGTGCGCATCGCCACCACCCTGCTCAAGGACTTCCGCCCAAACCTCGAGCTGGTCACCCGGGTGCTGCGCCTCAACACCGAGGTGCTCTTCGGCGCCTTCCTCATCTTCGAGGACGACACCCTCACCTTCGCCATCACGCTGCCGGGGGTGGGGCTGCAGGCCGAGGTCTTCGGGCTGGCGCTGGACCACGTGGCCCGCATCTCGAACGCCTACGGCGAGGAGCTCAAGGCCATCGCCGGGGGGCGCCTCGCGTCCGACATCGTCGCGGAGTGAGGGCGGTGGCGGGCGCGCTCCGGGTGGTGCTGGTGGCCCACGGCTGGCCGCCCGAGCGCATCGGAGGGGTCGAGCTCTACGTCCGGGCGCTGCACGAAGCGCTGGTGGCCCGGGGTGTGGGCGCGCACGTCTTCTGCGCGGCGGCCGCTCCCGGCCGCTGGGCCGATCGCGTGCAGGTGCGCGGTCCCCTCCCCCACCCGCGCTCCTGGGAGGACACCCTGCTGCGGCCGGACGTGGAGCACGTCTTCCGCACCTGGTTGGCGGAGATCCGCCCCCAGGTGGTGCACTTCCACCACCTGACCCACCTCTCCCTGGGGCTGGTGCAGCAGGCCCGCGCGGCCGGCGCCCTGCCGCTGCTGACCCTGCACGACTACTGGCTGTTCTGCCCCCGTGGACAGCTCGTGGACCGCACCCTGCGCCGCTGCCCGGGCCCCTCCCCCGCCCGCTGCGCGCGCTGTGTCGGCGGCCAGTTGGCCCTGGCGCCGATGGTCGCGGCCGCCCGCCGCCTCCTGCCCGAGCCACCGGAGGGCCTGCGCGTGGCCATGCGGGAGGGCCTGGGTCGCCTGCGCCGCCCGCACCTCGAGGATGGCGTGCGCCTGCGCCAGCGCCTGGTGGCCAACGCGCTGGGGCGCGTGGCGCGGATCGCCTCTCCCTCGCGGGATCTGGCCGCGCGCGCGGCGCGCCTGGGGATACCTGCGGGCCGGATCGACCTGCTTGATCTCCCGCTGGTCCACCATGTCCGCCCCGCGCCCCCTCCGGGTGAAGGCCCGCTGCGTTTCCTGTTCGTCGGTTCGCTGATCCCCACCAAGGGGCCACATCTGCTGCTGGAGGCCTTCGCGCGGCTCCCGGCCGGCGCGGCGACCCTGCGCCTGGTGGGGCCAGCGCCCCCCGGCGACCTCGATCCAGGCTACGCCGCCCGCCTGGTGCGCCGCGCGGCGGAGATCCCCGGTGTCCGCCTCGATCCGCCCTTTCTGCCTGGCGAGGTCCAGGCCGTGCTGGACGAGGCCGACGTCTTCGTGCTGCCCTCGCTGTGGGAGGAGAACAGCCCCCTGGTGCTCCGCGAGGCCCGCGCGGCTGGCCTGCGGGTGGTGGCCAGCCAGCGCGGCGGGGTGCCCGAGCTGGTGCCCGGAGCCCGGCTGTTCGAACCCGAGGCCCCCGGCACCCTGGCGGCCTGCCTCGCGGCCGAATGCCGGCGGGGACGCAGCCGGGTGCCGCCGGTGGGATCACCGACCCCTGACCAGCACGCCGCCGAGGTCGAGGGGTGGTACCGGCGGTGCCTGGCGTCAGAGGGTTAGCACCCCCTCGTGACCCTGCCCCTGCTCGCCCTGCTCGCCCTCCTCCCGGTCTCCAGCGCCGGGCAGGACGAGTGCGTCGCGTGCTGCCGCGCGGGGGGGCTGGCGGGCTGCCGCACGGATCTCAAGCTCTACGGGGACGGCGCCACGGCCTCGCCCGAGGCCGGCGGCTGGCGCATCATGGGGCTGTGGACGCTGTCCTGCGATGGGCGCGCCCGGTTCGAGGCCGGTGCCACCGCGGTCGTGGCCCAGCTGCCCGTGGCCGGCGAGCTGCTGCTGGCCACCACCCCGCCCATGGCGTTCCACTGCTTCACCCAGGCATGCTCCTTCCCCGAGAGCGCCTGCTTCCAGCGCGAGGCCGTGGGCCGCGTGCGCATGGTGGACTGTCGCGACGGCGCCCCCATGTCGGCGGTCCAGCTCGCGCGCCCCGGGCCGGCCCCGCCAGGCTCCGAGGCCGTGATCGTGGTGGTGGGGGACCATCCCCTGGTGGCCGAGCCGCTGCCTGGCGAAGCCCATCGATCATCGCCGGTGACCCACCTGGATGCATGCTGCGGGGGGCCGCCACCGCCGCCCAGCGCGGCCGTGGTCACCCAGACCGAGGCCGGCAGCACGCTGCCGGCCGACCCCTCCACCACCCCGCGCGACCACCACCCCTACGTCATCGATGTGCCCGCGCCCCCCATCGGCGCGGCCTGCGAGGTGGCCGACGCCCTGGCCACCGAGGCGCGGCGCAGGGACGCCGCCGGGAACGACGCGGTGCTGGCGGGGCAGCTGCAGCGCGCCATCGACGAGTACCGCGCCGCCCTCACCCTGGACCCCTGCAACCCCTGGGCCTGGGCCGATCTCGGCGCGGTGGCCCTGCAGGTGGGGATGGCCTCCGAAGCGGCGGTCAGCCTGGCCCAGGCTATCGAGCTGCAACCCCGCCACTACGCCGCCTACACCAACCTGGGGCTCGCCTACGAGGCCCTCGGGCAGGACGCGCTCGCGGCGGACGCCTTCCGCGCGGCCCTGGCCCTGCGGCCCCACCACGGCCCCGCCGAAGAGGGCCTCCGCCGGATCGAGGGTCGCCGCGACAGGAACAGGTAGGGGCTGCCGGTTCGCCGGGAAACGGATAGCAACAGGGCGTGAACCCGCAGGCTCCGCGGTGTCCCCTCCGGGCGCGGACGGCAGCCGGCCCCACCCCTTGCTCACCGAGGCATCCATGGCCAAGCACCAGCCCTTCGTCATCCCCGCCGGCGTCAACCTGACCCTCACGGACCGCGGCATGTCCGTCGAACACCTGGGGGACATCATCCTCGACAAGTCCCTCGGCGACCGGATGGGCAGGGTGGCCTCGGCGGAGGGTTCCGTCACCCTGCGCGGCAACTTCGTGCTGGACCGCGTCGAGGCGCCACGCGGCGGCGTCACCATCGAGGGCACCGTCTCTGTGCGCAGCATACGGGCCGAGACCGTCGGGCTGACGGGTCCGCGCATCACCGCCACCTCGGTCCAGGCCTCCCGCCAGATCGTTGTGGGTGCCTGCCGCATCGACGCAGACGTCCTCGTCGCCCCCCGGATCGACATCGACGCCAAGGCCGTCGGCCGCATCCCGATCATCGAGTGCCGCAACGAGCCCGGCCCCAACGCCATCAAGGGCGGCTTCAGCATCGCCGAGTACGACGAGCTGCTCGGGAACGTGGCCGCCTATCTGGCCGAGCGTGAGGTCGAGCCCCTCGATGGGTCCGGCGAAGAGGAAGAGGGGGAGGAGAAAGACGACGACGAGGAACGATCCGACGTCGTCATCGAGGCCTGCGGGGCCGATGACGGCGAGCACGGGATCCTGGAGCTGGTCGAGGCCGACGACGCTGTGGAGGCCGACGATGGCGAGGTGGACCTCCTCGTCGAGGAGGGCACCGACGATCCCGACACCTACACCGACTCTGCGGCCCTCAAGGTCGGGGTCGCCACCGCGGTGCCCCAGGAGGTCATCGAGGTCCAGGCCGGTGCCGTCGAGTGCGACGAGGAGCCCTCTCTGATCGAGGTCCAGGCCGAAGCCCTCTCCCCCATCGAGTCCGAGGACCTCCAGCTCCCGCCGGGAGCCAGGGTCCAGGTCGATGCCACGGAGGTCGAAGAGGTCATCGTCGATCAGGTCGCCCAGGTCGACGAGAACTTCGAGGACATCAAGGCCGAGCCCGAGATCGACACCACCCATCAGCAGCTGCTCGAGATCCTCGAGGAGCTGCGCCAGTGCTACGCCGATGACGAGCAGCCGCCCATCCTGGCGGAGCTGGCCGAGCTGGTGGCGGGGCGGCAGTACGAAGAGGTCGTGGTGCGCCTGCCCCAGATCTGGAACGATCTGGTGCGCTACCACCGGGAACGCGGGCTGCGCATCCGCCGCCAGGTCACCACCACCTTCAACAACATCATGACCGTGGTGAAGAACGCTCCCTCGGTGACCCTGAACCAGCAGTGACCCACCTCCGGGCCGTGCGACCGCCGCGGGTGCGGGGGCTGTGCGCCGCCGCGGCGGTGCTGCTGCTGGGGCTCGCGGCCGACGCCGCCTCTCCCTGGCCCGAGCGGCTGGACGCGGACGACCCGGTGCTCCGGCTCGAAGCCGTCCACGCCATCGCCACCCAGGGTGGGCGCGCGTCGGCGGAGACCCTGGCCGCGCGGCTCGAGGTGGAGAGCTCCCCCGACCTGCGCCGCGCCATCCAGGACGCCCTGGGGCGCGTGGCCATCGAAGAGGCCGAGCTCGAGGCCATGCTGGCGGACAGCCCCACCGCGGCGGCGCGGGCCTACGCGGCCCACTCCCTCGGCCACATCCACGCGCCGGGCGCGGTGCCCGCCCTGCTCGCGGCCGTGCGTGATCCCGCCCCCTCGGTGCGCCGGGAGGTCTACGAGGCGCTGGCCTCCAGCGGCGACCGCTCCGCCATCCAGGAGCTGATCAAGGCGGCCGTCCGCGAGGAGTCCCCCCCGCTGCGCGAGGTGGCCGAGGGGGCCGCGCGCACCCTCGCGGAGGTCTCCAGCCGCCCTGACGGCTTCACCGCGGCCATGTCCATGATCGAGGGCGGCTCCCCGGAGGACATGCGCTGGGCCATCCAGGCCCTGGGCGAGTCGGGCGACTGGCGCGCGCTGCAGGTGCTGCTGGACTCCGCCCAGCGCGGCGACCCGGGCCTGCGCCCCGAGGCCGTCAAGGCCCTCGGCGTGCTCGGCGACCATCGCGCCGTCCCGGCCCTGCTCGAGCTGCTGGGGGCGAGCACCGGCCGGCTGCGCCACCACGCCATCGGCGCGCTGGCCCTGCTCGCAGACGAAGCCTCCCTGGAGCCCCTGGCCGCCCTGGTCCAGGACCCAGACCCCGGCACCCGCGTGCTGGCCATCCGCGCCCTCTCGCGGCAGCCCACGGGCGCGGCCGCCACCAGCCTGCTGCCCGCCCTGCGGGATGGCGAAGAGCCCGTGCGCGCCGAGGCGATCCACGCCCTGGGCGCCGTCGGGGGGCCCACAGCCCGCGGCGGGCTGGTGCAGGCCATGTCCGACCCCTCCCCCTTCCTGCGGGCCGAAGCCACCCGCCTGCTGGGCGAGTCCAAGGCCTCCGATGCCGTCGTCCCCCTGCTGCGGGCGCTGGAGGACGACGACCCCCTCGTGCGCCTCACCGCGGCGGACGGCCTGGCCAACCTGGGCGCGACCGAGGCCGTCCCCGCCATCGAGCGGCTCGCGCGTGAGGCGCGCGGCGACGACCTCCGGGAGGCCTACCAGGACATCCTGGAGCGCCTCTCCGCCCCCGCCGAGCCTTGAACCGCGCGGGAGCTACTCCCAGGCCGCCAGCATCTGGTCGACCGCCAGGCGGTCGGGCTCGGCGAGATCCTCGAACCGCACGCCCATGCCGGGCTGCATGCAGCCGGCCTCCTCGGGGGTGAGCACCCAGCAGACCTCGCCCACGGTATCGACCGGATCCGGGCGCCCGGGGATACGGAACCGCAGGCGGAAGCGCGTGCCCACGGGGAGGGGGTTGCCGGTCTGGATGAACATACCGCCGATGGACATGTTCGCGGTGTAGTCGATGAGGAAGTCCTCGCTCGACTCGTACTCCACCAGCATCCTGATGGGCAGGCGCTCGGCCTGCCGCTGCTCCCTGGAATCGGATGTTTGGGCCACGAAGGACTCCTTGTCACGACAACGCTGTCGAGGAAAGGCGCAGCGCGCCCACCGCAGCGATCTGGTCAAGCGGACGCGCGGACATGCTAACACCCTGTTCGGCACGGCGGCGACGTTGTTCAAAGGTTGACTTGCGCTGGCGCCTTCGGGCCGCATAGACTGCCCTCCCATCCCGCGGAGGAATCGACGCCGTGCGTGCCCTCGCATCTTTCGTCGTCCTGTCCGCCGTGCTGATCTCGGGCTGCAACCGCTACGAGTATTTCAGCCTGGCGGGGTACGAACAGGCCTCTTTCCAGAACGAGGCCGACATCCTCTTCATCGTCGACAACTCTGCCTCGATGTACGACGAGGCCAGCTCGCTGGGCCTGAACTTCAACGCCTTCGTCCAGCGCCTGGTGGATCCCCAGGAGGGCACCGGAGTGTCCACCGAGGGCCTGGGCGACGCGGTGGACAACTACGTCCTCTACACCACCCAGCGCGGGCGCTTCATCGACTACCAGCTCTCCATCACCACCACCTCGGCCGATCCCCGCGACGACGCCGACGGCGATGGCGACGTGATCGAGGCCGGTGAGGTGGGGACCCTCACCTCCGTCCCCGCCGTGATCAACGAGGAAGACACCGAGGATGTGGCCGCGGCCTTCACCGAGAGCATCCTCTGCGACACCACCTGCTGGCCGGGCGAGTGCACCGGCTCCCAGACGGACAACTGCATCCCCTACGATCCGTACTACGAGTGCGGCGACGATCCGGGCGGCCAGGTCTCCTGGGACTACCTCGACTGCATCTGCGGCGCCGGCTGGCAGCCCAAGGAGTGCGGCTCCGGCAACGAGGAGGGCCTCGAGTCCGCCCTGCTGGCCCTGTGTCGCGCCGCCGAGGATCCACCCGCGGCCTGCTTCGATCACACCGGGTCGCCGTTCACGCAGGCCGACGTGGGCACCAACGCCGGCTTCATCCGCCCCGAGTCCAACATCATCGTGGTCATCGTCACCGACGAGGGCGACAACTCGCGCCTGATGGCCCAGGGCGAGGACGACCCCACCCCCTACCTCGATCTGTTCGAAGAGTTCGACAACGACATCACCTTCGCCGTGGTCGGTCCGAACTACGACCCCGAGGATCACAGCTTCGACTGCAATTCCGGCGGCGGCACGAGCTGGGGCACCCGCCGCTACCAGCTCGCCGCCGAGGCCACCGGCGGGTTCTTCTCCTCCATCGAGGCCTGCACGGCCCCCGGGGGCTCCTGCACGGGGGACAACGCCAGCTACTGCGAGGCCTCCGACTTCTCGGTCCACCTCCAGGACCTCGGCGACCTGCTCAACTCCCTGCTCAACCAGTTCCCGCTGCAGTCCATCCCCGATCCAGGCACCATCATCGTCTACGTGGACGACGTCCAGGTCGAGCAGTCCCCCTGTGTCGAGAACTGCGAGATCGACTCCGAGGGCGAGCCCATCTACGGCGACGGCTGGACGTACGAGACCGGCGAGAACTCGGTCTACTTCCACGGCACCAAGGTCCCCGACTACAACGCCGACGTGCGGATCTACTACCGCCCCGTCTCCGATCTCCCGCGCAGCCTCCCCTTCTAGGCGCTCTCCGGCTTCACGAACACGATCTCCCCACCACGAGGAACCCTGTCGATGCGCAGCCGCACCACCCTGTTGACGCTCCTTCCGGCGCTGCTCGGCCTCCACGCCTCCGTGGCCGCAGCCCAGGACACGGTCACCCCCATCGATCTCGGCATGCTCCGCGACTCCGAGATCTCCGTGGTCCAGAAGCGCCTCTACAGCATGGAGAAGCGCTCCGAGCTCGGGCTGCACCTCGGGCTCATGCCCTTCGACGCCTACACCGTCGCGCCGCTGGCGCGGGGCACCTTCACCTTCCACACCAGCGAGACCATCGGCTTCGAGGTCGGCGCGGCGGGGGGCTGGGGCTTCAAGAACGGCGCCTACCGCGAGCTCGAGGGCCCGGCCTACGGCATCGCCGCCGAGGCCTACCGCTTCCTGGGGCAGGCCAGCGTGGCCCTAGAGTGGGCGCCCGCCTACGCCAAGCTCAACTGGCGCGGAAAGAAGGTCTACCACCACGACTTCTACGTCCTGGGCGGCGCGGGCCTCACGGTCGAGCAGTGCGTCCTGCCCACCCACGACATGGCCTTCGCGCCGGGCGCCACCCTCGGCCTCGGGCTGCGCGTGTTCCACGGCAAGCGTGCCGCCTGGCGCTTCGAGCTGCGTGACGACGTCTTCCTCGAGTCCCGGGATCTCACCGCCACCACGGCCGTCAAGCAGAACGTCTCCCTCTCCCTCGGCCTCTCCCGTTTCAGCAAGGGCCACTGACATGCGCCGCGGCCTGTTCCCCCTGCTGCTGCTGCTGGGCGCGAGCTTCTCGCCCGAGGTCTGGGCGGGCAAGAAGGACAAGGTAGAGATCAAGCCCTCCGCCGAGGAGATCGCCATCGAGGTGGCGCCCACGGAAGAAGAGCACGCCGCCGCGTTCGCGGACTACCAGTCCGAGGTCACCCGCGGCCAGACCGCCCGCGCGGCCGACGCACTGGTGGCCCTCGTGCACGATCCGGCGCGCGATGTCTTCCGCTCGGAGGCCTACGCCCTGCTGGGTGATCTCCTGGTGAAGTCCGACCTGCCCTACGGGGCGCTGATGGCCTACACCCGCTCCCTGGAGATCGATTCCCAGTCCGCGTGGTCGCCCAAGGCCATCGAGTCTGCCTTCAACCTCGCGGATCGCGTCGGCGACGTGTCCGTGCTCGAGCCGGTGTTCGCGCAGAACGTCGGCGGAGACGTGGACAAGCTCACCCGCTCGCGCATGGCGTATCTGGCGGCCCGCGAGAACTACCGCCAGGGCAAGCTGGGGCTCACCCTGGGGCTGCTGAAGCTCGTCGTGAAGGATTCCCCTGTGCACGCCGACGCCCTGATGCTCGAAGGCGTCGTCCTCAACCAGCAGGGCAAGCCCAACGAGGCGCTGAAACCCCTGCTGGAGGCCTACGACGTCGCCTCCCGCACCGGCCGTGGCGGTCGCTTCCAGGAGGCCCTGCTGCTGAACATCGGCCGCACCTTCTACGCGGCCAACAACTTCCCACGGGCCATCGAGTACTTCGCCAAGGTCAGCCGCGACAGCGACTTCTG
Organism: Pseudomonadota bacterium; assembly: GCA_043814015.1. GTDB lineage: Bacteria > Myxococcota_A > UBA796 > UBA796 > JAFGLY01 > JBDRKM01. The sequence continues at coordinate 56,619 of JBDRKM010000315.1, forward strand.
GCTCGAGGCCCAGTTCGAGCGCGCCTGGGCCCACTTCCGCATCGACGACATGAACGGCGCCATCGCGCTGATGTTCACCCACGGCTCTCCTTTCTTCGACGACTGGTACTACCCCGAGGGGCAGCTGCTGCGCGTCTACGCCCTCTTCCTGCTGTGCAAGTTCCCCGAGGCCTCGAAGCAGATCGACCTCTTCAAAGCCCACTACCAGCCGCTCTACCAGGGCATGAAGGGCGCCACGGTGGGGCTGGGGCCCGAGGACGCCTTCGCCCTCACGGAGGGCTACCTCGCCACCGGCACCCCCGGGGACATGCCCCCCTCCGTCATGCGCGCCTGGAAGGGCGACGCCCGCCTCGAGGCCGCGGTAGGCGCCGTCCACCACGCCGACGACGAGCTCACGCGCATGCGCAACGTCTCCGCCAACCCCTTCGTCGCGGAGGTCTCGGGCTGGCTGCGGGAGCGCCGTACGGCCATCGTCCAGCAGGAGGGCGCGCGCGTCGCGGAGCGTCTGGCGGCGCGCACCGAGGCCCTGGGCGAGATGCTCACCAACGTCGAGATCTCCAAGCTCGACATGCTGCAGTTCGAGACCCGCCTGTACCAGCAGGCCAGCGCCACCGGCAAGCTGGCCGAGGCGGAGCGCAAGGTCATCCGCAAGGAGCGCATCCGCAAGGGCTGGGTCTGGTGGCCCTGGGAGGGCGAGTACTGGGTCGACGAGCTCGGCTACTACTCCGTCAACGCCATCCCCGAGTGCCCGGAAGGGCTGCGCAGCTCCCAGGAGTAGCGCCTGGTGATCGGCGCCCCTCCCTTGGATCCCGACGCCTCGGGTGGGGGCGTGGAGGAGCGCGACGAGCGTCGCGCGCACGAGGTCCTGACCGAGCGCCCGCCGCGCCGCGTGGCCGGCCAGGGGCTGGCCGAACGGGTCGGTGCCCGCCGCTGGGAGCGCGCCCCCGTGGTCTGCTGCAGCGAGCGCATCTTCAAGCGCTGCGAGGTCGCCGACCCCTGGAACCCCGACAGTTCGGATCGCCCCATCGGCATCGGGCCCGTGGGGATGCGCTTCGAGGAGCGCCGCCAGCCCGCCCCCCACGCGCGCGTCAAGGAGCCCAAGAAGCCCTCCTCGGGCCCGGTCTGGACCCCACCCACCGGCATCCCCCAGGCCGCCCCCAGGCCGCCCGCGGCCAAGCCCGCCGCCGCCGTGCGCAGGCCGCCCTCCGACGAACCCTTGGGTCCCGCCGCCGGTCGCAGCCTCCCGCCTGTCGCGCCGCCGCCCGTCGAGGCCAAGTCGAGATCGGGCCGCTTCCGCATGCGCTCCACCTCCGCCACGGGCCCGAAGGTCCGACCCCTGCCCGTCATCGCCACGCCGTCCCCCGCGGAGCAGGTCGAGCCCAACCCCGCGCCACCGGCCGAGACACCGCGCCCCGGGCCGCAGCCCCAGAGCCTGGACGACCTCTTCGGGAACTTCGGCGGCGGGGGGAGAGACAAGCGGGTGGGGAAAAAGAAGCCCTAGAGCTGGGTTCACCCCCGCCCGTTCGGCGCGGATCGCGTGGCGATCACCTGCAGCGCCCGGTCCCGCCGGATGTACTTGTCCAGGACGGCCAGCACCTCGTCCAGGGTGACGCCGGCGACGTCGTCCATGGCGCGGCGGTAGCGCCGGCCGTCGAGGCCGAAGCGTTCGTCCTGCGCCATGCGCAGCGCGCACACCGAGGTGCGCTGCAGGTCCTGGGCCGAGGCGCCCACCATGGAGGCGATGGCGCGGTCGAGCTCGTCCCGACCCGGCGGGTCGCGGCGCAGCTCGTCCACGGCGCGCCACAGGGCCCGGCGGGCCTCTCGCAGGCGATCGTGGGCCGTGCCCATGGAGCAGGAGAGCACCCCGCCCTGCAGCGCCGCCAGGTGGCTGGCCTGGATGTCGTAGGAGAGGCCGGCCTCCTCCCGCAGGCGCAGGAACAGGCGCCCGCCCGCGGAGCCCAGGATCGTGGCCAGCACGTCGAGCGCGGGCCGGTCCGGCTCCAGGAAGCCGCACCCCGGGAAGCCCACCACGAGCTGGGCCTGGGACCAGGCCCCTCTCAGGAGCCGCCGCCGGCGTGGTCCGAGCCCCCCGACCTCGGCCGGAGGGGAGACCTCGCCCCCGGCCAGGGCCGCCAGCATCGGCTCGATGGCCCGCATCACCGCCGCGGGGGACACGGCGCCGCTGACGGCCACCACCAGGTTGCGGGCGCGCGTGAAGCGGCGGTGGTAGCGCCGCATGGCCGCCGGGTCGATGGCCTCCACGCTGTGTGGGGTGCCACCGGGCGGGAGCCGGTAGGGGTGGCCCGGGAAGGCGAGCTCGAACAGGGCCTCCCAGGCCAGCGTGGCCCCCGAGTCGCCCCGCGTGCGCACCTCGTCCTCCATGCTGCTGCGGATGCGCCGGACCGCGGCCTCGTCGAAACGAGGCGCGATGAGCGGCAGCAGCAGCACGGGCAGGGCGGCGGAGAAGCGCTCCGACGGGAAGCTCGCGGCCAGCCCGGCCACCGACAGCGAGCTCGACCCACCCAGGGAGCCCGAGAGCCCCTCGATGGTCTGGGCGAAGGAGCCGGTGTCCAGGGGTCCGGCCCCCTCGGTCAGCAGGTCGGCCCAGGCGCGGGCGTGGCCGGCGGTCGCGGGGGTCTCCAGCAGGCTGCCACCCAGGCCCACCACCCTCAGGGCGGTCACGCTGGCGTCGGGCAGCGGCTCGATCAGCACGCGCACTCCGGAGGCGTGGACCCGGCGCACCACCTCGCTGGCGGCGCGCCGCGCGGACGCCCGGCTGCGGGTGGGAGCCATCGCGGGGGTCGTGGGGCGCAGCAGGGCCTCGGCGTCGCCGCGCCCCAGCTCCTGGCGCTGCCCGATGACGCCCACCGTGGCCCGCTCCAGGCGCAGGTAGCGGCGCGCGGCCTCGTCCACCTCGGCCAGCCTCAGGGCCTCGATCCGGCCGCGGTACGCACGCTCGGCGTCGGTGGAGCCGTGGTGCCCCAGGTACCAGGAGAGGGTCGCCGCCCGCCCCTCGGCGGTCTCCTCGCTGTAGGCGCGGTCCGCCAGGATGGTGGCCCGGGCGCGCTGGAAGGCGTCCACGGGCACGCCCTGGTCGCGCACCGCGGCCAGCTCGCGCCCCAGGGCCTCCAGGGACGGATCGGGCGCGTCGGCGGCGGGCGAGGCGCCGCAGACCAGGATGCCCCCCTGCTGGCCCACCTCGGTGGCCGCCCAGGCGCTGTGGGCCACGCCGGTCTCGGTGTGCAGGCGGGCCGGCAGGATGGCGCTGGCGCCCTCTCCCAGCACGGAGCAGAGGACGTCCAGGGCCGGCAGGTCCGGGTGGCCGTGGCCGGGGATGCGCAGGGCCAGCTCCAGGATCTGCTCCTCGAAGACACCCTCGACGCGCACGAAGCGGAGATCGCGCTGGCCCGGCTCGGGGCACGGCGCGCTTCCCACCCCGGCCCAGGCGCCCGGATCGGCCCGTCGGCGCCCGAGCTGGGCCAGGGCCGCGGCGCGGACCTCCGCGGGATCCATGTCCCCCACCGCCACGAGGTGGGCGTTCTCGGGGTGGTACCAGCGCTGGTGGAAGGCCACCAGCGCCGCGACGGAGAGCCCGCGCACGGAGGGAAGCGTGCCGAGGACCGGGCGGCCGTAGGGATGGCGGCCCCAGATACGCCGGGCCATGGCCTCGGCCAGCATCCGGGAGGGGTCATCGCGCCCCTGGCTCAGCTCCTCCAGGATGACCGCGCGCTCGCGCGCCACCTCGCGGGGATCGATGTTGGTGCGGAAGACCATCTCGCCCATCAGGGCGATGGCCTCCTGCGCGTGGCGCCGTGGCAGGACGCAGTGCACCACGGTCTCGTCGTGGCTCGTCCAGGCGTTCAGATCGGCCCCGAGCGCGTCCATGCGCTGCCCGATCTCTCCGGGCAGCAGGCCCGGTGAGCCGTCCAGCCGCGCGGATCCTTTGAACAGCATGTGCTCGAGGAAGTGGGCGGCCCCCTCCTGGCCGGGCACTTCGTACCGCGCACCGACCCCGAGGCGCAGCCAGAGCGCCACGACGGGCGCGTGCCCGCGGGGCTCCACCGCCAGGACCAGGCCACCAGGAAGCCGCTCTTCGGTCAGCAACTCTGCACACCCCTTCACGAAAGGGACCCGCGCCTAACACGCTGGCGTGCCCGTGCCGCCGCCACGCCTGGATCGGGACTGTTCCCTATCCGACTCCCGGGTTAACGCCCGACGGGACGGGTGTTGACTGCCGAGAGCCCGCCATGGAGAGATCTTGCCGCCTCGCCCTCCAGTCCAGCGGGTCAACCTCACCTCGGGTCCGAGCCTGCTGATCGACGACGACCTCATCAACGAGGCCCTCGCCGCGGTCGAGCGGCGCGCTGCCCCGCCGGCGCCCGCCCCAGCCGACGATGACGAGGTGCTGGTCGACATCACGCCCGAGGAAGACGGGTCCGAGGTGGCCGGTGCGGGCGGAGAAATCACCATCGAGTCCCTCTCCGACGACCTCATCGTCGCCATCGAGCCGGAGGCGCCCCCCTCCCCTCCCCCCGCCCCCGCCGGGCATGCGCGCGCCCCCCTCTTCGCCATCCCCGAGGATCTCGCCGAGGACGAGTCCGCCTCGGATCCCGGCCTGACCCGCGGCCCTGACGATGAGGAGCGCACGGATCCCGCGGGCATCAGGCCAGCGAAGCCCGCCGAGGCCCTCGATCCGCGTCCCATCACCGCCGATCCGGTGGAGCTGGACCGCGTGGCCCGCCTGCGCAAGAAGAGCCGCGCGCTGCAAGCTCGCCTGGCCCAGGCCAACGCCGATCTCGACCAGGAGCGCCAGGCGCTGCAGGCCGCCCGCGCCCGTGCCCGCTTCGCGGACCTCGCGCGCCAGGAAGCCGAGGAGCAGCGGGAAGGTCTCGATCGCTTCGCGCGGAGCCTGCGCACGCGCATCCTCGCCCTGGAAGAAGAGGTCGCGCGCCTGCAGCGTCGCGGCAGCACCGAGGTCGCACAGTCCCGCCAGATCGCGGCCGAAGCCACCATCCGCGAGCTCCTCCCCATCCTCGACAACCTCCAGCTGGCCCTCTCGCATGTGGAGACCGACCTCGACCGCTTCGTGCCTGGCGTCGAGATGGTGGCCAGCCAGTTCGTCCGCAGCCTCGAGCGCCTGGGGGTCGAGCGGATCGAGGCCACACCCGGCACCCGCTTCGACCCGGCGGTGCACGAGGCCATCCTCACCATGCCGTCCGACGGCATCGCGGAGGGCCACGTCCTCGAGGAGGTTCGCGCGGGCTACACGCTCAAGGCCCGCCTGTTGCGGGCCGCGCAGGTGTCCGTCGCGGGGCCGCCTCTGCGCGTGCGGGAGCGCGTCCTGCCCCCCGCCATCGACGACGCCCTCCCGAGCGCATCCACAGGCGACGAGGAGTGAACCGCCCCGCTGGACGATCCAGCGGGGTGCCTTCATGTAGACTCTTGCAACCCCTGGACCAGTAGCCAAGCCCCCTGGAGACCGCAGCGATGTCAACCGGCAAGGTGATCGGAATCGACCTCGGGACCACCAACTCCTGCGTGGCCATCATCGAGGGTGGCGAGCCCCTCGTCATCCCCAACGAGGAGGGCGCGCGGACCACCCCCTCCGTGGTCGCGTTCACCAACGACGGCGTGCGCCTCGTGGGCCAGATCGCGCGCCGTCAGGCGGTCACCAACCCCCACCCGCACGCTGTTCGCGATCAAGCGCCTCATCGGGCGCCGCGGCCAGGACCCGGAGGTCCGGCATGCCCAGAAGCTGCTGCCCTTCGAGATCGTCGAGAACGACAGGGGCGACGCCTGGATCCGTGTCGACGACGGGGAGTACAGCCCGCCCGAGATCAGCGCCATCGTGCTCGACGCCATGAAGTCCACCGCCGAGGCCTACCTGGGGGAGGCGGTCTCGCAGGCGGTCATCACCGTCCCGGCCTACTTCAACGACGCCCAGCGCCAGGCCACCAAAGACGCGGGGCGAATCGCCGGGCTCGAGGTCATGCGGATCATCAACGAGCCCACCGCCGCCATCCTGGCCTACGGCTACGACCGCAAGCAGCACGAGCGCGTGGCCGTGTTCGACCTCGGGGGCGGCACCTTCGATGTCTCTGTGCTCGAGCTCGACAACGGCGTGTTCGAGGTGCGCTCCACCAACGGCGACACCTTCCTCGGCGGTGAGGACTTCGACAACCGCCTGGTGGAGTACCTGCTGGAGGACTTCCAGGAGCAGAACAGCATCGATCTGCGCGACGATCCCGTCGCCATGCAGCGCCTCAAGGAGGGCGCCGAGAAGGCCAAGTGCGAGCTCTCCTCCGCCACCGAGACCGAGATCTCCCTGCCCTTCATCACGGCGACGGACGAAGGCCCCCTGCACCTGACCACCACCATCAGCCGCAAGACCTTCGAGCAGCTCACGCGCGATCTCGTGGCGCGCCTCGACGGGCCCTGCAAGGCCGCCGTCCAGGACGCCAACCTGCGCGTCTCCGATCTCGACGCCGTGCTGCTCGTGGGCGGCATGACCCGCATGCCCGCGGTGCGGGCCAAGGTGGCCGAGATCTTCAAGCAGGAGGCCGACACCTCCATCAACCCGGATGAAGTTGTGGCCATGGGCGCCGCCCTGCAGGGCTCCGTGCTCACGGGCGAGGTCCGCGACATCCTCCTGCTGGACCTCACCCCCCTCACCCTCGGCATCGAGACCGCCGGCGGCGGCTTCGAGCCCATCATCCCACGCAACACCACCATCCCCTGCCGCAAGTCCAAGGTCTTCACCACCGCGCAGGACAACCAGGACATGGTGCGGGTCCACGTCCTGCAGGGTGAGCGTCAGATGTCGGGCGACAACAAATCACTGGGGCGCCTCGAGCTGCACGGCCTGCCGCCCGCGCCGCGCGGCCTGCCCGAGATCCAGGTCTCCTTCGAGATCGACGCCAACGGCATCATGAACGTCTCCGCCAAGGATCTGGGCACCGGTAAGCGCCAGAGCATGCGCATCGTGTCCGACTCCGGCCTCAACGAGGCCGAGATCGAGGCCATGGTGCAGCAGGCCGACCGCTACCGCGCGGAAGACCAGATCCGGCGCGACACGGTGGAGGCCCGCAACCGCCTCGACGGCCTCATCTACACCACCCGCCGCTCCATGGACGAGTACGGCGACCTGCTCGACGACGAAGACATCGGCGAGATCCAGGCCGCCATCCGCGAGGCCGAGAGCGGGATCGAGAAGGCGCCGCTGCTGGAGCTGCAGCGGATGCACGACGATCTGGCCAAGTCCGCCCAGCTGCTCGCCCACTGCATCTACTCCTCCGCCCAGGCCGAGGCGCAGAGCGCCACCGACCAGGAGTGGCTCGACGACGACGTGGGCGGGGACGACGAGTTCCTCGACGACGACCTCGACGCGGAGGTCTGATCGCCGGGGCGCTCGCCCCGCCACCTGGAGCGGAACGTAGAGGGAGATGCCCTTGGTCCAACGGGACTACTACGAGGTGCTCGGGCTCGGGCGTGACGCCACCCCGGCCGACGTCAAGCGGGCCTTCCGAGCCCTGGCCATGAAGTACCACCCGGATCGCAACCCGGACGATCTCACGGCCGAGCGGCGTTTCAAGGAGGCCGTGGAGGCCTACGAGGTGCTGTCCGATCCCGAGAAACGGCGCCGCTACGACCGCATGGGGCCGCTGTACCGGCACGACGGCCGGCCACCCACTCCCGAGGAGCTGGGCGAGCTGCTCGGCAAGGCGCTGGGCGGTATCTTCCGGCGCGGCGGAGGCATGGGTCCCGGGCGGGACGTCAAGGCCCGCGTCGAGGTGCAGCTCGAGGCGCTGCTGTCCGGCACCGACGTGACCATCGAGGTGCCGCGTCAGGTGCGCTGCGAGGCCTGCGAGGCCACCGGGGCCGATCTCGATGGCCGCACCCCCTGCGAGACCTGCGGGGGCAGCGGCAAGGCCCGGAGCCGCCGCTGGCTGCGCTCCGCCTGTGGCGACTGCAACGGCCGCGGCTGGGTCTCGGCCCGCCGCTGCAAGGTCTGCGGGGGTGAGGGCAGGCACGGCAGCACCGCCCGCTTCAAGGTCCACGTGCCGCCCGGCGCGGGGCACGGACAGAAGCTCAAGCTCGCCGGCCGTGGCGACGAGCCCGGGGGCGAGGGCTCGCCCGGTGATCTGCTCGTGGTCATCGCCGTACGCGAGCACCCCGTCTTCCGCCGTCGGGGCACGGATCTCTTCCTCGATCTGCCCGTCTCCATGCCCGAGGCCGCCCTGGGAGCCGACGTGGAGGTGCCCCTGCTCGACGGCGCCACCACCATCCGGCTGCCCGCCGGCAGCGCATCGGGCACCCAGCTACGGCTCACCGGCCGCGGCCTGCCGCCGATCGGAGGTGGACGCCGGGGGGATCTCCACCTGCGCGTCGTGGTAGAAGTGCCGCAGCAGGTCTCGGAACCCCAGCGCGAGCTCCTGGACCGCCTCTCCGCCACCTTCGAACCCGCCCAGCATCCCCAACGCGCCGCGCTCCACCGCTTCCTTCACGAGCGAGGGCCGCCGCGCGATCCGTGAGTCCGCCATGCCCGCTTTCCTCCGCCGCCCCGGCCCCGCCCTCCTGCCGCTGCTCGCCCTCCTCGGCGGGCTCCTGCTCTCCGGCGGGGACTCCCTCGCCCGGCGCGAAAAAGAGCCGGAGACTCCCAACATCGTCCTGCAGGCGCGTGCCCTGGCGAAGGAGGAGCGCCTCGAAGGCCTGGCCCTGCTGGAGGAATACCTCGCCGGCGCGCCGAGCGAGGAGCTCTTGCCCTGGGTCGCGGTCGAGGCCGGCGAGCAGCGCCGCCTGATCAACGATCTCAGCTCCGCCCGGGCGCACTTCCAGCGCGTGCGGGCCTGCTGCGCCGCGTCACCCCTGGCGGAGGCCGCCACCCTGGGGCTCACCCTGGTGGACGCCGGCGAGCACCCCTCCGGCAACCAGCTCGCCACCCTCGGGCTCATGGCCGCGCCCGGGGCGCCCCCGACCATGGACGCCGACCGGCAGCGCCTGCTGGCGCTGGCGGCCACCGCCGAGGGTGAGCGCGCCAAGGCCAGGGCGGCCGCCGCGCGGGCCCGCGCCCAGGCCGAGGCCTCCGGTGACGAGCTCGTCCAGGCGCGGGTCGCTCGCTCCCTCGCGAGCCTGCCGGCGGAGGAGCAGGACGCGCAGGTCCACGGGCCACTGGCCCCAGACCCCCAGGAGCTGCTGGGGCATGCCCTGGACCGCGGCTGGGAGCTGCTGGAGGATGGGGATCTGGAGGGCGCGCGCAAGGCCGCCGAAGTCTTCCTCACCACCTTCCCGGAGTCCGAGCGGGCGCGGGAGGCCGCGTACCTCGTCATGCGCATCGACGCGCAGGATCGCACCGACACCCGCCTCATCGGCGTCCTGCTGCCGCTCTCCGGCACCTACGCGCCGCCCGGGCTGCGGCTCAAGCAGGTCATCGAGATGGCCAACCTGCACGCAGGCTCCCCCATGCACCTCGTGTTCCTCGACACCGGTGGCGAGCCGGAGCACACCGTCGAGCTCCTCGAGCAGCTCGTGCTGGAGCGCGGCGCCATGGCGGTGATGGGCCCGCTGCTCAAGGAGGACGCCAGCCTCGCGGCCGAGGCTGCCCAGGCGCTGCACGTCCCCCTGGTGAGCCTCTCCCAGACCGAAGGCCTGACCGGCGACCGCCCCTTCGTGTTCCGCGGCTTCCTCACCCCCGTGCAGCAGGTGCGGGCCCTCGTGGCCCACGCCATGGGGCCCATGGGGCTCACGCGCTTCGCCGTCCTCGCGCCCGAGAACTCCTACGGGCGCCTCGCCGCCGACGCCTTCGCCACCGAAGTGGCCGAGCGGGGGGGCCAGGTCGAGCGGCAGACCTTCTACGATCCCACCCTCGGCGACTTCCGCAAGGCCGCCGCCGAGCTGGCCAACAAGGACTACAAGGCGCGCGCATGGGAGTTCAAGAAGCTCAAGGACGACGCCGAAGAGCGCGGCATGGACCCAGACAAGTGCGTGCTGCCCCCGCTGGTGGACTACCAGGGCATCTTCATCCCGGACTCTGCCCAGCGGGTCCCGCTGGTGGCCTCGGCCCTGGCCTACGAGGAGTTCGCCATCGGCGCCTTCAAGCCGCGCCGCGACGACGAGCCCCTCCTGCTGATGGGGCTCAACGGCTGGCACGACGATCAGCTCGCCGTCAGCGGCGGCAACTACGTGCGCGGCTCCATCCTGGTGGACGCCTTCGACGCCACCGCCGACGATCCCGCCACCCGCTCCTTCGTGGAGGCCTTCAGCCAGGAGTTCGGGAGCGCGCCGGGGGTCGTGGACGCCCTGGGCTACGACGCCGCCCGCATGGTGGCCGAGGCCCTGCGCAGCGGCCCCACCTCCAGGACGGGGATGCGGCGCGCCCTCGCCCAGGTCGAGCTCCCCGACACCATCTCCGGCGGGCGGCGCTTCGACGATCAGGGCGAGGTCGTGCGGCAGCTGCGCATCCTCGAGGTGGGAGCGGAGCACATCGAGCCCTGGCGGCCCCCCGAGGAGCCCGAGGCCCCCACCCCGTGAGCGGGGGCTTGGCCTCCGGGCCCGGCCGGCGTAGAGTGAGCCTCAGGCCGAGGAAGATGGACCCAGAGAGCACAGCGCAGCGCGGCCAGCGCACAGCCGCCCCCCGCGGAGGTGTCAGGTGAGCCCGGCCCACCTGCTGCTGCTGGGACTGGTGGGCGTGGCCGGCGGGGCCAGCGCCATGGCGCCCCAGGCCATCGCTCCATCCCTGCTGTTGCTCACCTGCCTGCTGGCGCTCTCGGGCTTCTTCTCCAGCTCCGAGACCGCCATCTTCGGCCTGCAGGCCTACGACATCGAGGTCCTTCGGGAGCGCTCCGCCAGCGGCCGCCTGCTGGAGCGCATGCGCTCCAGGCCCCAGCGCCTGCTCGCCACCATCCTGATGGGCAACGAGCTGGTCAACGTCACCCTGTCCTCGGTCGCCGCGGCGCTGGTGGTGAGCCTCTTCCCGCGGCAGCCCTGGCTGAATGTGGTCCTGGTGGTCCCCCTGCTGCTGCTCTTCGGCGAGGTGCTGCCCAAGAGCCTCGCGATCCGCTTCAGCCGCCGCTGGGCCCTGGCGATCTGCCGTCCGCTGCACGTGGTCTACCTGATCTTCGCCCCGCTGCGCTGGCTGGTCGATCAGGTCGCCAGTGTCATCACCCGCCTCTTCGGGGTGCGGCGCGGCGGCCGGCCCGAGGGCCTGCGCGAGGAGGATCTGCGCACCCTGGTGGACATGGGGCTGGAGCAGGGGGCGCTGAACGCCGCCGAGCAGGAGCTGATCCACGCCGTCTTCGAGCTGGACGACCTGCCCGTCGGCCGCATCATGACCCCACGGGCCGATCTGGTCACCCTGGACCTGCGCACCCCCTGGCCCGACATGCTCGCCGCCGTGAAGGAGAACGGGCTCTCACGCATCCCGGTCTACGTCAACGACCGCGACAACATCATCGGCATCCTGATGACCAAGGATCTCTTGCGCTTCCTGGGGCGCCCGCCGCCCAACCTGCGCGAGGTCCGCCAGATCCTGCACGCGCCTCACTACGTGCCGATCTTCAAGCGCGCCGACGAGCTGCTGGAAGAGTTCCGCAAGCAGCGCGTGCACATGGCCCTCGTGGTGGATGAGCACGGCTCCACCGCCGGCCTGGTGACCATGGACGACCTGCTGGCCGAGCTGTTGGGCGAGCTGCAGGACGAGTCCGACGATGGCTCCGAGGAGGTCCGGCTCGATCCTGACGGCTCCATGCTGGTCGATGGCGCCATGGACATCGAGGACTTCTCCGCGCTGGCCGGTTCGGTCGTCCCCGACGGCGACTACTCCACGGTGGGCGGGTTCTTCCTGAGCCTCACCCGCAGCCTGCCGGAGCAGGGCCAGCAGGTCACCTGGAGCGGCCTGACCTTCGAGGTGGTGGAGGTCACCGGGCGGCGCATCGCCACCCTGCGGGTCCGGCACGAGGCCGCCCCCCCCGAGGCGCCCGTCGAGGAGCCCGCGCCATGAGCCGCGAGGTGCTGCTGGTGCTGGCCATCGTGGCCTGCGTGCTGATCGAGGGCTTCTTCTCGGGCTCGGAGATGGCGCTGGTGTCCGCCGACCGCCTCAAGCTGCGCGCCCGCGCCGAGGACGGCCACACCGGCTCCAAGCGCGTCATGAAGCTGCTGGAGCGCCCCGAGCGCCTGCTGGGCACCTGCCTCATCGGCACCAACCTGTGCGTGGTCACCGCGGCCACCATCGCCACCCACCTCGCCGTCAGCCTGGGCCTCGGCAACCCCGCTGTGGTGAGCTCCCTGGCGCTGACCCCGGTGGTGCTGATCCTGGCCGAGATGGTGCCCAAGAGCATCTACCAGTACCACGCCGACCTGCTCGCCCCCCTGGTCTCGCGCCCCATCGGCTGGGCCCAGCTCGTCTTCGCCCCGGGCCTGGTGGTGGTGGGCGCCCTCAACCGCTTGCTGTTGCGCATCTCCAGGCAGCCGGAGAACGGCGGCGAGCAGGGTGTGAGCCGCGAGGACCTCCGCCTGCTGGTGGACTCGGAGAAGCAAGGGAGCATCGACGAGGACGAGCGGGAGATGATCCGCAAGGTCCTCGAGTTCTCCGACATCTCCGTGCGCGAGGCCATGGTCCCCCTCATCGAGATCAAGGCCATCCCCGCCTCCGCCACCGTGCTGGACGCCGCCCGCACCATGGTCGCCACCGGGCTCTCCCGCCTGCCCGTCTACCGCGAGCGGGTCGATGACATCACGGGCGTGGTGGTCCACCGCGACCTGCTCTTCGCGGAGCGGCTCGACGCCCCTGTCAGCGAGCTGCAGCGCAGGGTGCCCTTCGTCCCCGAGACCAAGGGGCTGGAGGAGCTGTTCAACGAGCTGCGCCGCGACCGGCAGCGCATCGCCGTGGTGGTCGATGAATACGGCGGCGCCACGGGGATCATCTCCACCGAGGACATCCTCGAGGAGATCGTGGGCGAGATCGAGGACGAGTTCGACCGCGACCCCGTGAACATCCGCCGCTTCGGCGAGCGCCAGTGGAGCGCGGGTGGCCGGGCCGAGCTGGACCAGATCGAGGGGGCCACCGGCCTGGCCCTGCCCGAGGGCGACTACGAGACCCTCGCCGGCTTCCTGCTGGCGAAGTTCGGACGCATCCCGTCCGTGGGCGAGCGCCTCCAGTGGGGCGGCTGGCGCCTCACCGTGTCCAAGGCCACCGATCGCGCCATCCAGGAGGTGGTCATCACCCGCCAGGAGCCCAAATGAAGGCCTACGTCCTCGACGCCGACTGGGATCCGCGCCCGCCCTACGCCCCCTCCCCCGCCGAGGTCGCGAGCCGCAAGGCGCGGGTCGCCTCCGAGGTCTGGCGACACCCGCGCCTGTCCTTGCGGCAGCTCCCCGACCCCACCCCGGGGCCGCAAGAGGTGCTGATCCGCGTGCGCGCCGTGGGCGTCTGCGGCAGCGACACCCACTGCGTCGAGACCGACCCGGAAGGCTACATCCTCTTCTCGGGGCCCACCCGCCTGCCCGTGGTGCTGGGGCACGAGTACAGCGGCGAGGTGGTGGCCACCGGCGTTGACGTGCGCGAGCTGCGGGCAGGGCAGCTGGTGGCCTGCGAGGGCATGCTCTACTGCGGCGTCTGCGAGGCCTGCCGTCGCGGGCGCTTCAACCAGTGCGTGCGCCTGGACATGGTGGGGTTCTCCGCCCCGGGTGCCTACGCAGAGTACATCGTGGCCCACGAGAAGCACTGCTTCGTGCTGGATGGCCTGGCCGAGCGCCTGGGAGGCGCGGGCCGGGCGCTGGCCATCGGCGCCCTGATCGAGCCCATCGCCTGCCCGTACAACGGCATGTTCGTCGCGGCCGGCGGGATGCCCCCGGGCAGCCACGTGGCGGTCTACGGCTGCGGTCCCATCGGGCTGGGGGCCATCCTGCTGGCGCGGGCCGCGGGCGCCGCCACGGTGCTGGCCTTCGACGTCTCCCAGGAGCGCTGCCGCCTGGCCGAGGCCCTGGGGGCCGACGCCGCCTGGGATCCGCGGGCGCTGGCGGCCGCGGGCTCCTCCCCCGCCGATCGCGTGCTGGAGTTTACGCAGGGCTGGGGCGCGGACATGCTGGTCGAGGCCGCGGGCGCGGCCCTGCACCCCATGC
>JBDRKM010000316.1:0-4708 GCA_043814015.1 Pseudomonadota bacterium
CGCGCGCGGCGCGGCAGCCCTCCAGGACGACCACGCCACTCCTGGCCCCGGCGATAGCCGGCAGCCGCCGACTTCTTTGCGTCCTCTGCGCCTTTGCGGTTCAATTCCCCTGCGAGCGCCTGGGAACTGTTTCTGGTTAGTCACCCATGCCGCGCGGGGCGCGGCTCCACGAGCCATGAAGCAGCGGGGAGCTTCCAGGTGTCAGGTGTCAGGTATCAGGTGTCAGCCGCACACCCTCTGGACCTGCGTAGAGGCGGGCTTCGCCCGACGAACGTCACGCGGTCCGGACGAGGCCCCTGGTGCGCTGCCTGCTGATACCTGACGGCTGATACCTGATGGCTGTTTCTTGATAGGCTCACCCCGAGGCCCCACCCGTGTCCCCTGCCGCCTCCTGGCTCCTCGCGACCCTGCTGCACGCCTGCGCCCCCGAGCCGGCGCCTGAGGCCATCCCCCGCGGCGACTGCGACCCGGTGGACGGGGCCCACTGCCTGCTGCCCTTCCCCTCCAGCTTCTTCCTGGACGAGGACCCGACCACCCCCAGCGGCCGGCGGGTCGCCTTCGGCCCCACCTCCCTGCCCGTCAACGACTGGGGCGCGCCCCTGGACCCCACCGCCTGGAACCGTCGGGACGGGTTCTCCACCCTGGGCCCGCTCTTCGCCCTCTTCCCGGGGGTGGACGTGGCGCGCCTCGCGGGTCACGGTGACCTCGGCGCCTCGCTGGAGCCAGGCTCTCCCACCCTGATCCTCGACGCCACCACCGGCGCCCTCCAGCCCCACTTCTGCGAGCTGGACGCCGCCGCAAGCGAGGAGCCCGAGCGCCAGCTGCTGGTGCTGCGGCCCGCCGCCCCCCTGGCGCATGGCCGGCGCTACGTCGTGGGCCTGCGCGGCCTGGTCGATGCCGACGGCGCGCCGCTGCCCACCCCGCCGGGCTTCGCGGCCCTGCGCGACCGCCGCCCGAGCGGCGATCCCGACCTGGAGCGCCAGCGCGTGCACTTCGAGGCGGACGTCTTCCCGGTGATCGAGGCCGCAGGCGGACACCGCGCCGACCTGCAGCTCGCTTGGGACTTCGTCACGGTCAGCGCTGAGGGCTCCCTGGCCGATCCCCTCGCCCTCCGGGCCGACGCGCTGGGCCGCCTGGGGGAAGATGGCCCGCCTTTCACCATCACCGGGGTCGAGGAGACCGCCTGCGACGCCGCGGACCCCATCGGCCGCACCTTGACCGGCACCCTGCGCGCGCCCCTGTTCCTCACGTCATGGGAACCCGGCTCCCTGCTGGCCCGCGACGCCGACGATCGGCCCTTCTACAACGGCGATGTGGACGTCCCTTTCACCCTGCGCGTCCCCTGCACGCTCCTGGAGGACCCGCGGCCGGCGGCCATGCTGGTCCAGTATGGCCACGGCGTGCTCGGCAGCCAGGAGGAGGTGCGCACCGACTACCTCGGCGAGGTGGCCGAGCGCTTCGGCTGGGTGCTGTTCGCCGTGGACTGGACCGGCATGAAGGAGGACGACTTCGTGGCCATCGCCTCGGCCGTGGCCAACGACTTCTCCGGCTTCGTCACCGTGCCCGAGCGCCTCTTGCAGGGGCAGGTGGAGCAGCTCGCCGCGGCCCGCATGGTGCTCGGGGGCCTGGCGACGGACGAGCACCTCACCGAGGAGGGCGTCCAACTCATCTCTGGCGTTCCCCTCGCCTATTGGGGAAATTCGCAGGGTGCGATAGTGGGCGGCGGGTACGTGGCCCAGTCCTCCGACATGGCCCGGGCCGTGCTGGGCGTCGGCGGCACCCCCTTCGCCCTGGTGCTGCCCCGGGCCGTGGGCTTCGAGGCCTTCTTCACCACCATGCGCCACACCTACGCGGACCCGGCGGACGTGGCGCTGCTGCTCGGCCTCTGCCAGCAGATCTGGGACCCGGCCGAGACCGCGGGCTGGGCTCGGTTCGTCACCGGCGAGACCATGGCCCAGGACATCCCCCCCAAGCAGGTGCTGATCCACGCCGCCATCGGCGATGCCGGCGTGACCACGCTCTCGGCTCACGTCATGGCCCGCGCCTTCGGGGCCGTCCTCCTCGATCCCCCCGCCCGCGATGTGTGGGGGCTCGAGCCGCGCGCGGCCCCCTTCGCCGGCTCGGCCCTGGTGGAGTTCGACTACGGTGTGACCGAGCCCGAACAGGCCGTGCCCTGTGACGCCGACAGCGACACCCACGAGCTGCCCCGGCGCCAGGAGGAGGCCTGGGAGCAGATTCGGGCCTTCCTGGAGGACGGGACCGTGATCCAGACCTGTGACGGTGCCTGCGATCCGGAGTGATCGTCACACGGGCGTATCGCGTTAGGCTGCGGCCAGAGGTGAGCCGTGCGCGTGGTGTGCTCCTACTGCGGTATCGATCTGGGCCAACGCGGCGAACCGGGTGACGACGGTGTGAGTCATGGGATGTGCCAGGCCTGCCTGGCGCACTTCATCGCCCAGTGGGACGGGCTCGGGTGGGACGACTACCTCGACCGCTTCGCCTGGCCTGTGCTGGTGGTGGACCCAGACGTGCGCATCCTGGCGCTCAACCAGCCCGCGGAGAAGCTGCTCGGCAGGCCGAAAGAGCGCCTGATCGGCCTGCTCGGTGGCGAGGCGCTCGAGTGCGTCTACGCGCGGCTCCCCGGAGGCTGCGGTCGCACCCTGCACTGCGCGACCTGTGCCGTCCGGCGGACCATCACCCGCACCATCGAGACCGGCCTGTCCCAGCGCCGCGTACCGGCCACCCTGGAGCACGAACGGGGGACGATCGACCTGTGGATCGACACCCAGGTCCGCGACGGGGTCGTCCTGGTGCAGATCGAGCCAGCCTGATCCCTCAGGGGGAGGCGCTGGTCTCCAGGGCCGAGAGCGCGGTCAGCGCCGCGATGGCTTGCACCCCCACCACCCGCATGGCGGGGCTCCAGCCCTCCCGCGGGTCGGCGCCGTAGACCGTGTCCATCAGCCCGACCCAGCGCCCCTCGGCGTCGAACAGGGGCGCGCCGGAGTAGCCGTTCATGGTGTCGATGTCCGCCAGAAAGGGCCCCTCCGTCAGCACCCCGGTGTGCACGGGCGCCCCGTCCGGGCCCAGCGCGACCGCCGAGGGGCAGTCGGTCAGCAGGCGCCAGTGATCCTGCTCGCCGTCCACGGCGCACAGAGGAGCCCCGGCGGGGTTGGGGTCGAGCACCCGCCCGAAGGAGACGCTCGGCGTGCCGTACACCGCGCCGTAGCCAGCGCGCGCCATGGCCTCGGCCGGGCGGCTCGTGTTGCGCGGGAAGCCGAGCACCCACAGGGGCTCCCCCGCGCCGGGCAGGGCGGCGGGGCTGGCGGTGGGCAGGAGCATGGCGCCAGCCCCGCCCTCGGCCGGCGTGACCATCAGCAGGGCCACGTCCATGCGGTCGTCAGGCGCGGGCGCGTGGATGACCCAGCCCTCCTCCCAGGAGCGCTTCAGGGACACCATGCCAGTGATGGCCCAGGGCTCCACGCGCCAGCCGGCCTCCGTGTGGCTGGCCTCCAGAACCCGCATCGCGGGCTGCTGATCGAGGGACCAGCCCTGCGTGCAGTGGGCAGCGGTGACGAAACGCGCGCTGTCGAGGAACAGCCCGCTGCAGCTGTGCCAGGCCTGCAGCCTGCAGCCCCCGGCGTGGCACTCGGCGTCTACGTAGGCCTGGCAGCGGCGCGGGTTGAAGCGGCGCCGCAGGGACGATCCGCACCAGGCGGACTCCTCGGCGTCCATGGCCCCGGGCTCCAGGACCACTTCCCCCACGGGGATCTCCAGCTTGCCCACCCGTGGCAGCCAGGCCTGTACCTGCTCGGCCGAGAAGGGCAGGCCATGGGCTTCCATGAACGCAGTGGAGATCTCCTCCACGGGAAAAAAGCCCTCCATGGCGCCTTCAGCGGGCCAGGAGGGTGGCGTGGGGGCCTCCGGCGCGGGGCTGAAAGCGCAGGCGAGCAGCAGAACCAAGGGGAGCACGGGCATGGTGGACCTCGGGAGGAGCAGGAGTAACAGGAAGCCCGGAGGTCCCGGGAACGAGGTCCTGCTGCCGCCATGCTGGATCGGCCCCAGGACGTGCAGGTCGCGACGGCCAATCCCTGGGACCTGGTCCAGGCGGACGTCACGCCTGAGGCGGAGCACCCGGACGGTGGAGCGCGCTGCAGGCCAGCCTTGTCCGCCGGGAGCGCCGGCGTGCGAATTTCCAACCCACCCAGGTGGGCGACGGCACTGCGCGTGGTGCTGGGGGCGCCCCCCAGGGGGACGAGATCTTGTTCCACGTGGAACCTTCGTCGCGCCGCGGCCGCATCCACCCGAGGGCTGGGTTTCCAGGGCGCGGATGGGAGCGCCGGCGCGCCCGTTGTGCGCAGCTCGGTTGGTCAGCATGCGGTCGCGCTTCGGACCACCAGCGTTGGCTCACTGAGTTGTCTGCGCAGGGCTGGGCCTCGCTCGGGTGCCACACGTCCACTTCACGCGCCAAGACCCGGTGTGGGCCCTCCTGGACTACTACTCGCGAAAGTCCTCTCGGCACGAGAGGACTTTCGCGAGTAGTAGGTCACGCGCCGCAGGCGCGCGCGCCAATAGGGCGCGGGGGAGGGGGAGCGCCAGCGGTGCGGGGGGGGGCAGCCCACCCCCCCCAAAAAAAGGCAGCGCGGGGCGGGGCGCTAACCATGGGGTTCGGGCGGGGCCCCCCCCAGCGGTGGGTTGAACATACTTAGGC
>JBDRKM010000317.1:0-39454 GCA_043814015.1 Pseudomonadota bacterium
CGGTGGCGTGGTCGGCCAGGACGCCATGGCACAAGGCGCAATCGAGCCCGCGGGCGGCGTGCAGCCCGCGGTAGCAGCGGGTGATGCCGTCGGCACGGGAGGGGTGGCAGGCGGCGCAGGCGGCGCCCCGCTCCAGGTGCATGCCCACGGCGTGGTGGCCGTGCAGCGCGGCGGACAGCGAGAGCACGCCCTCGCGTCCAGCGGCGCCGAGGGCCGGATCGGCGTGACAGGCGGCGCAGGCCTGGGGCCGCCCGGCCTCGGCCTCGGCCAGCAGCGCCGTGCCCTCGTGGTCGTCGTGCAGGGCCAGGATGCGGCGGGCGGTCTCGTCCGAGAGGCCGGCGCGCAGCTCCGGGTAGCGCCAGGGGCCCCCGTGGCAGGTGCGGCAGCCGATCTCGGTGGAGACCGGCAGCACCACCTGGGTGCGGGCCAGCACGGCGCCATCCGCGTCCAGCGCCTCCACGGTCACCAGGGGGTAGGGGTCGTAGCCGCCGTCGTCGCCGTAGGGCAGGACCGGGATGGCCTCGGCCCTCCAGGAGGCGCTGTCCTCATGCCAGGTCATGGTGCCGACGGGACCGTTGCCGGCCACGCCCACCTCGGGTGCCAGCGGCGCACCCAGCAGGGCCTCGGCGTGCTCCCACAGGCCCGTGTGCCGCGAGGGGTGCCGCAGGCGCTCGGGCAGGGCGTAGCGCAGGGTGACGCCCTCGGTGATCTTCACCGGGTGCCCGCCCCGGCGGATCAGCACGGCCTCCAGGGTGTTGGCCGGGGGCAGGAGCAGGAAGAGGGACTCGGCGTCGGTGACGCAGTGCATGCCGAGGTCGCTCCAGGCCAGCAGCTGGTAGTCGCCGAGCTCCTGGGCGGGGAGGTCGGCCGCGCGCGGGGGGGTGGCCGCGGGCTCGGGCTCGGCCGGCGGGCCCACGAGGGCGCCCAGCCAGGTGGCCAGGGCGTCGCGCTCGGTGGGGGTGCCGGCGAAGGGCGGCATGGCACCGTGCAGGGAGCCCATGCCCTGCAGCCAGGCCTTCAAGCCCTCGGCGGTGTAGGGTCGAAGCAGGGGCAGGACGTCGTTGTAGAGGCCACCGCGGGAGTGGCAGGCCAGGCACTGCAGGTCGAACAGCTCGCTCCCGACGCGATGGGGGTCCTCCTCGGCGATGGGGGCGGTGAAGTCCCAGCGCGCGAGCTCCAGCAGGCCCTCCTCCCGGGCCGCCGCGATGTCGGCGGGGCGCAGGCCGTTGGCGTACATCACCCCCGGGATGATCCAGGGCTTGCGGGCGATCTCCCGCAGGTACTCGTAGGAGCCGGTGGCGGTGAGGGCCGCGGCCATCATCAGGCCCAGCACCACCTGCTGTGGGCGGCGGGGCAGCACCAGCAGCGCCAGGGCCAGCGCCGCCAGGGCCAGGGCGGCCCAGGGGCCGGCGTACAGGAAGGGCAGGGCCTCGGGGTTCGCGCCCAGGGCGCGCTCGCGCAGCTCCTCGGGCACCGCCGCGAGGTACCACCAGCCAGACCCGGCCAACCCCACGGCGGGCAGCAGCAGCCAGGCCACCCCCAGGCGCACCAGGCGCCCACGCAGCCCGGCGAAGCGCGCCCGCAGGGCCGAGACCAGCCCGAAGAGCCCGGCCAGGGAGAGGGAGAGGCAGGTGCGGAAGGCCAGGGAGGGCCAGAAGGAGGGGTTGAAGAAGCCGTCCCAGAAGGAGCCGGTCTGTGGCCAGGCGCCGGGGGTGAGCATGAAGGAGAGGATGCCGTTGATGACGAACAGGCTGGCCCAGGCGGAGCCCGCGTAGACCATGGCGACGGCCAGGCGCCGGCGGGGGGCGAGGCGCTCGAAGGCGTAGTGGTAGACCAGCAGGGCGGCGATCTCCACCAGGAAGAAGACCCACTCGGTGGCCCAGCCGAAGACGAACTCGTGGATCAGCAGCGAGGTGGCCGCGGGGTGCACCAGCTGGATGGTGAACCAGATGCCCACGCCCGTGACCGCCCCGAAGACCATGCTCAGCAGCAGGAAGAGGTGGGTGTGGGCGCGCACGAAGGCCAGGAGCTCCGGATCCCGCGTGCGCTGGGCGCGCCAGTCGGCGAAGGCCAGGAAGAACCCGCCGCCCACCGCGATCTGGGCGACGAAGACGTGGACGATGGCCACCAGCGCGATGAGCGTGGGGCCGCCCAGGAGGGGGACGTGCCAGATGGGGTAGTTCATGGCGCCTCCTCGGCGGTGGCGCGCAGGGCGAGCCGCACGAGCCAGGTGACGACGGCCACCCCCAGCAGCAGCGCCACCGCGAACATCACCAGGGGGCCGTACTCCGCGTCCAGGGGCAGCTCCGTCAGCGGATCGACGCCGCGCTGGAACGCCAGCCGCAGGAGCTGGCGGGTGGTGACCATGAGGGCCATGGTGGGCAGGAAGAAGCCGATGGTGGGCCAGAGCTTGCCCCGCTGGGCTGCGATGATGGCGCCCAGCGCTGCCAGCACGCCCAGACCGAGCGCGCCGCTGAGCAGCGGGCTGCGGCCGAGGAACAGGGCCCTGAGGCCCGAGGGCAACACGGCGAGCTGGATCAGCCCCACCACCAGCTGTGCCTTGGTGGCCCAGGCGAAGACGGTGAGGCCCTGGGCCCGCCGCTCCCGGTGCACCGGCCGCTTGCGCAGCCGCGCCCAGCCCTCCAGCCCGGCCTGGGTGAGCCCACCCACCGCCACCGAAGCCACCACGAAGTGCAGCCAGCGCGGCCAGATCAGGGGCTGGGCCAGGTTGTGCAGGGTGCCCCCGCGGGCCTTCTCCCAGCCCAGCCAGCGGCCGGGCTCCAGCATCAGGGTCATGTCGTTGACCAGCACGAAGCCGATCCCCAGCAGCAGCAGCAGGACCGCGGGCGCCAGCCAGGTGGTCCAGCGGCCGGCGCGCACCAGGTAGAGCCCGTAGTAGGCCACGATCAGCACGGGGATGATGGCCAGCCAGGAGCGCGCCATGAGCACCGAGGCCGCGTAGAAGGGGCCGCCCCAGTTCACCTGGAGGAAGAGCAGCGGGGCCACGCCGAGGTTGATGGCCAGGGCCAGGGCGATGGGCAGCCCCGGCCAGAAGGGGGACCGGCGCGAACCCGTGGGCAGGTGGCTGCGGGCGATCCCCAGGATGAGCCCGCCCACCACCATGTTGACGGCCAGCAGGTGCAGCAGCAGGGTGAGCCCGCCGAGGATCTCGAACAGCAGCGCGGGCGCGGGGATGGGGTCCGCAGCCGGGATCAAGGACGTGGGGTTCACGGGCGCTCACCTCCCATCCAGGGAAGGTAATGCGTTGACCTCACACGCGGTCGGGTTCAGCCGGCCAGGATGGTGCGCCCGCGCGCGGCCGCCGAGGGCGCCACGCAGACGAAACGGAAGAGGGACTCCCCGAGCTTCAGCTCGTCGTTGCCCGCCAGGCGCGCCACGGCCACGGGCTCACCGTTGATCAGGGTGCCGTTGGTGGAGCGCAGATCCTCCACGAAGAACTCGTCGCCCTGGCGCAGGATGGCGCAGTGCCGCCGGGAGATCTCGCCGTCGCTGGCCACCTGGATCTCGTTCTCCCGGCCGCGGCCGATGCGCACCAGCACCACATGGGGGGCGATCATGTGGGCCAACTCGTCGCCCTCGTACAGCACCTGCATGAGGTAGGCGGTCAGGGTGCCCGGCCCGGGGTTGATGGCCGAGGCATCCAGCGTGACCCCCGGCGCGGACCGAGGCGCGGCGCTGACGTTGGTGATGTCCTCGTCGTCCTCCCACTCCCGAGCGCGGGCCGCGGCCTGCGCCTGGACGGTGGGATCGTCCTCGAGGTCGAAGGGCAGGATGTCGTCGTGGTCCGAGCCGTGGGGTGCCATGGGGCCTCCGGTCCCAGGAATGTATCACTCCTCCGCTGCATTCCGCGCCAGCCGCAGCCCGAGCTGGATGGAGATCTCCAGTGGCGCCCCCTCGCGGCGCGCCGCCACCCGCGCGGCGTCGGGGCCGTCGAGCCAGGAGCCACCGCGGTAGGGGCGCAGGCCCTCGGGACCCTCCGCCGGCCCCCACACCCACTCCCAGACGTTGCCGGTCATGTCGTACAGCCCCCAGGCGTTGGGCTGGAAGCTGCCGACGGCGGTCAGGCTGGGGTGACCATCGTCGCAGGGAAAGATGTCCGTACGCTGCAGGGAGGCATCCGCCACGTTGGCCGCGGCGCAGGCGGCCTCGGGTGTGGCGGCGCCAGCGTACCGGCCCTCCACACCGGCGCGCGCGGCGTACTCCCACTCGGCCTCGGTGGGCAGGCGGAACCCGTCGGCGGCCCGATCCCAGGTGACCGTGGCGCCCTCGATCCCATAGGCCGGCGTCAGCCCCTCCCGCGCGGACAGGGCGTTGCAGAACCGCACCGCGTCCATGAAGGAGATCCCCTGGATGGGGTAGCGCTCCCCCACCATCTGGCTGGCCTTGTAGCCCACGGACATGGCCGGGTTGCGGCCGGTGACCACCCGGTACAGGCCCTGGCTGACCTCGGTGCGCCCGAGCAGGAAGGGCGCCTCGATCCGCACCTCGTGCAGCGCCTCGTCGGCGCCGCGGCCCGGCTCGTCCTCGGGGCTGCCCATGCTGAAGGTGCCCGCCTCGATGCGCGACAGCTCCGGCTGGTTGTCCTCCCAGGTCCAGGCGGCGGGGTCGGACAGGGCGGGATCGAGCTCGTAGTTCCCCTCGGCGAGGCGATCGGGGTGGTCGCAGGCGCACAGCAGGAGGGCGGGGATCCAGCGCAGGGTCATGGGTTGCTCCTGGTGGCGGGACTAACCGGTTACTCCTCGCCGCTCCCACGGAGGACTCCCCATGCCCGGCACCCAGGCCGACTTCGACACCACCCGCGCTCTGCTGGCCGAGTTCGGCATCCCCGTGCTCGGCGAGTGCGTAGCCGAGCGCGACGAGGCCATCTCCACCGCCCGCGCCCTGGGCTTCCCCGTGGTCCTGAAGCTCGTCTCCAGCGAGGTGGTCCACAAGAGCGACGCCGGGTTCGTGCTGCTGGACGTGGCGGACGAGGCCGCGGTGGGCGCGGGCTGGGACACGCTGCACGAGCGCGCCCGGGGAGCCGGCGTGGCCGAGATCCGGGGGGTGCTGGTCCAGCCCCGGGCCGCGGCCGGCTTCGAGCTGCTGGTGGGCGCACGCCAGGACCCGGTGTTCGGGCCCCTCACCATGGTGGGTCACGGCGGCCGCTACGTGGAGCTGTTCAAGGACGTCTGGCCCGGGGTCGGGGTGCTCAACACCACCGACGCCGCGCGCATGATCGCGCACACCAAGGCCGGGCGGATCATCGACGGCTTCCGCGGGCCGCCGCTGGACAAGGCCGCCGCGGTGGATCTGGCTGTGAAGGTCTCCCGGCTGATGGAGGCCCACCCCGAAGTCCAGGAGCTGGACCTCAACCCCGTGATCCTGTACCGCGAAGGCTTCGCCATCGTCGATGCCCGCCTGATCCTCGGCGAGCCCATCCACCACCCCGGCGCCCAGGACCTCTCCTACGAGCGGCTCACGAGCCTGAAGTCCATCTTCGAGGCCCACTCCGTGGCGGTCATCGGCGCCTCCCAGCCCGGCTCCGTGGGCGGCATCATCCTCAAGAACTCCGCCAAGGTGCCGCGCCTGTACCCCATCAACCCCAAGCGCGAGAGCCTGCTGGGGCTGCGCTGCTACCCCAGCCTGGCCTCCCTGCCCGAGGCGCCCGACGTGTGCGTGTTCGCCGTGCGCCCCGAGCTGACCATCGCGGGGTTCGAGGAGTTCTGCCGGCGCGGCGGCAAGGGCGCCATCATCGTCAGCGACGGCTTCGCCGAGGTCGGGCGGCACGATCTGGAGGCCCAGCTCGTGGCCACCTCCAAGGAGCACGACGTCGTCTACATCGGCCCCAACGGGCTGGGCGTGTTCGACAACTTCTCGGGCCTCAACACCCTCTTCCTCCCGCGCCACCGCAGCGCCCTGCCGCGGCGGGCGGGCCCGGTGGGCATCATCTCCCAGAGCGGCGGTGTGGGCACCGAGATCCTGGAGATGGCGGCCGCCGACGACCTGCCCATGGGCAAGTGGGTGAGCTGCGGCAACGCCAGCGGGGTCACCATCCCCGAGCTGCTGGTCCACCTGGGCGACGACGCCCGCATCAAGGTCATCGGGGTCTACCTGGAGGGCCTGCGCAACGGCCGGCAGTTCATGGAGGTCGCGCGCCGCGTGGCGCGCCGCAAGCCCATCATCGTCATCAAGGGCGGCATGGCCGGGGGCGCCGCCGCCACCCTGTCCCACACCGCCTCGCTCGCGGGCAGCTTCGAGGCCTTCAAGGCGGCCTGCAGCCAGGCCGGGGTCTACCTGCTGGAGGAGCTGACCGAGGACCCGAAGCTGCTCATCAACGTGATGTCCATGCTCACCACCCAGAAGCCGGCCCGCGGCCGGCGCGCCGCGGTGGTCAGCGTGGGCGGCGGCGCGGCCATCCTGCTGGCCGACGCGCTGACGGCCCACGGCCTCGAGCTGACCCGCTTCACCCAGGAGACCAGCGCCGCCCTGGCCCGCCTGCTGCCCAACCGTATGCAGGAGGCCCACGACGGCACGGGGGCGCCGGTGGTACCCAACCCGCTGGATCTGTACGGCGACGCCAACGACGACCGCGTGCTGGGCGCGCTCAGGCTGCTCAACGACGATCCCGACACCGACCTCGTCGTGATGGCCTTCTACCTGCAGCCGCCCTACATCTCCGAGTACTTCGTGGAGCGCCTCGGCGAGCTGATCCCCGAGCTGCACAAGCCCCTGATCATGTCCCTGCGCGGCTTCTCGCCCTACACCCTGCGCGCGCGGGACGATCTGCTGAAGCAGGGGGTGCACACCTACACGGTCCCCGTGGTCAAACCCCTGGCCATGGCCGTGGACATCTGGCTGCGCTACGGCCACGACCTCACCTCCTTCTGAGCCCCAAGGGAAGGTACAATGCCCAGACTGGAGCGCATCAGCATCACCATCGAGCCGGAGCTGCTGGCCCAGCTCGACGCCTTCGTGGCCGCCACGGGCCACTCCAATCGCTCAGAGGCCATCCGCGATCTCATCCGTGGCCGCCTGGTGGAGGAGACCCCACCCGACACCCCCGTGACCGGCGTGGTGGCCATCACCTACGACCACGCCCAGCGCGAGCTGTCCGACCGCCTCGTGCACGTCGCCCACGACCACCACGGCATGGTCCTGGCCACCACCCACGTGCACCTCGACGCCCACCACTGCCTCGAGATGAGCGCCCTGGTGGGCCCCCGCTCCGAGCTGGAGCACTACGCGCAGCACATCATCGGGCTCAAGGGCGTCGACCACGGCGCCTTCATGGTGACCCGTCCCGTACCTTGAGAGTGTGCGCCCCCCCTTCCAGAACGGTGGGGGCTTGTGATAGACATCGGCCGTTCGATCCAGCGTGCAGCCCTCCTGTCCGACCTTCCCCAAGACCTGATTCGAGGAGCCGGAATGCGCATCAAACCAAGCACGACCGTGGGTCGTCTCATCGAGGAACACCCCGAGGCCGCGGAGGTCATGGCCTGGTACGGGATCGACCTCGAGGAGTACCGCCCCAGCCTCACCCTCGCGACCCTCTGCCGCGGCCAGCGCCTCGACGTGGACGACGTGATCGCCGACCTCGCCTCCTCCCTGGAGGAGCTCGAGGACGAGGACGAGGAGGACTGGGACGACGAGGAAGAAGAGCCCGAGGAAGACGACGGCTTCGAGCGCGAGGACGACGGCTGGGCCGAGGGCGACGACGGCCTCGACGCCGACCTCGACGAGGACGACGGCCTCGACGGCGAAGATGACGACGAGGGCGATGACGACGACGAGGGCGACGAACCGATCGACGAGGACGATCCGTTCGATTTGAACTAGTCGCCGCCCACCTTCCCGATCCTGCCCGCCAGCAGCAGGGCCACGGCGTAGAACGCCAGGGCCACGGTGAAGGCCTGGGCGTAGCCGAACAGGCGCGAGATCAGGATGGTGCCCAGGCTGGCCGCCACCGACGCGAAGCCGTTGAGCGCCCAGGCCCAGGGGACCATGCCCGCCGCCCGCTCGGGCAGGATGCGCATGGCCAGGGGGAAGGGCATGCCCATGACGAAGCCGAGGGGGGCCAGGCAGAGGAAGGTGAGCACCAGGCGGGCGGCGATGGGCAGACCCAGGGCCAGGTTGTGCAGCAGGGGCGGCACGACCCAGGCCTGCAGGGCGCCGAGCGCCAGCACTGCGATCAGGGCGAGGCGCAGCGCGCGGGTGAGCCCGGCGGGCGCCAACCGCTGGATGAAGGTGCTGCCGAGGCCCGAGAGCAGCAGCAGGGCCAACACCACCACGGTCACGGCGTAGGTAGGGTGGCCCACGAAGAGCACCAGCTCGTGGATCAGCACCACCTCCACCGCCAGGTAGGCGTACCCGAGGCAGGCGACGTACAGCAGGCCGGCCCACACGCCGGGGAGCCCAGAGAGCCCGGAAGGCCGGCGCCGGATCATGGGCACCGCCACCAGCAGCGCGCCCACCGCGAGCACGAACAGGGCCTGGATGACCAGGGTGTTGTAGATGACCTCGGTGGCGCTGACCTTGCCGCTCTCCTGGCCGAAGATCCTGAGGAAGGCCCGCTGCAGCACCTCGCGCGCCCGCTCAGGGCTGTCCGAGTACGGGCGGTTGTCGGTCATCAGCGCCGTGTTGCCCTGCAGCTTGCGGAACGCCTCGGGGTCGGGGGACAGGGGATCCAGCAGCAGCCTGGTGCGCGGGTAGTCGTCGAGCAGGGCGACGACGCGGTCACGCTCGGCCTGGGTCCAGGGGCGCTGCTTGACCAGGGTGAAGGTGGCGGCGCCGCCGATGTAGAGCACACAGCGCTCGGGCTCCTCGGCGCCGTGTTGGCTGAGCGCGGCGTGGATGGGGGCGAGCAGCTCGTGGGTGTGAACCCCGCGGGCGAAGGAGAGCGTGCCGTCCGGGGAGAGGTGGTCCAGGTAGGTCGCGAAGGCCTCGCTGGTCTCCAGCAGGGCGGGTGACCAGGCCTCCGCCATCAGCCCCGCGGAGGAGTGCAGGTTGGCGTGCACCATCTGGATGACGTCGTAGGGCTCCCGCGCGAACAGGATCGCGGCGCGGCCGTCGGCCTCGACGATGTGGGTGTCGCCTACGAGGAAGGGGTTGACGGGATCGTCGGGGAAGCGCTCGGCCACCAGGCGCCCGATGGCGGCGATGTCGATGGCCTCGATGCCGGTGTGGCCGAAGGACTGGGCCACCGCCACCTCCGGGCCGGCCGAGGCGGCCAGGATCGCGATGCGCGCGCCGGGCTCGTGGAGCCGGTAGACCAGCGCCCGGTTGGGCTCCCGGGCCTTGCGGGCGCGCTCCTGCTCGGTCTGGACGACCTGGGAGGCGGAGGTGTTGTCCAGCAGCACGTAGGTGCCGCGGCGACCCTCGTGGATGGAGAGGCGGGTGAGCGCGGTCCAGCGGGTATAGCTGACGTTCTGCTCGGCGTAGCCCGCGGCGTAGCGCACCTGGAGCAGCTCACGCCCGCTGCCGCTCACCCCGAGCAGCGCCACCGAGAGCGCGATGACCGCGGCGGCCAGCCAGGTGCCCAGGCGCGCCCGGCCGAGACGGAACAGCAGCAGCGCGGCCAGCCCGGAGGAGAGGGTGACCACGAAGGCGGTATCTGGCCCGGCCAGGGTGTCGAGGAGGGGGACGAACAGCAACGCGCCCAGCGCGCCGCCCACCAGATCCGCGCCGTACAACCCCCCGATCTCGGACTTCAGGCGCTGGAAGGTGCCGGAGAACGCGAGCCCGGTGACCGCGAAGGGCAGGGTGAGCATGGGCAGCAGCAGGGCGAACCAGGTGCCGTCCAACAGATCCCAGGTGAGGGCGGAGCGCTCGCCGAAGCCCTCGATGGGGTCGGCGGACTGGGTGGTGAGCGGGAAGGCCAGGGTGCAGACCACCGCCAGCACGGTGAAGGCGCCCTGCAGGAGCGCGAGCCAGCCCAGGCGCTTCTCGAAGCCCTCTTCGGGCACCAGGCTCGGGAAGAGGTGCTGCAGCACCGAGCCCACCGAGATGCCCAGCAGCGCCAGGCCCAGGGCCAGGTGGGCGAAGGCCGCGAACAGCACCACGCCGAAGAGGCGCGTGAGCACCAGCTCGAACAGCACGAGACCAAAGGACAGCAAGAACAAGGCGCCCGCGATGGCGCGGGTGGGGGAGCGCGGCATGGGGTCACTCGGAGGGCCCGGGGGGCCGGGAGCGTAACCCGGGCTCACCCCGGCAGGGGTTCGCAGGCGCAGCGGAACCCGATGGCCGCCTGGGTCTCGGCGGTGTGGTCCACGAAATGGGACGAGAGCCTGCAGGTGGCCGTCTCGCCCACGTAGTAGGCCCCGCCGCGCTTGTCGGTGATGGGGTAGCCGTCGCGGGACTCGAACAGCAGGACGGGCAGGCAGCCGTGGGCGGCCACCAGCTCGTCGTCCCAGACGAGCCGGACAGGCAGGAAGGCCTCCACGTCCAGCACGGAGGTGGCCCGATCGATGAGGACATAGCCCCAGACCGGGTCGTTGGTGGGCCACGGGTTGTCCCCGATGTCCGTGCAGAGCTGGCCATCTTCGAGCACCTGCGCGTCCAGCCCCGGGAAGGGGACCACGAGCAGCTCGATCCGCGCCGCCTGATCCGGATCCGCCAGGAAGAGGTGGTCCTCTTCGTCGGCCCACCACGCGATCCCCTCGCGCTCCGCCTGGGCCGTCCAGCCCGCGATGTCGGTGCTGAGGCCGGGGTCCGACCACTCCCAGGCGTTGCCCACCTGGTCCCAGATCTCGAACGGGCTGACGCAGCGCGGCAGGCTGCCGGTGGGCTGCAGCTCGTCGAAGACCTGCTCCCCGTCGGCGTTCAGGGTCGCGCAGACGCCGTCCTCGAAGGTGTCACCGTAGGGGTAGGTGAGCCCGCCCTCGCCCACCTGGCCGTCGCCGGCGTCCTCCCACTCCTGGGAGGTGGCGAGGTGCTTGAACCCGACCTCGATCCCGTCGGCGTCCACCACCGGCGTCTGGGCGCAGATCTCCCGGGCCTGCAGGAAGCTGACCAGGACGGTGGGGATCACCCCGGCTTCCGAGGTCGCCACGGCCTCGGGGTGGACGCCGCCAGGCAGCAGAGGGTCCGCGTCGCCCAGCTCCCCCACGACGGTGACCTCGTAGGGGTCGATGCAGTAGACGACCTCATCGCCGCTGGTGACAGGGCGCATGTCGGCCGGACAGCGGTCCTGGCCCGGCGGCGGCCCATCGCCGGTGTCGTCCTCAACGCCGGTGTCGTCCTCGACGCCGGTGTCGTCCCCGGTGCCGGAATCCACCGGCGAGTCGCTCGGGGTCGGATGGCACGCCGACGACGAGACCATGCCGGCCAGCAGGCCGGCCAGGAGGGGGATCGCGCTGCGGGCGGGAAACGCGCGTGGGGTCATGATGCCGCGGTCGCTCCGGGGTGGCCGATCCGTAACCCCCCCCAGCGCCGGCGAGGGCCCGTCCCTGGGCTCCTCCGCCCCTGTTATGTCAGGGAAATGCCCGACCGGACCCGCGCCCTCGTCGCCGCTCTCCTGGCGCTCCAGGTGGGCTGCCACATCGCCCAGCCCGAGGGCCCACCGGACATCGTCCTGGTCCTGGTGGATGGCCTGCGCGCCGATCCTCCCGGTGAGGTGCATGCCGAGGCGGCCCTGCTGAAGGAGGCCCGCCTCGACCACCCGGCGCGCTTCAGGAAGGCCTACGCCCAGAGCCCGTCCGCCTTTCTCGGCCTGCACGCGCTGCTCACCGGCCGCTACCCCTCGGCCGTGCCCATCTGCACGCCATCGAGGGCCCCCGCGCGCGATACGGTGAGCTGCGCCCAGGTCCCGGCCGACCGCGCCATGCTCCAGGAGATGCTGGCCGCCTACGGCTACCACACCGCCTTCTTCGAGGAGGAGGTCTCCTCTCGGCCCGACACCGCCATCGGCTTGAGCCTCGAGCCCGAGGTGGGCCCCCTGCGCGGCTTCGAGGTCCAAGGGAAGATCGGGGCAGAAGCCTGGGGCGCCGGAGAGGCCCCCGCGCTCGAGGCGTGGTGGCGGGATCACGCCGACGCTCCCCGCTTCGTGCTCGTCCACGGCTACCTGTCCTCGGACACCTACCTGGCGGCCTGCCGCCTGGATCGGCCCCTGTCGGGCCGCCCCGGCGAAGCCCTCTTCCCCGCGGCCACGCGCTCGCCCGAGGGGCGCGCGGCCATCGAGGCCGGCTACCTCGACGCGGCCAGGGCGGCGGGGCGGCTCGTGGGCGCCCTCCACGAGGCCCTGGAGGCCGGGCCCGGTGGTCGCATCTTCGTGCTCGGGTCGCTCTTCGGGGCCAACCTGACCCACACCACCGGCGTCCAGTCCGTCCAGCTCTGGTGCGGCACCCACGGCCACCTGCTGGAGCGCAACCTCCACGTCCCGCTGCTCGTCGAGGGCGCCGGATCGAGCCCTCGCGAAGACGAGGTCGTCCAGCTCATCGACCTGCTGCCCACCGCGGCCCGCGCGGCGGGGGCCGCGCCCCCGGCCGGCGCCCAGGGGCGGGATCTGTTCGGGCCCGCGCAGGAGGGCGCCACGGCCTACGCCGAGTACGGCGACATGCTGGCCCTGCGCCAGGGAGACGAGCTGCTCTCCCTGCGCTGCTTCCGGCATGGCGGCAGCTCCCTGGATCCCGTGTTGACCGAGGAGATCATCCAGGACCAGCGCCACCTGCGGTCCACCCCGGAGCGCGCCCCGCTGCAGCCGCGCTGCCCCACCACCCTGCACGACGTGGAGCGGGACTACTTCCAGGCCGAAGATCTCGCGCAGACCGAGCGCGCCATCCTGCTGGAGCGGTACCAGCGGCTGGTGGAGATCCGCAGCGGCCCTGGGGCGCCGGCTGCGATCCAGGGAGCGGATGGGACACCGACCCAGCGCCGGCTCACCTACTGGTAGGCGGGGGCTCTTGCGGTCACCGCCATGGCGCGATGCGGCGGCGGGCGCGCTCCCGGTTACTCCTCCTGTTCCCCGAGCCCCACCGTGCCCAACGCCCTCCGCAAGCCGCTCTGGAGCCTCCTGACCCTCGCGCTCGCCCTGGGCGTCCTGGAGGGGCTGGCCCGCTGGGCCGAGGTCATGGCTCCCGAGGCCAGCATCCCCGAGCCGGGAGAACTCGATCTCGCCTTCCAGCAGGAGCTGGCGCGGCGCCGCCGCACCGTCCCCGACCTGCCCCTGGTGGAGGAGGACACCCGCGGCTGGGCGCTGGAGCCCGGGGCGCTGCTCTGCCAGACGGGCAGGCACCCCGTCCGTGTGAACAGCCTCGGCTTCCGCGGCCCGGATACCGGCGACCCCGAGCCCGGCGAGCTGCGGCTGATGCCGCTGGGCGACTCCTCCTGCTTCGGCTTCGGGGTCGCCGAGGCCCAGACCCTCGGGGCCGTGGCCGCCCAGCACCTCGCCGAGGTCCTCGGGCGCCCCGTACGCGAGACCAACGCCTGCGTCCCGGGCTACGGCACCGAGCAGTCCTTGCTGGCGCTGCGCAGCCTCCAGCCGCACGTGCTGCCCGCCTGGGTGATCGTGACCAACCTGTGGTCCGACCTCTACCGGCACCACGAAGGGCGCCTGTCCGCGGGGGTCGCGGCGGCCGGCCGCGCGGGGCTGGGCCGCCTGGCCAGCTACCGCCAGCTCAGGGAGCTTCTGGCCCCCCTCCTCCGCCCGCGTCAGGTGCGATGGATCCTCGATCGCGACGACATCGCCCGGAGCCCCGAGGGGCGGGATGCGCGCACCGGATTGCGCGCGTACGCCGCCAACCTGGCCGAGATCGCCGCGAGCGCCGGCAGCCTCGGCGCGCGCCCCCTCTTCCTGGCCCTGCCGGCCCCCATGGACTTCGACCTGGTCCCGCCCCCGGAGAGCATCTCGCTGTACCGCGAGGCCATGGCCCAGGTGGCCGCCGACGCCGGGGCCCCCTTCATCGACGGTCCCGCCTGGTTCAAGGAGCACGGGGCCGACGAGCGCTGGTTCATGGACCAGGTCCACCCCGACGCCCGCGGCCACGCCCTGCTGGGCCAGGCCGTGGCCGAGGCCATCGCCGCCGAGGCGGCCCCGCCCGCGCACGCCCACCACTTCGGCCCGCCCGGGCTGGCGCTCGTCCCGGCCCCGGCCCCGAAGCGGGTGGATACCGAGCCGCTCGGGGACTGCGAGGTGGTCCAGGAGGCTGGGGTGATGCCGGGGCGGGGCGGGAGGAAGTGAGGGGGGGGCGCCCGCCTCAGTCGCCACTCGCTACCTCGACCTCGAACGAAGCGATCTGAGCCTGCTTCAGGCCGGCGCGTTCCAACCACTCCTGCCACGGGGAGGAATCCACGCGCGGATCACCCTGCGGGATGTCTCTCGAGGCGGCAGCGAGTGAAGCGGACCCCACTGGCAGCACCAACGCGACGACCTGATGGCGGCCCGCCTCCTCGGGGAGGACGAGGGAGACATGATCGCCGTGGGGATCGAGGATCTCCCATGGGGTGTCGGGTACTTCACGCGGCGCATCACCCTGGACGGGGAGCAGCCGCTCGACCCGCCCGTCGGGGTGGCGGTGCAGCAGGTAGAGCAGACCCGGCGCGACGGCGTCGATCCTGAAGGTCAGCAGCGTGCCCGGGTCCCAGGTGGAGCCGTCTCCGGCCAGGGTGGGGACGGCATCGACACCTGGCGGCAGGGCGGCCAACTCCAGGGAGACGGGAACGACACCCTGCTCTCCCTTGGGGTGCCAGACGGGATCGGCAGGGCGCCCGAAGAAAAGCAGGGCGCCAGCGGCGGCCGCGATGGGCACCCAGGCCCAGCCGCGCACGCCCATGGCTGCGCGGCGAGGCTCCGGAACGAGCCGCACGCCCCGTTCCGCCGCCTCCGGCAGCCACTCGACCGCCTCACAGGTGCCCTGCCACCAGTCACGGCAGGGCTCGCAGCGCGCGAGCAGGGCCTGCTGCTGCTGGAGGGCCGCGGGGGTGGGGACTGCGCCATGGGCGAGCGCCGCGAGCAGTGTCCGCTCCCGTTCGTGCTGGCAGGGGGGGCCCCACCCGCCCCCGGAGCCCGGCGTACGGCCCTCCAGCACGTCCACGGCGCCCCGCCCAGCGCGCTCGGCCGCCGCCAGCAGGGCCTGGGTGCGCTCCTCTGTGTTGTCTCCCACGAACGCGGCGAGCTGGCTCTCCACATGGCGGTTCTTCACCAGGACGTTCACCAGGGCTCTCCGCTGGCCGTCGTCGAGGTCGGGTAGCACACCCACCGCCGCGGCGAGCGCAGGCTGGACCCGCTCGAGCGCGTCCCGGACAGCGTCCAGCGGGAGGTCGTCCGTGAGGGCGTCGGGCATGGCGGGGGTGGCGGTGTCCCAGTAGCCGGAGGGTTGAAAGGCGGCCCAGCGCCGGAGCCACGGCCCCAGCCCGAGGCAGGCGCGCACCCGAACGCCCAGCTTCCCCTTGGCTCGGGCGGGCTCGTTGGCCCGGCTCCCGCGCGGATCGAAGCCCTCCGCCCGGATCCCCAGGGCGTGCAGCGCCATGGCCCACCACCGGCCCCGCTCCTGCGTCGAGTCCACGACGAACCACAGGCATGCGAACCGCAGGGCGACGGACCAGGAGGAACCAACGGTTTCATCAGTGTCCGGAGTGACGGCGGGCTCCCTGTGTTCCATCTCGGGCTCCTCGAGCGAGACCATGCGCGCATCGCTGCGGTGCTGTGCGTTCCGGATCCACACCACCCGTTTGCGCAGGTAGCTGGCGACGTTGGAGGCGTTGGGACGGCCCGCGGGGAGCCGGAAGTCCGCCAGGCTGCGCCCCTGCTCCGTGCGCTCCAGCACCTCGCCCAGCATCTGGAACACGGACGTCCAGGCCTCCTGGGCCAGATCGGCGGCCCGCGTCACATCACCCCGCACCTGCCGCGCCGCGAAGTTGTTCAGCGATGCCAGGCCGCGTCCCGGAGCTGGCTCGTGCCACACGCGGAAGGACCCTGCGTTGATGTCGGCGGAGGTGCGCGCATCGAGGCCGGGCAGGCGCTCGTGGAGCCAGTCGCGGCACCAGGCGCGGGTCTCGGCCAGCACGCGCGACGCGAGCTTGGGGGACAACGGCGGCGGGCCCACCAGCTCCCTGGTGACATGCCGCACGAGCGGATCGTCACTGGCGCTGGGTGTTTCGCTCGCCATCGCCGACCTCCATGGTGAATGTCTCGCTACGAATATCCACCCGCGCCGAGCAGGGCCCCCAGGGTCGCGGGTCGATCTCAAGGGCACCTCCGGGTGGTTCTGCGCGCCGGGCCACCGCCACCGCAGTGGGAAGAGTCGCCAGGCGCCCCCTGCTCCCAGGCGATGCGGCTCAGAAACGGCGCCCGAGGTTCAGCGTGCCACAGGTGGCGGCCCTCGCGCCGGGTTCCGCATCGATCTCGACGCCGTAGAGCCAGAGGTCCACAGAGGCACCGAAGGTCCAGCGGTAGCCGGGGGTGAGCTCCGCCATGCCCCGCAGCCCCGCGAGGGGCGCCCCCCAGCGCATGGGCCCGACCGGCACCGCGTCGCCGCCGTCATCACCTGGGTAGGTTCGCCAGCCCAGCGTGTAGCCGACCAGTGGGCCGAGCGAGAGATCTCCCATGGGCAGCCGGCGGTTCCAGCGGGCCGCGACGACGGGGGTGAGGGTCAGGGAGCGCGCGGCGTAGCGGGCGCCGAGCAGCTCCTCCTCACCGGCGCCGAGCGCCCCCACGAGGCCCACGTCGGTGACGAGCCACACACGCCGCCGCGCGGGAGCGGGGATGCTGGCGCCCACCTGGAGCGCGGGGCCGGGCGCGATCAGGTGCTCCCGCAGCGCATCGGCGGGTACGGCCAGCCCCCCGACACCAACACGCAGCGCCCAGCGCTCCCGCCGGTCCACCAGCCGCTCCACCACGACGTTCTCGTCCACGCCGAGGCACACGGGCCCGTGGTAGCGAAGCTGCCCCGTCGCGCGCTCGCGCACATCGGCTCGGTAGCAGCCGGGCGGCAGCGCGACCTGGGCCACGTCGGCGACCTGGACGGGCTCGCGCTCACCCCCCTTGGCCCTCCGCATGCTGAAGGAGAAGGTGTAGCCGAGCACGTCCCCGAGCCCGGAGATCAGGCTGGCCAGCTCGGGCGTGCCGGCGTGCCCGGCCAGCACGAGGGGCTGGTCCAGGACCTGATGCCGGGTCATCGTCGGGACCTGATCGGCCCCGCTGGCCTTGACGCGCGTGGCCGCGTAGCCGTGGGCCTCGATGTCCGAGACGGCGCCGTCCCGGTTGGTGTCCACGAGCTCGCGGGAGACCGTGAGGGCCGCCACGAAGAAGTAGGTGTAGAGGTCGTTCTGGAGCTGGGCGTCCTCCACCGCCAGCTTCGCCCGCGAGGTCACCGAGATCTCGCTCTCCACCTGCCCGATCACCCAGGGGCGCGCCCCCTTGGTGCGGAAGTCCCCCGCGTGGCAGAAGGCCTTCACCAGCATGCGGTAGTCTGCGCCGATGGCCTTGAAGTCGCTCCGGAGGCCCTCGAGCCGCAGCCCCGTCACTCCCAGCGTGGTCATGTCGGTGTCCTCGGCGACGAAGTACTGCTCATCCTCCAGCAGATCGCCATGCCCCGAGAGGTAGACCAGGGCGAGGGAGTCGGGGGGGAAGCCCTCGCCTCCCAGGCGCTGCAGCTCCCCCTCGATCCGTGCACGGGTCGGGCGGCCGACGACTGAACCCGACACGCGCTCGCGCAGGCCGTCCTCGCCGCCCTCCAGCGCGCGGGTGATCTGCTCGGCGTCTGCCAGGATGCGGACCTCATCGAAGTAGCCGATGTCGGGATCGAGCAGGGCGCTGGCCATGTCCACCACGTCGTGGGCAGCGTACTCGATGGGGGGATAGCCGCCCGCCGCGTGGGACACGCCCACCAGCAGGGCCACCCGTCGCGGCCCCCGGTGGAAGGCGGCCGCCGCCTGCTCGGCGCGATCGGACGCCGC
This sequence comes from Pseudomonadota bacterium, assembly GCA_043814015.1. Taxonomy (GTDB): domain Bacteria; phylum Myxococcota_A; class UBA796; order UBA796; family JAFGLY01; genus JBDRKM01. The sequence continues at coordinate 17,890 of JBDRKM010000317.1, forward strand.
CGGGCAAGGGTTGGCCCAGCAGAACGCGATCAGCATCACCAGGCGTGGCAGCCAACGCACCCAGGCGAGCGCCCGGTGGGAGCGGCGACAACCCATCCGCGTCCACCTCCGGAGACCAGGCGGGTGAGGAGTTTCTCCGTGACACTACCAGGGGCGGCGCGGAGAAGCAACGGAGGGCACCCCTGTCGTCCCCTGGGCTCGCATTATCCGCTGGGATAGCCGTTCTCGGCATTCCTCCGGAGGCGTGACTTGCCAGTCCACAGGTTCACGGACCCCGAGCCATTCCTGGCCAGGACCCGCGGTTGGCTGCTCGAGCGCCCCGCGGAGAACGCCCAGCTGCTCGGCGTCGCGGGCCAGGCGCTGGCCACCCCGAGCTACTACCGGAGGGCGCTGTTCTGGCTCGTCGAGGAGGATGGGCGGCCCCTTCTCGTCGCGGTCACCAACCCGCCGCGTCCGCTGATGATGTGCCAGAGCGCCGAGGAGGGGCTCGACGACCTGCTGGATTCCGTCCGGGAGGCCTGGGGGGAGCTGCCCGGCGTGTTCGGGCCCCGCCCGTTGGCCACGGGCTTCGCCCGTCGCTGGGGCGGCGCCTGGCGCGAGGCCATGGCCCTGCGGCTCTACGAGCTTCGGGAGGTACTCCCCGACCCGCGCCGGCCCGAAGGCACCCTGCGCCGCGCGCTCGAGGCGGATCTCCCCTCGTTGATCCATTGGATCGAGGCCTTCGATCACGAGGCCCACCTGACCGCCATCCCGCCGGCCGAGGAGACCGCCGCACGCCTCCTGGAGGGTGGCCGGGCCTGGTTCTTCGAGCGCGGGGGCCAGCGGGTCGCGCTCGTGGCCGGCGCGGTCGATCATGGCATCCTCGCGCGCATCGGGATGGTCTACACCCCACCCGCGCTGCGCGGCCAGGGCTTCGCCTCCGCGGCTACGGCGGCCTTCTCCGAGGCCCTGCTCCAGCAAGGGGCCACGACCTGCCTGCTCTTCACCGATCTCGCCAACCCCACCTCCAACGCCATCTACCAGCGCATCGGCTACCGCCCTGTGAGCGACTGGGTCGAGCTGGCGCGGGGGTGACACAGACGCGGCGCGCCCACGCCGCCGCGCTTGCGTGGAGGAACCCATGCGCTCTCCTGCTCTCCTGTTCCTGTCGGCCGTCCTGGGATGCAGCGACCAGGGCATCACGGTGCACCCGCCGAAGAACGAACCGCCCGACGCCACCATCTCCTTCCCGGCGGACGGCGAGGTCGTGAAGGGTGGCGAACTGACGCTGCTGGGCACGGCCCTGGACCCTGACGGCCTGGAGGTCGATCTCGAGGTCCAATGGTTGTTGGGAGACGAGATCGCCTGCTCGGGCCTGCCGACCGACGAGGATGGCCACACCAGCTGCACCGTAGCCCTCGATCACGGCGACACGACGATCACCCTCGAGGTCTCCGACGCCGCGGCCACGGGTACGGCCCAGGCGACCGTCCACGTCGAGCACTGCGACGTCCCCACCTACCGGGACGCGGACAGCGACGGTTTCGGCGATCCATCCGAGGAGAACGAAGGCTGCTCGCCCGAGGACGGCTGGGTCGAGGACGCATCGGACTGCGATGACGGCGACGCCACAATCCATCCCGGCGCCGACGAGTGGTGCGACGGCGTGGACACCGACTGCGACGGCACCCCCGACGAGGAGGACGCGCTGGACGCCGCCACCTGGTACGCCGACGCCGACGGCGATGGGCATGGAGATGCCGCGACCACCACCACGGCCTGCTACCCACCCTCAGGCTTCGTGGCCGACGATTCCGACTGCGACGACGCCCTGGCCGCCGTGAACCCCGCCGCCACCGAGGCCTGCGACGGCCGCGACGACGACTGCGACGGCGCCGTGGACGAGACCGGCGCTACCGGCGAGGCTACCTGGTGCGCAGACACGGACGGCGATGGCTACGGCGATGTCTTCACCACCATCGCGTCCTGCACCCAGCCTACTGGCTTCGTGGCCGACGCCACCGACTGCGACGACGCCCTGGCCGCCGTGAACCCCGCCGCCAGCGAGGCCTGCAACGACCGCGACGACGACTGCGACGGCGCCACCGACGAGGCCGGCGCCATCGGCGAGGCCACCTGGTACGCCGACACGGACGGCGATGGCTACGGTGATCCGGGCTGGACCACCACGGCCTGCACCCAGCCTTCGGGCACCAGCGCCGACGCCACCGACTGCGACGACGGCGACGCCGCGGCGCACCCGGGCGCCGCGGAGCCCTGCGACGCCGTGGACAACGACTGCGACGGCACGGTGGACGAGGGCTGCGTGGGCTGCGATCTCGAGGTCTCCCGCTCCGGGAGCGCGCCCTACGTCTCCATCCAGGCCGCCCTCTGGGACGCCTCCGATGGCGACATCATCTGCGTCGGGCCGGGCACCTACGACGAGACCGGGATCGACACCCTGGGCCTCGCGGTCACGCTCCTGGGCACCGGCGGCCCCACGGTGACCATCCTGGAGAGCACCTCATCGTCCGCCAGCGCGGCCCTCTCCATCACCCGCGCCGAAGGCATCGACACGGTCATCGACGGCTTCACCCTGAGCGGGGCGCTCGCCACCGGTCGCGGGGTCTACCTCTGGAACGCCTCTCCCCGGCTCCGCAACCTCTGGATCCGGGACTTCACGTACACGGGCACCTGCGGCGGGGGCGTGTACATGTACGGCGCGTCCCCCCTCATCGAGAACGTCCTCGTGACCGGCAACGAGGCACCGAGCGGCGGCGGCTTCTGCCTCGACACGAGCGCGAACCCCGTCCTGACCAACGTGCGGATCGAGGGGAACACCGCGACCCACCTGGGAGGTGGCTGGTACTCCACCGGGTGGGCCAACTTCGACATGCAGAACGTGGTGATCGCGGGGAACCAGGCCGACAGCTGGGCTGGTGGTGGCGGGGGCCTGGTGGTCGAGTGCTACTCGAGCCCCGTGATGACCAACGTCTCCATCGTCGGCAACACCTCCGCGGGCGTCGGGGGCGGCCTCTACGTCAATTACTCATCCTGCACGCCGATCCTCACGAACACCGACATCTCGGGCAACGCCGCGGGTCTGTCCGGCGGGGGCATGTTCGTGCAGACCTCCTGCCCCGGCCCCGCGACCTTCCAGAACAACAACTGGTACGGCAACAGCCCCGACGACATCCTCGGCTACACCGCCTACCCCGGGACCTTCGGGAACCTGAACGAGGACCCGGCCTACCAGGACGTCAGCGCCCCCGATCCCGCGGACTGGGACCTGCACCTCGGGGCCACCTCGCTCCTCATCGACGCCGGCAGCGGCACCGATCCGGACGGAGACGCCGCCGACATCGGCGCCTACGGTGGCACCGGCGCGGGCGACTGGGACCTCGATCTCGACGGCTACCCGGAGTGGTACCACCCCGGAACGTACGACAGCGGCAGCGATCCTGTGGACGGCCTGGACTGCGACGACCGCGACGCCTCGGTCCTCCCCGGATCCGGCTGTTAGACAGCACACACCACGGGAGAGCCCATGTTCCGCATCTGGCCGGTGTTGCTGCTGCTCCTGGCGCTGGCCGGAGCTTCCGCGCCGCGCATCGCGGTCGAGGTGGTCGAAGGGCCGTCCCTGCCGCTGCCGGTCCACGACGCGGCCGTGGCCACCGATGGCGAGGTGATCCTGATGGCCGGCGGCCGCCAGGCACTCCTCGCGGGTGACGCCGCCCTGGTCGCGTCGGTCCACGCCATCAACCCCACCGCGGACGTCTCCTGGGCCCTGCCCGACCTGCCCTGCCCGCTGGAGGGGGCCCGCGCGGCTGTGCTCGACGGGCAGCTCTACGTGGTGGGGGGTGAGGTCCCGACCAGCGAGGCCTGCGGGCGGGAGGACATGGCCGCGACCGACGCCGCGCTGCAGGATGCCTGGGGGCTCGCGCCCGGCTGGGACTCCGGCACCACCAGCGCCGCCTGGCGCCTCGACCTCGCCGACAGCACGGCGACCTGGGAGCCCCTGGCCCCCCTCTCGGTCCCCCGCCGCGACCACGCCCTCGTCGTCCTGGACGGCGACCTCGTGGTCGTGGGTGGGCGCTATCCGGCCGCGGGGGACGCGATCCCCATGGACCCGGCCCTGCAGGACTGCGGCACCCTCCCTGGCGACACCGGCTCCGAGCGCTGGTGCGCCCTCGCCTTCAGCGAGCGCTACGATCCCCAGGTGGGGGCGTGGGTGGCGGAGGACACCCTGCACCTCCAGGAGAGCCGCTACGATTTGGGCGCCGCAGTGGTCGACGGCCGCCTGCACGCCGTGGGGGGGCGCTCTTTCCTGGGCGAGGTTCCAGTGCCCCTGCGCAGCCGCGAGACCATCGACCCCGATCCCGAGACCGGGTTCGCCGACCGGGTCGAGCTCGGCCGCGACGTCCCCGCCGCCACCGGGACCGCCTGGAACGGCAGCGTCTGGTTCCTCCTGCAGGATACCGACGAAGGCTCCGACGCCGCCCTGCTGGTCCAGGACCCCTCGAGCGAAGACAGGCCCCTGCAGGATCTCGACGGCCTCCCCGTCACCCGCGGCGCCCTCGTCCAGGCCCAGGGGAGCCTGTGGCTGGCCGGGGCCCGCCTGGGCTCCGTGGGCGCCGACCTCCCCAGCCTGCTGGAGTTGGCTGTCTCCCTCTCCGGCCCCGTCACCAAGGGCTGCGGTGGGTGGGTGGTGACCGGTTCCCCCTCCACCGGGGCCGCGGCCTTCCCTCGGCGCCACTGCACCGATGACGACGGTGATGGCTACGGCCTCTCCGGCGACGCGGGCTGCTGGTATCCCGAGGCCGACTGCGACGATGACGACCAGCAGGCCTGGCCCGGCCGGGACGCCGTCTGGTACCCCGACGCGGACGGGGACGGTTTCGGTGACCCCGTGGCCCCCGCCGCCACCTGTGCACGGCCCACCGGGTACGTCACCGACGCCACGGACTGCAGGGACGACCTCCCCGAGGTCCACCCCGGCGCCGAGGAGGTCTGCGGGGACGACCTCGACAACGACTGCAGCGGCGGCTGGGAGGACGTCTGCGACGGGATCGTGGACATGGGCCTGGACCTGGCCGACGGCGTGCTGTCGGCGGATCCCGCCGATGGCTTCGGCATGCGCGTCGCGCCGGCGGGGGACGTGGACGGCGATGGCTACGACGACGTGCTCATCGGAGCGCCGCTGAACGACCACGCCGCGGTGGACGCGGGGGCGGCCTACGTCGTCTTCGGCAAGGCCGAGGGGGATCTCTCGCTGATCCAGTGCGCCGTGATCCGTGGAGAGGTCGAGAACGACCAGGTGGGCTGGTACCTGGATGGGGGGGAGCGGGGGGGGGTGGTCGGAACCCCCGACCTGGACGGAGCGGGCTCCGTGTGGGTCTTCAGTGATCCCGAGCCAGGAGAGAACTCCCTCTCGGACGCCTCCTTTGTCATCCACGGAGCACACGCTGGTGACTACGCCGATCTGGGTCACTGGGTCGGCGACGTGGACGGCGACGGGCTCGACGACCTGTTGGTGGGAGCATGGCTCGACGACACGGCGGGAATGTCCGCTGGGGCGGTCTACCTCTTCACCGAGGCACTCGTGGGCGAAGTGACGGTCACCGACGCCATCGCCTGTTTCCTGGGCGACGGCAGCCACTCGCGTGCAGGAGAGGCCTTCGGCGGGAGTGATCTGGATGGAGACGGGTACTCGGACCTCGTCGTGGGAGCGCCTGGGGCCGATGGTGGGCGAGGCCACGTCTACCTCGTCCGCGGGCCCGTGGACGGAGATCACTCCCTGGCGGAGGCCGACGCGGTCGTGACAGGTTCTGGTTCATACGGCGAGCTCGGCGGCCGTGACGCTATCGCCGTGGCCGGCGACCTGGACGGTGAGGGCGACGCATGGCTGGCGCTGGGAGTATTCTCGGACAACTACGACGCGGGAGCGACCTACCTCGTGGTTGCTCCAACCGAGGGCCGTGTGTCACTGGCGGCCTCAGAGTACCAGGCACGCATCGACCCGGGCGCTACCTGGTCGGGCCAGACAACGTTCTTCGGTTACGCACTCGCCGCTATCGGGGACATCGACGATGACGGAGCCGACGACCTCGCGATCGGGGCGCCTCTGATGGGCGAGGATGGCGAGGGGGGAGCCTTCATCTTCCAGGATCTGGAGGAGGAGGAGGACCTCGTCGCTTCGAACACTGGCACGGTTCTGGACGCCGACACGATCGGAACGCTGCTGCGGGGAGTTTATGTGCGGGACTATGCCGGCATGGCCATCGCGGGAGTGGGCGATGTCAACGGAGACGGTCGGGGGGATATTGTCGTGGGTTCTGGGAATCCGTCCTTCGCCTCTCCCGAGCCCGGCGGCGGCGCCTGGCTGATCCTGGGCCGCGAAGGCCCCTGACGCCGCGCGGCCGTCGCCACATCAGCGCACCATCGCGAACACCAGCGTGTCCCTGGGCTCGCTGGAGACGTTCGGCCGCACCGCCCACCGGCGCAGGACCCCCTCCCGGGTCATGCCGATGTTCTCCAGCACCTTCGCCGAGGCGAGGTTCTCTACATCGCAGGTGGCCCACACGCGCCGGATCGTGGGCAGCCCCACGGCCCAACCCGTGACGGCCCGCGCCGCCTCGGTCATGAACCCCTGGCCCCAGCATCGCCGGGCGAGCACGTAGCCCAGCTCCACCATGTGCCCCTGCGGCACGCAATGGATGGTCCCGAGGGCGCGGTCCTCGCCGTTGGCGGTGATCACCCAGGTGAGCTCACCGCCGCCGCCGTGGCCGTGGACCAGCCCCTCGACGAAAGCGCGCGTCTCCTCAGCCCGGGTGTGCGGTCGCCACATCATGTACCGCGTCACCTCGGGATCGGTGGCGTACTCCTCGAAGATGGCCCGCGCGTCGTCCAGGCGGGGGGCCCTCAGGACGAGCCGGGGGGTCCGGATGAGAAACTTGGCCTCGTTCCCATCTTCTTCGTCCATGACCGGCTCCTCTCACGGGGCGCGGAGCCCAGCCCGGGGTCGTGCTGGAGTGGAGTACCACACCCGCGCTCCCGCGGCCCCGGTCACGCCGCCGGATCGAAGTCCTGACCTCCGGTGCCCCGCCGCGCGCCGCCCGCCAGTGAGGCCCCCCCCCGGTGAGCTCGGCTCCCACCTCCCTCTTCCCACCTCCCCCCTCCGCCGCAGCGCCCCCTCGACCATCGCCGCGGCGGAGGGCAGGTCATCGGTCGACATCAGCCGGACCCAGCTACCCGCGCCGAACACCCGATCCAGGCGCGCGGCGGGCTGGTGGATGTCCAACATGCAGGCCACCACCTCCATCCCGGGCGCGTCGGCCACGGCGTGCCCGAGATCCGCGAAGGCGTAGCTCGATGGGTAGAAGACGTTGAGGTCCATGTCGGGGAGCTGGAGCTGCGGGCGCGTGGGCTCCACGTTGCAGGCCGCGCGGTGCTGGCAGGCCGTGCAGCGGTGCTGCAGCGTCGCCTCGACCCGGTCCGCGCCCTTGCAGAGGTAGTAGCTGCCGCAGTCCATCAGGAGCACCACGAGGTGGGGCCCCGGATCGCCCTGCCGCCGGAGCCGGGCGTCGAGGTGGCGCACCGCGGCCCCGAAGCGGAAGCCCCCGGCGCGCACCGCGTGCAGCCCCGCCACGCGCTGGGGCTCGAAGGGCTCGCGGTGGTCCTTGACCACATGGAAATCGATGGATCGGCGACCCTGGTCGTCCGCCCCGAAGATACCTACCGGGACGCCCGCACCCTCGATGGCCGGGACGAGCTGTTGCAGGAGCTGAATGGCTCTCAGCAGAGGCAGGGTCGCGCCAGGTCGCGGGCGCTCCATGGAGACGCTCAGGTCCACCAGGAAGCTCACGGTCCCGGGCGTGGGCTCGCTGCGCCGCACGCGGCGCCTGAAGACCCGGTCGTCCCCCTGGTGGCCCGCCCGCAGGGCGCCGAGCAGGTCGTGCAGTCGGGAGATGTCGAGGTCCACGCCGGTGCGGACGTTGGCCAGATCGGCGGCGAGCCGGCTGCAGGAGTCCCACGCGGGGCCCGACAAGGCCGCGGTGGGAGGAACGGCGGGGGCGGACCAGGCCCGGCGGGTCGGCTCCCAGCGCAGCTCCTGCAGCGCCACAGCGTCCCGGATCGGCCGTCCCTGCCAGGCGTCCCACTCCGGATAACGGTGGTCACGCTCGGGTCGCGGCGGCAACTCCTGGTAGGACGGGTAGGTGATGTGGGCGCGGCCACGAGCCACCTCCGGATCCTGGCCCGCCCAGTCCGAGATGTCCTGCTCGGACAGCTCGATCTGGCGGTCGTCGATCCCCTCGGAGAGGGCCTCGGCCATGGGGGAGGCGCCGGCCGGGTCCTCCATACCGGGCATGGCGTCCTCGAGGATGTCCCAGAGGCGCGCCGCGATCACAGCGCTCTCGGCCGGGCAGACCGGGGGGCTCGCGTGCACAGCGTCGAGCACCTCCAGGGCCACGGTCCAGGCCTCCTCGTATGCGCGGTGGACGTGGGCCGTGACGCGCCGGCCGCGGGTGTACTCCTCGACCGCCACGCGCAGGTTCTGCTCGGGTGTACGCATGGTGGCGTGCGGGCGCAGCAGGTCGCGATGACGCTCGACCAGCTCGTCGATGGCCGCCAGGCCGGGGTGTCGCACCTGGAGCCACGGCACCAGCCGGGCGTCCTCCACGATCAGCCACAGCGCCAGGAAGGCCCGTGGGTGGGGGAAGTGGCTGCAGATGGCCTGGGCGGGGCGCATGGCGCGGTCGCGCAGCGCGGTGTCTCCGCAGGTGTGCCGGCGCTCCCGCGCGCGGGCATCGCGGGCCGCCCTCCAGGCCCTGTCGCGGCGGAGGAACGCCTCCCTGCGGGGTTCCAGCCGCTCCCATAGAGCCACGTATCCGGGCGAGGTCGGGGTGAGGTGGAAGAGCCCCCCCTCCACCAGCTCGGCTTCTCGCAGGAGGGTGAGCAGGTAGGCCCAGTCGTTGACGGCGCGCTGGGGTGAGAGTTCCATACGCGCGGGGAGCGGCAGGACCTCACCGTCCGTGCGGTACTGCGAGCTGACACCGAGATCATCGGTGGGCTGCAGGCGCAGTGCCTGAGCACGTGGGGGGAGCAGCGAGCAGAGGCCCAGGAGCTCCGCGTGAACCTCGCCGAACTCCACCCGGCCCGCCATGCAGGCCGCGCGCCAGGTCCGGGCGTCGTCCCTCACCGCGCGGGCGCTTTCCTTCAGCGCCGCTTCGTCCAGGTCGGGGTCGCGGACCGCCGCCCGGAGGCGCGGCCACCAGGCGAGCTGGGGGTTGCGCAGCGCCACGCGCAGCAGGAAGCGCGTGAGCGGTGTCGGGGGGATGGCCCCACGCGCCGCGAGGCTGGTGAAAAAGGCGAACAGCCGCTGGTGTCGCTCGGCCCCGGCGCCACGCCGGACGGCACGGCCCCACGCGATGAGGCCGCGGTCCCGCGAGCCGGGGTCAAGCCCTCGCGCGCTCGTGGCGAGCCAGTGCTCGACCGCGTCCTCGCAGCCGGCCTTGCGGATGCTCACCCACGCCCTGCGCAGGGCGCGGGCGGTGCTCGGGATGGCCTCGAGGGCGCCCATGACTCAGGACTGCGCGGGGGTGGTGGAGATCAGGCGCGGCACAGGCAGATGGAACTCGCTGTCCTCCGCCGCGGTGGCGCCGCCCGGGACGGCCTGCGGCGGCGCTCCCAGGTCCCGGAAGCTGCACAGCCCCTTGGCCTCCAGCAGGGATCGCAGGGTCTCACGCTGACCGGGGTTGTCCGTGAGGCGCGCGATGATGGCGGTCTCCACCGCCTCATGCAGACCGAGCAGCCCGGGGTGGACAGCCGCGGCCTGCAGCAGGGCGCGCGTGCTCGCGCCGGGCTGATGCTGGCTGCGCATGTGCTCGCGTGTGGCCTTCCCGATGGCCACCAGCGTGCGAGCCACCTCGACGCCGGCGCCGGCCTGGCGCATCAGCAGATCAATCTCCGCGGCTTCGTCGAGGTAGTCGAAGGTGAGGAAGACGAACCGCTGCCGCACGGCGTGCGGCAGCCCGTTCGTGCGCGAGGAGAGCACCGGATTGTAGGACGCGACCACCGCGAAGCCGGGAGCTGCCACCACGAGCGCGTCGAGCTCCGGGACGTGCTGGGCGCGGCGGTGGTCGAGCGCGCTGTGCAGGACGCTCCAGACGTCCTGCGGCGCGCGGTCCGCCTCGTCCAGGTACAGCAGGGCGCCGAGGCGCATGGCCCGGAGCAGCGGCCCCTCCAGGAAGGCGGTCTCCCCGCCGCGCAGGTGGAAGCGGCCTACGAGGTCGTGAACGGAGAGGTCCTGGCTGCACGCCACCGTGACCAGGGGCCGGCCGAGGGTGGCGGCGCAGTGCTGCACCGCCGTGGTCTTGCCGCAGCCCGGTGGTCCCTGGAGGGCGACCGGCACCTGCTGCCGCAGGTAGGCGAGCAGGGTCGAAAGCTCGTCGTGACGGGAGATGAAGGCGGTGGGCGAGGTGTGGAGGGTCATCGAGGCTCCTTTCGGCGGGTAGACGGCCCTCAGAGGTGACGTTCCCGTCTTTCACCACATCTGGCCGCTGGCTGGCCCCACGTCCCCGCGGCGGAGCTCCCGGCCCGGCTGTCGCGGCACGCGCGGAGGGATGGGATCGGCCCCGCCGTCGAAGGCACGGAGCGCGCGGACGGCCTCGGCGGTGACGCTCTTCTGGGGGACACCGAGCGCGTCCGCGATCCAGGCCAGGGTGGGCGCGAGGTATACCCGGCGGTAGGTCGCCTGGGAGAAACCGAGGCGCTCCCACTCCGGGTGTACGAGCCGGGTCCGGCCGTCGTGCTCCAGCCATGTGCGCCAGGCCTCGTACACGTGCCAGCCGCGCTGGCTTCGCACACAGAGGTCCGAACCGCCGCGGTCCACCAGGCTGCCGTCCAGCCAGCCGGCCTCGCGGGCCAGGAGCGTGTCGCGGACTGCGGCCACAGTCCGCTGTGCGTCGCGGGCTTCCAGGCCTGTGCGGGCCTCGGTGAAGACCCCGTGGCAGGAGGCGACGAGATCCGGGTCTTCCACCGCGTTGGTGCGGGCGGATCCCTTCGGGGGACAGAGCTCGTTGCGGACAGTGGTGGCCAGGACGCGGAGGATGGTCTCGCCGTTGCCGGTCATGGCGAACAGCTTGGACCAGTCCTGCCCTCGCGCGCCGGCGAAGCGGCCTTCGAGGACCTTCCCGTAGAGTCCCTGGTGGACGTCTTCGGCGTCGTGGAGCGCGTCACCCCGCCGATAGGAGGTCGCGCGCGCCTGGGCCACGCTGCGGAGGATTCCATGGGTGAGGTGCGCGACCAGGCAGGCTGCCGGCGAGCGCCCCAGGAAGAACGCCTCCGCGACGGCAGCTGAGGAGGCGAGCCAGCGGATCCGGGTGGCATCGTCGTACGCCCGCAGGAGGGGCCAGCAGGCGAGCGTGAGGTCCGCCAGGGCCCGTAGGCAGGCCCGCTGGTCCGCGCCGCGGTACAGCTCGCTGCCGGCCAACGCGCGCGCCAGCCCGACCTCGCCTCCCGCCGCGAGCCACCGCCGGGCCGCACCGATCTGCGCGTGGAACCTGTCCGGCTCCACCTCGATGGGCCGGGTGAGCGTCAGGTGGGACCCAGCGGCTTCCGAGGCGTCCTCGATCCAGCGCGCGAGCGTGGCCGGGCCGGGCGCGGTGTCCCACCCGCTGGCCGCCCGGGTGGTGGCGATGATCTCGTGCAGCACAAAGCTCGCACCGTCCTTGCCTCGCCTGGAGGTGAGATCGACCGCGGGGACGAGAGCGCGGAAGAGGGCGATGTGGATACCGTCGGCGAATGGCGCGTCCATCTTGGTTCTCCAGGTGGAAGACTTCTTTTCGGCGCCCGTGGCGTTCCATCGGCGCGTCACCTGGAGGAAGCGGGAGGGGGGTCGTGCTCCCAGGCTGTGGAGGAAAAAAAACAGCCGGCGCGAGGGAACGTCGTTCTCGGACTTTCGAGGCCGATCCGCAACGTCTCCACCCGCTGGAATCGGCCCCGTCTGGCGACGCAGTCGAGAACGGCACGGGGGGCCAGGGTCGTCTGACCGAAGGAGGAGAGCCCATGACCACCCCCCCCAACCGCTACGACCTCGACAACGACGACATCGTATTGACCGAGTCGGACCTCGTGTTCGACGGGGAGGTGACGGACCCCGGGCTGCTCCCGCCGTTCCCAGCCATGCAAATCCCCATCGATGCGAGCCCCGGATTCGGCACCCAGGACCTGGCGTGGACCCACGACCCGGCGGACACCGAGTCCGCGTCAGGCTCGGCGAGGGGCGCGCGAAACCCAGCCCGCAGAGGACGGTTGCTGCTCATCCTCGGCGGGGTGGCCCTGCCCCTCGCGGCCGGTGTGGCCCTCCTGCTGGCGGGTCCTCGGGGCGAGCCCATGGTCGCCGCGCCGGAACCGCCGGACCACTGTGCGCTGTTCGACGCCGCGGAGGGCGAGGCGCGGATCGCCGCCGCCACCGCCGTGCAGCCTGGGGAACGCTGCTGGAACCTGGCCCGAATCTCCCTGGAGGAGCAGGCGCCGCCTCCCATCGCGATCGTGCAGCGGCCGCCGTCGGTCAGGCACGGGGGTAAAAAGCCGAAAGCTCCGATCGCCAACGACTCGTCGCCACCCGATCCGGATCCTGCGGAGCGGGCCCTGGAACCCAAGGACTCAAGGGAAATCCAGAAGCTCGTAAGGAGGGCCAGCGATCCGGACGAACGGAACGTGATCGCCAAGGAAATCAAGGAAGGAATCGCCGCGGCGTGGCCAAGCGAGAAGCCCGGGGTGACGGCGAGCAAGGACAACCTACGGGCCCAGATCGAAGAGCTCGTCAAGTGCGGGCCGCACATCGATCTGGACGCCGCGCAGGACAACCTCCCGGGGGCCGCCAGGTGCCTGCAGCGCATCGTAGCCCGGGGCAACTTCGAGGCGGTCTACTCGAGGGAGGAGATCATCGCGCTCGGCAGTGTCGCCTACATGGTCGGGGAGCAGGGCGCCGATCTCCTGCGGCGGGCTTCCGTGAGTGGGGATCTCCGCGCCTTGGCGGTCTCCCGGAGGTACCTCGAGGTCGCCAGCGCTTGGGAGGGGCGGTTCAAGGATGGCGAGGACCCCTGGGCCGAGCAGATCCATGGTCCGTGGAATCCCAACCTCGAATCGTTGACCGCCCGCGCGCTGGATGCCGCGTTGAAGCTCGACCCCAAGGATCGCCGCGCACGCCTTGAAGACATCAAGCAGGCCGCGCCACAGTCCGGCGCCACCTACAAGCGCACCCAGGCCGCCCTGCTCGAGCTCGCCGAGAACCAACGCACCATCGCCTCCAGCAGCTGACACCGCCCAACCCCCTGGAGAATCCCATGCGACCCCTGCCCATCGGACGCGCTGCCGCCCTCGTCCTGCTGTTCGGCCTCCCAGGCCTGGCCGAGGCCCACACCACCACCGCGGTGACCTTCCTTCGCCCGGACCGGGAGACCGTGGCCGCGGCCCGGACCGTCGATCCCAAGCTCTCTGCCTACGATCTCACCGCCAAGGTGGCTCACTTCGCCGGGCGTGCCGTGATGGACGCACCCCACCTGACCCTCGTCCATCGCTCACGCGCCGAGCTGGCCTGGGAGCTATCCGCGGGGCTCGCGGACGCGGAGGTCTGGCGGAGCCTGGATCTCCTCTCCATCCCCCAGGACGCTGAGAGCACCGAGTCCGACGACCTCGGGCTTCCCATCGAGGGGCCGGGCGTCCCCGCTCGCCCGCCCGCCCCCGAGCCCGAGGCGGTGTCCACGACCCTCGAGCAGGTCCTGGTGCTCCGGCCACGCCCGGCGCCAGACAGCCACTACGGCTTCCTCGTGGACGTGTACCGGCTTCACTGCCGGGGTCTCTCCGACTTCCTCGGCAGCGTGGACCCCTACGTGGATGGGACCGTGGCCGGGCTCGATGCGCTCACCACCACGCTCCAGGAGACACTCCCCACCAGCGTCCCCGCCGAGCTGGCCGTGATCCCGGTGGACGCCGGCAGTGCACTGCTCGTGGCCAACGCCGAGGTGGAGGTGGTCGGTGAAGGCCGTGCCCTCGGCTCACCCAGCTTCGAGCTGGTCGAGGGGACCTACTTCGTGAACGTGACCGCCCGCGGGTACACCACGGCCCGTGCCCGGGTGTCCCTGAGCGAGGGACAGGCTCGGGTGCTGGAGGTGCCCTTGGCCAAGCAGGCGCAGGTCTGCCTGGACGCCTCCCCCAACGCCGAGCTGCACATCGGCGAGGCCCGCACACACGGCGGGGAGTGCCTCCAGGTTGACGCCGGGGCCTCGATCCCCGCCCGCGCAACCCAGCGCGACCGCTGGGCCAACCTCCGCCTGGACATCGCCCCGGGAGAGACCCTCTGGATCAAGCCCGACTGGCACGCCCAGGAGCCCGTCGCGGCCGCGCCAGATCCATTCGGACGCTGACCACCGCGGCAGGCCCTTGACCGTCCGGGCACCCCAGGGTGCCCGGAGGCGCTTCAGAGGCGGCGGCAGAGAGACGGCACCGGCCCAACGAGATGAGAACACCCCCCAGCTCCGCGGTCAGCAGGATGAAGCGCCCAAGCTTCCACACCACCCCCCGGAGGACACCATGTCGCTCGTTCCCGCCTTCGTCCGCAAGCCCTTCGCCCAGCGCAAGCTCGGCCGCTACGCGCTCTCCCGCCACGGCGTGGAGACCCTCGAGGCCATCGTGGTGACGGCGACCGTCGCCACCGCGGCCATCGTGCTCGTCAAAATTTTCACCGACACGGAAACCGGCCTCGGTGGGATCATCACCGGCATCCTCAGCTCGCTCGGGTCACTCGCCACGTTTTTCTGACGACCAGCTCGCGCGGCCCTCTGGCACGCCTCACCGATTCCCCCCGGCACCCACCCCGGCCCCTCATCGCGGGTCGGGGTCGGCATCCTCGGCAGGCCCCTCCGGCGCGTGCGCAGAAATGAGAACAACCCCCCAGGAGGCGCTCGAGGGAGCGCAACGAACCCACCGGTCATCGAGGAGGAAGTCATGGCACGCGCCCTCGATCTCATCAAGACGATCATCACCCCGCGCCCGCGGCGCCCCTCACAAGTCTGGTGGCTCGACGGTTGGTTGCAGGCCGTCATCGTGACGGCGTTTCTCGCAGGTTTGGTTTGGTGGCAGCTCCCACCTCCTTATGACACCCACGGTGAACCAATCCTTTTCCAGATCCTATCACAACTCTGGGGGCAGGTCCGATGACCCGCGCTCTCCGCCGCGGCAGCGCCACCCTCGAGCACGTCATCTGCGTGGCCGGCTTCGCGCTGGCCTTCGGCGCGGTCGTGCTCTGGCTGGAGGACCTCTGGGCTGCGGCGGGGGCCTACATGGGCTCCGTGCTGGGAGGAGGCGTCCTGTGAAGTCAATGCGACACACCCCGAGGCGCGGCTCCGCCACCCTCGAGAATTTCGTGGTGCTGCCAGCGACGGTCGGTGCGACCGTGCTGCTGGTCGGCGCGGTACAGCTCGGCCTCCTGGTCGTGGCCACCCACGCGGCGGCCTGGCAGGGGGCGCACAGGGCGGCGCCGCTGCTGGACGCGGGGATGCCCGAGGCGGCGCTCCTGGCCGCCGACGACGCAGCCCGGGGGATGGTGGCGCTGGCCGTGTCCCCGGCGAGCGCGCCGATGGGGGAAGAGGCCCTGCCAGCCTGGGAGGCGCGCAAGGAGGCGGCCCGCCAAATCACTCAGGTCATGATCGCGACCGTCCCGGGGCCGGACGCGGGGAGCGGCTCCGAGGCAGCCCGAGTCGCGAAGGTGACGGTAGAAGTAAGGCCGGACTACGGAAGGCTCCTGGGCTGGCTGGCGCCTGACGACTTCCACATCGAGGGGTCCGGCGCTTGCGCTTTCGGCGGCTGGAGGGCGCCATGAGCGGCCGCCGCGGGCACGCGACCCTGGTGTTCGCGATCCTCTCTGTAGGTGTCGTGATCGGCATCCTGCTGGTGTGCCGGTTCGCCGCGAGCCTCGCCTGGCATTTCCACCGCCAGGCAGCAGCCGACGCCGCCGCCCTCGCCGCCGCCCAGGCCACGGCGGCCCACCTCAACGCCATCGAGACGCTGCAGGAGCAAGCTGCCGAGGACCTGGCCCGAGCCGCGTTCGCACGCCAGGTCTGTGCGGCCGCGTCCATCCTGTCGGCGGCCGGGACCCAGCAGGCGCAAGCCCCCTCCGGCCTGGAGGATCTGGCGAAGAACGCCCGGCAGGCCTGTGAAGCCGCGCGTGAGCAGCGCACGGCCGGCCGCTTCGAGGATACCGCCACCGCTCTCCTGGCGCGCGCCGCCGAGCTGGACCGGAGCCGCGGAGATGCAGCCATGCAGGCCGCGCAGCAGGCCCTGCCCCCGGGGAGGTGGCGACCCGTAGAGGTCGATCCGGCCGCCCTGGCCCCGAGCGAGCCCGACGAGGACCTGCTCTGGGACCTCGCCTGGCCCACCCTGGACCGCCTCACCCGACAGAGCGCCTTCGCGGGTGCCACCACCCCACAGGGCCGGAGAGCCTGGGAGCGCCTGCTGGACGGGGCCCACCTGGAGCTGTCCCAGCTCTGCCGCGCCGCGGGCCCGTTGATGTCCACAGAGGACCCCGGGGACCTCGTGGTCCACATCCGGGTCGAGCCGGTCCCGAGAGGTGGGCAGACCCTGCTGCTGCCCGGCGCTGCCGGAAGCGCCCGCGCGACAGCCATCATCCGACGAACCGGACAGGATGCCGAGGAGCGACGCAGCTGGCGCTACCTCCTGGCACCTGACCCGCCGCGGGCCAGGAGCACACCATGACACCGCGACCGATCCGCCGCCGCGGGCAGGCCACCCTGGAGTTCGCCATCTCCTCACTGACCATCATCACGCTCCTCATCGGCGTCGTCCTCGTCACGAGGCTGGGCGTGGTGTGCCTCGTGGTGGAAGCCATGAGCGGCGCCCTGATCGCCGGGGGGGAGGACGCGGTGGAGGTGGTGCACGACGCCCTGGGGCTGTCGCGGCAGGGCGGGCTCGGGCTCTCGGTCGCGCTGGAACCCTGCCAGATCCCGGCGGCGCAGGTCGGCGAGCCCGCGCTCGACGCGCAGATCCAGGGCCGGCGCGTCGCCGCGCTGATGATCGAGCCAGCGGGCGCCTTCGGCCGACAGCTCCCCAGCGTGGAGCTGTCCGGCACCGGCGGGCCTTGCCTGGCCCGAGGGGCGGCTCACCGGGACGAGGTGAGTCTCCCGGAGGGAGGCCTCGGGCCGGGCCAGGATCTGGACAGAGCGTGGCGCGCGCTCGCGCCCGTGGTCGGCCGATAGAAATTCTGGAACGGGCGGGCAGCCTTGGGTCGGGAGGACACCAGGAGGTACCCATGACCCTCGATCGAACCCCCGCACCCATGAACTCCCTGATCCGCCGTACCCTCCCTGGCCTGCTCGCGGGCCTGCTGGCCATGGGCCTGTACGCCGCGAAGCCCGGGGCCGCCGAGATCCAGCGCGTCAACGTGCTGTCGCTCAAGCGCGACATCCCACTCGGGACCGCGGTCCAGCATGCCGACCTGATCACCTCGGAGCTGGTCCCGGCGGAGGTCGCGGCCGAGTTCATCGCCGCCGCCGACTGTGGCAGCTACACCGGCCGGCGGCCCCTCGTCGCGCTGAAACAGGGCCAGCGCCTCAGCCCATGGATGTTCGCCGACAACGGGATTCAGGACGTCCCGGAGGGGTTCCGCTCGGTGGAGCTGGCCGACACCCGCGATCTGCCCGTGGGCATCCATCGCGGCAGCCAGGTCGACCTGATGGACCGCGGGCGGACGATCCTGGAGGCCGCGGTGGTGGTCGGGCTGGAGCCGCTCACGGTCGCGGTCCCCGAGGCCGAGGTCGGTTCTCTGACCAAGGTGCGCAGCCGCGTCGTGGTCGCCGGACGCCCCGAGGGCAGGAGCCCAGTCATGCCTCCAGCGGCCCCCGCGGCGCACCTGGCACCCCCCAGCGGGACCTGAGGCGAGGACACCATGGGTCCGCGCATCGCCATCCCGACATCAGACCTCGCCGCCATGGCCCTCGCCTTGCTGACCGCCTGGGTCGCGCTGGCTCCTGTGCTCGGTTCAGCGCTGACCCGTGCACGCCGGCGCCCCCTCCTCAGCCCGCGGTCGTCGCGGGCGAAGCGCTGGCAGACGACCAGCGCACGGGCCGGCGGCCTCGCGCTCATCCTCGCGGTGCTGGCGCTGCCCCCCGCCGCCGCCCTCACCGGGCTGGCGGCCTCACGCCTGCCCCCCTGCCTGGCGGTGCTCTGTGTGATGGCGTTGGCCGCCATGGCGGCCACACTCTGTGACCAGGAAATCGGCAGGCTCCTGGGCCGGCACTTCTCGCCCTGGTGGCGGCGACGGCTGGGAACCCGGTTGGCGCTGCTGGGCGCGCCGGAATGGGCCCAGAGCCCTTGGCTGGCCCTGCTGGTGGCCGCTCCCGTCGCTCTGGCAGCGTCAGACCGGGTGGGTCTGCTGGCCGCCCCCATCGCGCTGGCCTGCGCCTTCGCGGCTATCGTCCTCGCAGGCCGCCTGGTGGACATACGCTACGCTCGGGAGGTCGCCCGCGCCGACGTGCAGTTCACCGGGCTTCTGCCCGAGCTGGCGGCCGGGCTGCGCCGGGGGGAGGACACCGCACGCCTGCTTAGCCGCCTCGAGGCCTTCTCACGGGAGTCGAACCTGGGCTACAGCCGGCTGGTCACCAGGCTGCTCGATCACCTCGTGAGGGCGGCCATGCTCGGCAAGCGCCACGAAGCCTTCGATC
The DNA here is from genome assembly GCA_043814015.1 of Pseudomonadota bacterium. Lineage (GTDB taxonomy): Bacteria > Myxococcota_A > UBA796 > UBA796 > JAFGLY01 > JBDRKM01. The sequence goes on from JBDRKM010000317.1 coordinate 36,609, forward strand.
TGCTGCGGGGGTCGGACCTGCCCACGGCGCGGCTGGTGGGGCATGCCTGGTCTCAGGGGGCCCATGGGGTCGATGCGAGCCAGGCGTTGGAGGACATCGCCCGCATCTCGGCGGGCGACCACGCCTTCCAGGCCGAAGTCCGCGGTAGCGTGGGCCCTGTGGCCACCCAGGGGAAGCTCATGACGCTGCTGCCCATCGGCATGTTGGCGGTCTTCGCCTGGGTCTCGCCCGAGACCGCCAGGCTGTGCCTCCAGCCCCCCGGGATCTACCTGCTGGTGGCGAGCGCGCTGCTCGTGGTGGGGGCCACCTCCTACTTCCACCTTGTCACCCGGAGCCTGGGATGAGCCTCTCGTGGACTTCCATGTTGGTGGTCGGTGCGGGTGCTGGCTACGCCACCAGGGCGATCCTGGCGCTGTTGGGCTCCTGGCGACCCGCAGATCCTGCCGTCCCCGCCCTGCAGTCCCGGGCGCGAGGACTGCGGGGGCTGTTCGAGGATACCGGTGCCCTGGCGGCCAGGCCGTGGCCAGCGGTGCTCACCAACGATGCGCTCTGCGGACTCGCCCACCGGCTGGAGTGCAGCGAATCGCAGGCTCTCGGGCTCCTGGTGCTCGGAGGCTTCACCCTCTGCGCCTGGTGGGCCGCGGGGCCGCCGGCGGCGCTCGCGGGCCTGGGGCTGGCTTGGGCCATCCTCACAGCGCGTCGCAACCACCGCAGCCTCGCCCGGCGCCGTTCCTGGGAAGGCGAAGTCCACGATCTGCTGCGCTTCCTGCTGCTCCAGGTGGCCGCTGGACGCAGCTTCCACGACGCGCTGGAGGAGGCCAGCAGGCAGGACCTCGAGGGTCTGGCTCTGGAGATCGCCGCCGGCATCGAGCGGCGGAGGCTGGGCAGCTGCTTCGAGGCCGCCATCGCCAGCACAGCGGACAGCCTCGACGATCCCTCGGCCCGGGTGTTCTTCCAGTACCTCTCCGTGGCGGTGGGCTCCGGCGTGCCGCTGGTCCCCGTGCTCGAGGCGGAGGTCCACCGCCTGCGAGAGGCTCGGCGACGGCGCCTGCATGACGGCCTGAAGCGCCTGGACACCCACGCCACCATCTACCGGTTGCTCATCATGGTGGCCATCTTTCTCGGACCGGTCGGAGCCCTCGGGGTCTCGCTGGTCAGCAGCCTCATGCACCTTGGGATCGGGCCTCCCCAGTAGCTCCACCCGCTCCGGCTCCACCAAAAAAAGCGATAGACCCCCTCCAGAGGCCCTCCACCCTCTCGCCGCGTGATGCCATGAGACGAACCCTCCCCCTCCTCCCCCTCCTGGCGCTCCTCGCCCTCGGCTGCCCCCGCGACAAGGACGACACCGGCGCCGCACCCCCGGACGCCGACGCCGACGGCTACCCCGCCGACCAGGACTGCGACGACGGCGACCCTGGCGTCCACCCCGGCGCCGACGAGGTCTGCGATGGCGTAGACAACGACTGCGACGGAGAGACCGACGAGGGCGCGGGCAGCCTCTGGTACGCCGACGAGGACGGAGACGGCTACGGCGACGCCCTCGAAGCCCAGGCCGACTGCAACCGGCCCACGGGCTTCGTGGCGGACGCCACAGACTGCGACGATGGCGACTCGGGCGTCCACCCCGGCGCCGAGGAGCGCTGCGACGGCGTGGACGACGACTGCTCGGGCGTGATCGACGACGACTACGCCGCCGACGCCCCCACCTGGTACGCCGACACCGACGCCGACGGATACGGCGATGCCGCGACCACCGCCATCGCCTGCTCCCAGCCCACGGGCTTCGTCCCCGACACCACCGACTGCGACGACACCGACGCCGCGGTGAACCCCGCCGCCACCGAGCGCTGCAACGGCGTGGACGACGACTGCTCGGGCACCATCGACGACGACTACGCGCTGGACGCCTCCACCTGGCACGCCGACGCCGACGCCGACGGCTACGGCGATGCCGCGGTCACCGCCATCGCCTGCGCCCAGCCCACGGGCTTCATCGTCGACGACACCGACTGCGACGACACGCAGGGCGCGGTGAACCCCGGCGCCACCGAGCTCTGCAACGGCGTGGACGACGACAGCTCGGGTACCATCGACGACGTCTACGCCGCCGACGCCCCCACCTGGTACGCCGACGCCGACGCCGACGGCTACGGCGTTGCCACGGCCACCGCCATCGCCTGCTCCCAGCCCACGGGCTTCGTCGCCGACGCCACCGACTGCGACGACACCGACGCCGCGGTGAACCCCGCGGCCACCGAGCTCTGCAACGGCGTGGACGACGACTGCTCGGGCACCATCGACGACGACTACGCCGCCGACGCCCCAACCTGGTACGCCGACAGCGACGCCGACGGCTACGGCGATGGCGCCAGCACCACCGTCGCCTGCGCCCAGCCGACGGGCTTCATCGACGACGACTCAGACTGCGACGACACCGACGCCGCGGCCAACCCCGCGGCCGCGGAAATCTGCAACGGCGTGGACGATGACTGCTCGGGCGTGATCGACGACGACTACGCCGCTGACGCCCCCACCTGGTACGCCGACGCCGACGCCGACGGCTACGGCGATGGCGCCAGCACCACCGTCGCCTGCGCCCAGCCCACGGGCTTCGTTCCCAACACCGCCGACTGCGATGACAACGACGCCGCGGTCAACCCCGCGGCCACCGAGATCTGCGACGGCGTCGACAACGACTGCTCGGGTACCATCGACGACGACTTCGCCGCCGACGCCCCCACCTGGTACGCCGACACCGACCCCGACGGCTTCGGTGACGCCGCCAGCACCGCCGTGGCTTGCAGCGCTCGGTGGCGGCGGGGTTCACCGCGGCGTCGGTGTCGTCG
>JBDRKM010000318.1:0-31055 GCA_043814015.1 Pseudomonadota bacterium
TCCGACCCTGGCTCTGCCCTTGGCGTCTTTGCGTCTTTGCGCGAAATTCCTGTTTCATGGCTCCGGGAGCCGCGGCCCCCGCGGCATGGGGAACTATCAAGAAACAGCGCGACCGGAGGCTGGAGGCTGGAGGCTGGAGGCCACGGGCTACGGGCTACGGGCTACGGGCTACGGGCTACGGGCTATGGAGCGCGATCTCCCGGGGGCCGACGGGGCGGTAGAGGGTGATGGTGGGGGGCATGGGCGGGCGAGGTGGAGTGTCCCGAATCGTCGGGTACAGAGCTATCAGCTTTCAGGTATCAGGATTCAGCAAGCACATTCTTCGCGAGTCACCCCGCTCGGTCCCGTTCACCTCGGGGGTGAAGTGCGCAAGCGCCGGCTGCTGCCCGAAAGAGCTGATTGCTGACCGCTGATACCTGATGGCTTCGTCGGCGGAGCCGACGATGCATGAGAGTGTGGTCCCCGGCATTTCTCGTGCCGCCAACCGATATCTTTTTGTCTTTGCACCTTTACGCGATTTTCTCAACGCGAACCCACCCCCGGATTATGCTCCCCGCCATGTTCCTCCTCCTCGTCACCGCTGCCCTCGCCTCGGACTACGACGTCCTGCGCGCCGAGGCCCAGGTGCGCCAGGCGCTCCTCCGCGGTGACACCGGCGTGCTCATCACCCTGGCCGGCGAGGACGGCTGCATCGCCGCCGAGGACCCCGAGGACTGCGCTGCCACCGCCGCTCCGGTGGCTGACAAACCCCTCCTCGAGCTCATCCCCGTCCCCGCCATCGCCCTCCCTCCCCTCGGCGACGCCGGCCCCTCCCTCCTGCTTCCCCGCTTCCCCTACGGCCTCGAGGACCCTGTCACCCTGCTCCTCGGCCCACCGCTGCCCCAGCCCCCGGCCCCCGCCTGGGTCCGGGTGGCCGTCCCTGATGGCGTCGCCCTCCCGCCGGGCCCCCATGAGGTCCAGCTCCTGCTGCGCCTCGACCCCATCGGTCCCCAGGTCCTGCCCTGGGCCAGCCCGGCCCCGGCCGAGGCCCCCAGCGGCCGCCCAGAAGTGGTCGCCGACGGCTGGGGCACCACCCTCACCCCGCCCGACCGCCTCCAGGTCCTCCTGCCCGCCCGGATCGCCGCCATCCGCCTGTTGCTGGCCTCCGGCACCGTCGATCTCGCCTGGCCCGAGGCCCCGCCGCAGATCCACACCCAGCCCCTGATCGAGCCCGCCTGGAGCCTCGCCGCCACGCAGCGCATGCTGCCGGCTGTGAGCCTGTGCGCGCACGCCTGGTTCGCCCACCGGGCGCGGCGCCCCCACGGCGGCCCGCCCATCCCGCCCGCCGATCTGCCCGCGCCGCTGCTGGCCGTCCTGCTCGATCCCCTCGGCCAGGTGCAGGACGCCGTCCCCATCGCCCGCCCCTGGACCGCGCCCGAGCCGGCCGCCTGCCTGCGCGCCAACCTGCGCCTGCAACCCGCCGCCGAGCGCGGCGGCGCCGTAGACCTGCTGCTCCTCAGCGCGCCAGACGAGCTCCGGTAGACCGCGCGAAGGGCCCCGGCACCCAGCCCACGGCCAGGCGATGTCGCCAGGTCTCTGCTCCAGGCACGAAGTCCAACCCGTCCACGTGCTGCAGCCCGTAGGCCGCGTACCAGCGCCCCCCGCCACGCAACAGGTACCAGCACCGCGCCTCGCCCCCGAGCACGACCTCGTCGCTGGCCAGGGCCAGCAGGTTCTCGCCCAGGGACTCCACCACGCCCACCCGCCGGACCTGCTCCCAGCGCAGCTCGGCACCCCAGGGCAGCGGGTAGAAGCCGAGCCTGACCCAGGTGGACATGGCGTCCCCACCGATGGCGTCGCCCAGCACCAGGCCGTCCTGGGTGAAGCCGTCGTGGTAGACGCGGTGGCCGGTGTACCAGCGGAAGTAGTCGTCGAAGACGCGGGCGCCCTCGTAGGTGAGCACCCAGCGTCCGGCGGCCGCCTCCGCGCCCCACAGGTTGGCCACCCCCGCCAGGGAGGGCACGGACACCCCGAGGAGCTTCCGGGCGATGACGTCCTCGGCGCCGTACTGCCACCAGCCCTCCACGTAGCGCACCGGCCCCCCGAGCCAGCGGCCCAGGGGCAGGCAGAGGCGCGCGTCCAGGGAAGCGATCTCGTCCTGGTCGGGCTCGGAGAGGTCTGGGTCACCCTCCACGTGGGGATCGAGAGGCACGATCAGCTGCCAGAAGGGGGTGGGCGGGCGCCCCTCGCCCCCGAACAGGGCCATGCGGGTGGCGCCCAGCTCGATCCAGGGCACCGGCAGCCAGCGCGCGTCCCACAGCATCAGGCCGGGGTGCTGGACGTCCTCGCGCGGGCGCTGCAGCCAGCCCCAGGAGGTCTCCAGCCGCCAGCGGCCGAGCACCGCCAGCTTGCCAGGCAGGTGGGCATTCCCGGCGACGGTGCCGAGCGGTGCGGGCCGGGCGTGGTCCGAGAGCAGCAGGCTGCCCTGGCGCCCGGGGCCGAGCCAGCGGTCGCGCATCCCGAAACCCACCAGCAGGCGCTCTCCGCGCCAGGCGCCCCAGGCGGTCCCGTGCAGGAAGCCGGCCGCGGCGCCCCCAGCATCCAGATCGAGCCCCACCTCCGGCGCGAGCACGGCCTCGAAGCCCCGCCACAGCGCGCGCCCCTGCGCCCCGGCCCGCAGGGACAGCAGCCCCGCCTCCACATCGCCGCCCTGGTTCACGGGCGGCAGCCGGCCGAAGGCCGCCCCCACGGCGGGATCGAGCGCCAGGACGAGCCGCTCGGGCGCATCGATGGCGCGCAGCTCCGGGGCGAGCCGCGCCTCCATCCAGGGCGCCAGCTCCTCAGCGCCGCTCAGCGCCCGCCAGCGCCAGGCCAGCGCCGCGCCGCCCCACTCGCCATCGCCCAGGAAGCGGTCCACCGCCCCGGATCGTGCCGCCTGGCCTGCCAACAGCGCGGCGGGATCGTCCTCGGGCGCCGCCCTCGCCACAGCGGCGGCCAGGCTGGCCGGCAGCACGAGCGCGACGCGGAGCACGGAGTACCTCACGAGGGCGGCCTAACACGTGCTACGCTCCCCACGATGCTCGCCTCCCTGCTGCTGGTGGTCGGGCTCCAGGCCGCCAGCGTCCCCTGGTACACGGAGCCGGTCGCCGTCGACCTGCACCCGGTGCACGCCAGCGCCTGGGCGCGCTACCACGCCCTGTACGTGGAGAAGGTCACGGGCCGCAACGCCAGCCCGGTGTTCCGCGAGCCCTTCTCCCAGGCCGAGGTCTACTACCGCCTCTGGGACCTCACGGGCGAGCCCCCTCCCCTGGAGTCGGCGATGGGTGAGCGCTGGCGCGACGCCGCCATCTCCAGCGCCAGCATCGCCGCCGAGGCCTTCCTGTGGGACACCGTGGGCCGCTCGCCGGAGTTCGACGGCGCCGTGCGCTTCATGCGCACCTTCGTGGCGCCGAACCTCGAGCTGCAGCGCGGTGGACAGGGCTGGCGGGTCAAGGTGAACGACCCGGAGGTGCGCCTGCGTCCGCGCCTGGACCGCGCCGAGCTCTCCGAGGGTCTGCCGGGCCCGCCCGAGCCCTCCCCCAGCCTCTCCGTGGGCTCAGGGCTCGAGGTGGGCGACCTCGACCAGCTCACCACCCCCAAGCGCGACCTCGACGTGGCCGCCTGGGTGCGCCTGCGCGACGTCGGCATCGACCAGCTCACCCTGCGTGGCCTGGCGGGTTCGCGCTCCTGGGAGGTCTCGGGCCGCCAGCGCGTCCTGCCACGCACCAGCCTCAGCCTGGCCGTGGCGAGCCGCGAGGCCGACCCCACCCCCCGCGACATGGGCGCCGCCGCCACCTGGACCCTGCCCTGGCTCCACTGGTGGACCCTGACGCTGCGCGGCCACGCGGTGGTGCCCGTCCTCCCCACCGAGCCCCCCGAGCGCAGCCTGAGCCTCATCCTGCGCTGGCTGCCCCCCGCCAAGGCCCCGGTCCAACCCGGCCGCTGGCCGCTGGGCCAGCGCGTGGGCGCCCCCGGCCCCTGGTTCCCAGCCCCACCCCCAGGCGCGCCCATCGAGACGCACCTGCTCGTGGCTACCGGATCTTCCTCAACGCCACGTTGACGTTGTAGATCACGTAGGGATCCCTGGTCGCCTCGCGGATGGTGGACAGAAACGGCAGCGCCCGCCGATCACCGATGTTGCCCAGCGCCCAGATCATGTTCAGGGGCACCTGATCCGGCTCGTAGGTCTGCAGCACGATCATGAGCGGCGCCACGGCCGCGGGATCCTTGATGCGACCGAGCGACTCCACGGCCTCCTTGCGCACCTCCTCGGAGGGATCGTTGGACATGACATCCACCAGATCCGCCGTGGCGGCCGCGTGCCCCAGCTCGCCCAGGCTCTCGACCGCCTCGAGCCGGATGGCGGCGGAGGGGTCGCGCAGGGTCTTGATCAGGGCGGCCACCACCATGGGCTCGTCGAACTTCCGGGCGAACTCGGCCATGTCCTGGCGCACGGCGGGGTTGTCCGAGTGCAGGCCGGTCACCACCTGCTCGGCGGCGGGGCCGCAGCCGGCGGCCGCGAGGAGCAGCAGGGCCAGGCCGCGGCTCACGCCACACCTCCCACGTCTTCTCCCCTGCCCGGCGCGCTGGGCGGGGGGGACCCACGGTGCCGCCGCTGCCTCCCGCCCCCGTCGGCCTCGGCGTGGTAGCTGCGGTAGTAGCGGTAGTAGCCGCCGTAGCCCGAGTTGGAGGTGTCGAGCTTGTTGAAGACGATGCCCACGGGCTTGAGCCCCGCGCCCTCGAGGCGCTCGCGGACATCCCGCAGGACCTTGCGCGAGGCCCGGCCGGCTTCGGTCACCAGCACGAACTCGTCCACCTGGCGCCCCAGCACGATGGCGTCGTTGACCACCATCACGGGCGGGGTGTCCACGATGACCAGATCGCAGGTGCGGGCCACGTCCATCAAGAGCTGGCGCATCTTGAGGGACTCCACCAGGCTGCCGGGGTCCCTTGGCAGGGTGCCGGCGGCCAGCAGGCGCAGGCCAGGGACCGGCAGCTCCTGGTAGGCATCCTCGAGGCGGGCCTCGCCCAGCAGCACGTTGGTGACGCCCACGTGGTTGGCGGTGTGGGGGAAGAAGCGGTGCTGGGTGGGGCGCCTGAGATCGCAGTCCACCAGCACCACCCGCTTGCCGTCGCGGGCCATGGAGATGGCCAGGTTCATGGAGACGGTGCTCTTGCCCTCCTCCGGGACCCCCGAGCTGACCGCGATGTAGCGCGGGGGCTTGTCGAGGGTGGCGTACGCGATGCTGTTGCGCACCGTGCGATAGGCCTCGGACTCGGGCGCGTGGGCGGGCAGATCGGTGATGAGCCGCTTGGAGTCCTTGCGCCCGTAGCGCGGGATGCTGCCCAGCTGCTGGATGTCCCAGATCTCGCGCATCTCCTCGGGGCGTTTGATGGAATCGTCCAGGTACTCGAACGCGAAGACCAGGGCGAAGCCGAACATCAGGCCGAGCAGCAGCCCGCCGGCCAGGTTGACCACGATGCGCGGCTTGGCGGGGCGCGCGGGCTTGAGGGCCGGCTCCACGAACTGCAGGTCGCTCATGGTGAGGGCCTCGGCGATCCCGATCTCGTACTGCTGCTGCTGCAGCGCCATATACAGCTTCTCGGTGGCGTCGGAGGCCAGCTCGAGCTGGGCCAGGCGCCGCATCTTGTCGGGGTACTTGCCGAATTCCTGGGTGGCGCGTTCGATCCCTGCCCTGAGTTCGCGGCTGCGCTGCACTTCGGCGGCGAGCTGGCTGCGGAAGCCAGCCACCGCGGCGGACAGCTCGTGCTGCTCATGGAGGGCGCGGTCCATCTCGGCCTCGGTGGCCTCGATCTCCTTGTCGATCAGCACCACGTCCGGGTGCTGTGGGGTCTTGTCGAGCAGCTCGGCCGCGCGCCTGGCCCGCAGCTCCGAGAGCTGCTGCCGCAGGGTGCGGATCTGGGCGTTTCCGGCGATGGAGGCCGGCGCCACCAGGGCGGTGCTCTCGCGGGTCTGGTTCTGCTGTTCGTCGGCGATCTGCCCTCGCAGGGCCTGGATGGTGGCCTGGCTCTGCTCCACGGACAGGGTGAGCTCGGAGATGCGCTGCACCGCGGCCTTCACCTCGGACTCCAGATCGATGACCTCCTCGGACTGCTGCACCTCGGAGATGGAGGCCAGGGCGGAATCGAGCTCGCCCTGCACCACATGGAGCTGGGTGGTGACGAAGGCGCGCGCCTCGCGCACGTCGGCGCGGGCGCGCTCCTCGGTCTGGCGGATGTAGGCTTTGGCCAGGGTGTCGGCCATCAGGCGGGACAGCTCGGCGTCGGTGGAGGTGGCCGAGACCAGGAGGATGTCGGTTCCCTGGGCCTGGGTGACCTTGATCTGGGGGGCCCCCAGGACCTCGTCCACGGTGCCCGCCACGATCAGCTTCTCGGGCAGCAGCAGCTTGCCGTTGTCGTCGCGCAGCTGCAGCTTCCAGATCACCTCCTCCAGCACGGGCCGCATGGTGGCCAGGGCGATCTTGTTCTGCATGTCGTCGCTGCCGGTGGAGAGCGACAGGGCGACCTCCTCGAGGTCCAGCTCCGACAGGATGGAGCCGGTGGTGTCCGAGCTCTCCACGATCAGCTTGGAGGTGGCCTGGTACTGCTTGGGGAGGAGCAGGAAAGCCGCCACGGCCGCCAGGACGAAGACCGTCACCGACTCGATGATCAGCCACTTCCTGCGGAGGATCGCGCTGTAGAGCTGCAGGATGTCCATGGACCGTCCGCTCGGCGCGGCGTCGGCACGCGCGGAGGAGAGCGAGAAAAATCCAGTGCATGTTAGCGCCGGAGGGCGCCTCCCGCCAGCCGCGGATGCGCCGCGCTTGACGGCAACCCCGCATCCCGGCTACCAACCCGCGGACGGCGTGCGCGTGCCGCGCGCGTTCGAACTTCACCGGAGGCCACTGTGCGCATCGCCCTCCTCCTGGCCACCCTGGCTGTAGGCTGCGCCCACGGGGCCGCCCGCGCGCCCAACATCTCCACCGCCGCCGGCGCCGCCACCCTCAAGGCTCCCAGCCCAGCCGAGTTCGTCTTCGGGCCTGGCGATCGCATGTCCATCAGGGTGTGGCGCCACACCGAGATGGACATGGAGGTCACCGTGGCCCCCGACGGCGGCATCACCTACCCCCTCGTGGGGCGCATCCAGGTGGCTGGCATGAGCTACCCCGCCCTGGTGGCCGCCCTGGAGGAGGGCCTCTCCACCTACTACACCGATGTCTCCGTCGCCGTGAACGTGGAGGAGGTCTCCAACCAGAAGGTCTTCGTGCTGGGCGAGGTGCGCACCCCCGCGGTGCTGCAGGTCCAGAACGACCTCTCCATCCTGGAGGCCCTCGCCCGCACCGGCGGCATCGATCCCGACGCCCGCACGGACAACGTGCTGCTCATCCGTGGTGGCCTGGAGAAGCCCGAGCTCTTCACGGTCAACGTGAAGGCCATCTACGCCGACGGCGATCTCTCCCAGCTGGTCTACCTGCAGCGCGGCGACATCGTGGTGGTGCCCACCAAGACCATCGCCGACGTCGAGACCTTCTTCCGGCGCATCCAGGGCGTGCTCGCCCCCTTCGTGGGCGGCTCGGCCATCTACCGCAACGCCATCTCCGGCGGCGCCCAGGGCACCTCGTCGGCCATGGGAGACTAGGAGCGCGCCCGTGATCCGCCCCTGGCTGCACACGGCGCTGCTGGTCCTGCTCGACGCCCTGGGCCTGGCCGTGGCCGCCAGGCTCGCCCACGTCCTCTGGCTCTGGTACAACCCCCAGCTCGCCTACGTGGTGCAGGTGCGCTTCTGGGAGCTGTGGCTGCCCAACCCCTGGTTGCCGCCGCTCATGCTCCTGATCCCGGCCTGGCTGCTGGCCCACCACCTGCTCGGCCTGCACGACCCCGCCCGCCTCGGCAGCACCGCCAACATCAGCTCGTCCATCACCCGCGCCGCCGTCTACGTCACCCTGCTGCTGGTGGTGCTGCAGTTCCTCTTCTCCGGGCGGGCCTACAGCCGCGCCCTGGTGCTGTTGTTCGTGGGCTCGGCCTACTCCAGCCTCCTGTTCCTGAGGCTGGCCTTCTTCCGCATCCAGCTGCGCCTGCCCCAACCCATCGCCGTGCAGAACGTGGCCATCTACGGCTGCGGCGCCGAGGCGCTCTCCATGACCCGCCGCCTCGATCGGCACGGGCGCCACGCGTACAAGCTGGCCGGCTACGTGGTCCCGGCCGGCGAGCACAGCCTGCAGGTCCCGGCGGACGACGTCCTCGGCGGCATCGACGATCTCGCGAGCATCGTCAACGGCGAGAACCTCCACCTCATCATCATCGCCACCCGCCAGCTCGAGCGACGCGAGGCCTTCGGTTTGGCGCGCCTGTGCGATCGCATGGGCCTGCGCGTCTTGCAGATGCCCTTCACCTGGGGCTTCGCGTCCCCACGCCTCTCCTTCGCCTCCCTCGGCGGCCTGCAGCTCATCGACCTGCAATACCTGAGCTACCCGACCTTCGCGGAGAACGCGAAGCGCGCCTTCGACCTCTTCGGCGTCATCACCGGTGGCCTGCTGATCCTGCCCCCCGCTGCTGCTCGTGGCCCTGCTGATCAGGCTCGACTCTCCCGGGCCGATCCTGTACGTCAGCCCGCGGGTCGGCAAGGGCGGCCGCAACTTCCCCTTCTACAAATTCCGCTCCATGGTCCAGGACGCCAACGCCCAGAAGGCCGAGCTCTTGGCGCAGAACGAGGCCGACGGGCGCCTCTTCAAGATGAGGGAGGATCCGCGCATCACCCGGTTCGGGCGCTTCATCCGCAAGTTCTCCGTCGACGAGTTCCCCCAGCTGCTCAACGTGCTGCGGGGCGACATGAACCTCGTGGGCCCGCGGCCGCTGCCCGCCGAGGATCTGCTCGACCTGGAGCGCGACCCGGAGGCCCTCTACTGGTTCGAGCTGCGCTCCAAGGTCAAGCCCGGCATGACCGGCCTGTGGCAGGTCTCGGGCCGCAGCGGCCTCACCTTCGCCGACATGGTGGCCCTCGACATCCAGTACGTGCAGAACTGGTCCTTCTGGACCGACCTCGTGATCCTGCTCAAGACCCTCCCGGCGGTGTTCAGGGGCTCGGGGGCGCACTGAGGCGGTCTTCGGGTTGCGTGCGGGCCTGCACAGGTCTATCTAGTGTGCAACAAGCTCCGAGGAACCCGTCCATGCGCACCCTGGCCCCTTTGGCGCTCGTCCTGACCAGCGGGCTGATGTCCTGCCAGCTCGGCCTGGACTTCACCATCCGGGAGTCGTCCATCCCCACCGACGACAGCGAGGGTGATGCCGACACGGACGCCGACGGTGACGGCGACGCCGACTCCGACGCCGATGCCGACGCCGACGCCGACGGCGACATCGAGATCCTGCGCGTGATCCCCGAGTACGGCACCACCGCAGGCGGCCAGACCGTCGTCATCGCCGGCGGTCCCTTCGACGCCAGCGCCGAGGTCTACTTCGGGAGCGGCACAGCCACCGTCACCGACTGGGCCGACGATGAGCTCACGGTCAGCACCCCCACGGCCTCCAGCGAAGGCGCTGTCGACGTCTACGTCACCACCACCGCCGACTCGGGGCGCTCCCCCAGCGCCTTCTACTACTTCGAGGACGGCAGCGGCATGGCCGGCGCCATCGGCGAGGTCGCCCTGTGGAACCTGGTGGGCAGCTTCTGGAAACCGCCGACCACCTTCGGTTCGGCCTGGGTCACCTTCGTCATGCCCGTCGATTTCCACATCTGGGAGTGGTACGCCCCCACCATCGACACCTGTGCCGACGCCTCGTACACCTACACCGGCAACATCTACGTGCGCGACATCGGGGCCAGCACCATCACCATCCGTCCCGCCAGCGGCACCGCCTCCACCCTGGCCTGGTACGAGGACGACCTCCAGTACTCCAACGGCGAGACCGATCTCACCGCCACCCAGGTCCCTGCCAACACCACCTTCGCGCTGGATGCGGTCCACAGCTCGGATTTCATCCCCTTCAGCGTCTCCCAGCTCGCCCGCACCCCAGCCTCCTTCACCATCACCTCCCCCGCCGTCTCCGGCTCTGTCCCCGCCACCGTCTCCCGCAATAGCTTCAACCTGCAGTGGACCGGCAGCGGGGGCGACCGCATGCTCATCCAGGGCCTCATGCTGAACGCCGCCCGCACGGGCGTAGACGGCTGGGCCCAGTGCGTGGTCACCGACGACGGCAGCTTCACCATCCCGCCCACCGCCTGGACCTCCTGGACCTCCGGACGCTACATCCAGCTCAACATGGTGCGGGCCAGCGAGCAGGGCGGCACCATCGAGTACGACAACTCCGAGAGCCGGGTGCTGGGCGAGTACGTCAACATCGCGCTGCTGCAGGCCCAGTGAGCCCCGCTCCTCCGGAGCGCATCGATCTCTTCGGCGTCCCCGTCGACGTCCTCACCCGCCATGAGCTGATCGCCCGCGTCGCGGCCCTCGTCCAGGCCCGACACCCCGCCACCGTGAGCTAGGTGAACGTCCACGTGCTCGATCGGTGCGCCCACCACCCCGACCTCGTGGCCTTCCTGCGCGGGATCGAGCTGTGCTACTGTGACGGCAAGGGTGTGATCCTGGCCGCCCGCATCCTCGGGGAGCGCCTGCCCGAGCGCATGACCGGGGCCGACTGGATCTGGGATCTGGCCGCCCGGGCCGAGGGGCGCTGGCGCATCGCCTGGATCGGGGGCGAGGAGGGGGTCACCGCCGCCGCGGCCGCCGTCCTGCGACAGCGCCACCCCGGGCTCGAGATCGTCCCCTTCCACGGCTACCACCCCAAGGAAGGGCCTGGGAACGACGCCCTCATCGCCGCCATCAACGCCGCCGGGGCGGATCTCGTGCTGGTGGGCATGGGCACCCCCGCGCAGGAACGCTGGGTGGCGGCCAACCGAGGGCGCCTGCAGGCCCCGGTGGTCTGGTGCCTCGGCGCCACCGCGGACTTCATCTCGGGCCGGGTCTCCCGCGGCCCCCGCTGGCTCTACGACCGCCAGGAGTGGCTCGCGCGCCTGCTGGTGGACCCCCGCCGGCTCTGGCGCCGCTACCTGCTGGGCAACGCCCGGGTCATGGGGCGGGCGTGCGTGGTCGCCACAGGGCGTAGGCTCCGAGGTCGGTGAGCACCCAGGCGCGCTGGGCGTCCAGCGCGTGGATCGCGAGCACCCTGGGGGGCTCTTCGGGTGCGAGGTCCATCACCGTGGCGCCGCCCAGCAGGCTCGTGTCCAGGTGGATCACCTGCCCCGCCTCGGTGCCCGCCCAGCAGCCTCCCTCGCCGTCGGCCGCGATGGCCGTCACCGCCACCCGCCGGTCGGCGGTGCGCAAGAGGTCCACCACGGTGCCGTCGGCCACGGAGATGACGTCGATCCCGTTGTCCGTCCCCACCCAGACCACGGCGCCGTCCGGGGCGATATCCAGCGGAGTGTGGGAGCCGAGGTAGGGGCGCAGGCTGCCATCGCGCCCGATGGCGGCCAGGGTGTTGGAGGCGATGGCCCACAGCTGCCCGTCAGCCCCCACGGCGAGGCGCTTCACGGGCCCGACCCCCCCGAGGTGCAGGAACACGCCATCGATGGGATCGTAGCGGAACAACCCGGGCTCGCCGCCCACCCAGGGCCGCCCCTCCACCACCGCCGCCGCGAGGATTGGGCCTGGCACCGCGTGCAGCCGCGGGCGGCCTACCTGCGGCTGCTGCAGGACCCCCTCCGCCCGCACCAGCCAGCGGGTGCCCGCCACCCGCAGCAGGGCCACCAGATCGGGCCCCAGCCGCTCGCTTTCGCGCCGCACCCGCCCGCTCGTGCGCCCCAGGGCGGCGCTGCCCGTCTCCCCCAGCACCCGCTCCCCACGCCCCGCCTCGGCGAAGGCGCGCCAGGCCAGGCCGGCGGGCAGGCCCGCGAGGGGGGCGACGCGCACCGTGCTCGCTTCCGGGTCGAGCCAGGCCAGGCCTTCGCGGGTGCCGAGCCAGGCCCCGCGGGCGTTCAGCGCCGGCCGCGCCGCGCCGGAGGGCTCCCACGGCAGATCCGGGATGACCTCGTTGACCACGGAGGAGGGCAGACCGTCGCCCTCGCCCCAGGCCTGCAGCACCCCATGGCCGGGGCTCAGGCTCACCAGCCCGGCCTCGGCGCCGGCCGCCAGCCAGGTGCCGGCGACCCGGGCGATGGCGTAGGCGCCGTCGTCTCCGCGGCCGGCCCAGACCGGACGCAGCTCGCCCTCCTCCAGCAGCACCACCCCCCGCTGCAGGGTGGCCAGCAGGGTGCCCGTGCGGGGCAGGGGCTCTACGTCGTAGACGTCCAGATCCGAGCCGACCCCCTCGATGGGCTCGCCCTCGGGCAGGCCCAGCAGCCCCTCGTAGCCGACCCAGGTGCGCTCGTCGGCGCCGCGCACCAGGGAGAACACCGACCAGGGGCCCAGCACCTTCGCCAGGCCGGCGGCCGTCAGGTGGGACAGCCCGCGGAAGGTCCCGATCCAGACCCCCGCCACGTCCGTGGCCAGGGCCTGGACGTAGTCGTCGGGCAGCCCCTCGGCGCGCCCGAGGACATCGCTGACCACGATGCGCTGCGCGCCCGTGCCCCCGCCCTCGATCTGCACGTGGACCAGCCCGCCGGCCGTGCCCACCCAGGCCCCGTGCTCCGTGGGCGCCACCGCCAGCACGCGCTCGGAGGGCAGCCCCTCCGCGCGCCCCACGCCGAGGGCCGAGAGATCCTCGGGCAGGTAGCGGGTCACGCCGCCCCCCAGGGAGGCTGCCCAGACCGCGCCGTCGCCGTCGATCGCGAGGTCCACCAGGCTGCCCCCGGGCCCAGCCCCCCTAGGCCCCGCCAGGACCGCGAGCTGCAGCGGGCTGACCATGGTGCGCGCCGCGAGGGGCGGGCTGGCGCGGTCGTCCGCGGCCACCAGCCGGAGGCGCGTGCCGCGGGCCATCACCGGGCTGACCCAGCCCGAGGTGGCCTCGCGCTCCAGGGTCTCCCAGTACTCGCCCTTGCTCACCTGCACGGTGTAGGCCGCGCCGCCGTTCCAGAACAGCCGCACCGCGCGGCGGGGGGCGAAGATGGCGCCCCAGCGGGCGGGGGGCAGCTCCACGGCCCGCAGGTGGGCCGGCGGAAAGGCCGGGGGATCGGCGGCCTGGACCGGAGCCACGCCGAGGGCCAGGATCAGCCACAGGGCCGAGGCGCTACATCCCACGGATCACCCCCCCGTAGCGCTCGACCTGCCGCGCGATCTGCCGAGCCTCCCCCTCCACCGTGATGGCCTGCTCGGGGCAGACGAACCAGCAGTAGAGGCACTGCAGGCAGGCTTCGCGCTCCCCGATGCGCTCGGGCGCCAGCCCCTGGGGGCAGATCTCGGCGCAGCGCTGGCAGTCGCCGCAGCGGGCCGGGTCGCGCCCGACCACGCGCAGGCTGTCGTCGGTGCGGTCGTAGACATCCTGTACGATGCGTAGCCGGTAGGCCAGGCGCGCCACGACGGGGCGGTCCACCAGCGGTCGCACGGCAAGCTTGAGCCATATCAACCAGGATTTTTCTGACAGGCGGGCCTGCAGGCTGCGGGGCGGGGGCGGCTCCAGGCGCCTGAGCAGGGGCACCAGGGCGAGATCCTGCTCCATCGCTCCCGATACCTGCCCGCGGCGGCCGGCCTCCGCGAGGTAGGGCACCCGACGCCAGTCCACGCCCGCGAGCCGGCAGACATACAGATCGTTCGCCAGCGCGTCGTCGGTGCAGACGAGCACCCCGAGGCGCACGGGCTCGCCGTCGCCCGGACCGTTGCCCTCCATGCCCACCAGGCCATCCACCAGCACCAGATCCGGCCGGATGAGCTCGTTCAGGGCGTGGATGTTGCGCCCGAGGTCGTAGTGCACCTGGCGCTTGTCCTGCCCCACGGCGATCCCGAGCCAGTTCTTCATGGCGCAGGAGAGCTGCATCTCGGCGTGGGTCTTGATCTTGGGGACCGAGATGAGGAAGCCCTTCTCGAGGATGGTGCGGGCCACCCGCGGGCGCGCGCCGCGATGCAGCACCACCGTGGTGCCTTCGTCGCGGTTGAGGTTCACCAGCCGCACCCCGAGGGCGGCACAGAAGCGGTCCACCCTGAGGCGCTTGAAGCTGTCGATGCCGCGGCGGTCGACGCCCACGTTGGAGCCGTCGGCGATGGTGAGATCCGTGTAGCCACGGCGGCGCAGCGCCCGCACCAGCGCGCCCAGCACCCTCAAGTCCGTGCTGTTTCCCGTCAGGGCGACCAGATCGTTGTTCAGGTTGGGCTTGATGACGATGCGGGCCGCGGGGTCGGCGGGCAGGATGGCCTCCCGACGCGCGAGGAGCGCCTCCACCGCCGCCTCGATCTGAGCGCGGGTCCAGGCACGGCAGAGGTCCACGTCCGTGGCGCCGATGCGGGTGCTCTCGATCTTCACCGCGAGCCCTCCAGCACGGCCTCGTAGCGCCGCCAGACCTCGCCCCAGCCGTAGCGTTCGGCCACGAAGGCCCGCCCCTCGGCCCCCAGCCGCGCGGCGCGTCCGGGCTCCGCGAGCAGGGCCTGGATGGCGGCGGCCAACGCCGCCGCATCGCCCTGGGGCACGGGCAGCCCGATCCCACCCGTGGCCTCGCGCACGGGGGGCTGGTCGCTCCAGATCACGGGCTTGCCGCAGGCCATGCCCTCCACCGCGGTGAACCCGAAGCCCTCCTCCATCAGCGTGGGGAACAGCACCGCGTCGCAGCCCTGGTAGAAGGGCACCACGTCGGGGACCTCGAGGTGGATCTCCACCGGCAGCCCGCGGGCCTCGCGCCGCAGCCGCGCCAGGTAGGCTGGATCGGCCACCGTGCCCACCAGGCGCAGCACCACGCGCGCCCGGACCTCGCGCGGTAGCCCCGCGAGGGCCGCGATGGCCACGTGCTGGCCCTTCCCGGGGAGGATGCGCGAGGGGTAGCAGAGGGTGAAGGGCCCCTCTCCCCGGTCTGGGCCGGGCTTGAAGCGCTCGAGGTCGACCCCGTTGCGGATGGCCACGGTGCGATCCGCGGGCATCCCCGCGGCCAGCAGCGCGCCCCGCGCAGCCTCCGAGACCGCGATGATGCGCGCCAGGCGCCGGGCCTTCAGCCGGTAGTACAGCCGCCGGCCACGGACGCCAAGACCCCGATCACCGGCCGGCCGTCCGAAGTTCAGATCGTGGACGATGCAGGCCACCGGCGCCGCGCCCACGGGCACCTCGATGGAGTTGGACAGCACCACGTCGGGCCGAAACCGCGTCACCTCCCGGCGGCAGGCCCACCACATGGCCGCCCAGGCCCTCCCCCGTGGCCCACCCCGCAGATCCACCGCCAGGGCCTCCGCCGGCACCAGCGCGCGGGCCCGGGTGTAGCCCACCACCAGCCGCACCTCGTGCCGTGCCAGCGCCTGGGCGTAGAGGTTCTCGAAGACCGTCTCCGTGCCGGAGCGGACGTCGGGGGGGAAGCGGCGCGCGACCATGAGGAGCTTCATCGCCGTGGAGATTAGCCCGGCGCCGGGTGGGCGGCAGGGTCGGCGGAACCCCCGCCGCGATACGCTGTCCGTCCAGGTGCTCCCGGAGTCCACCGCCATGCAGCCCCTCTTCGGTCTCGCCGCCTCCCCCCAGGGCCAACGCCCACGCCACGCCGCCCGCGAGCGCGAGGCGGCCCAGGACGAACGCGAGGCGTTCCTCGAGGAGAAGGCCCGCCTCAAGGAGCAGGGCATCGATCTGGACGCCCCCACCGAGGGGCTCGCGTGTCCGCGCTGCAAGGCCGGCTATGCCTTCGGCGACGTCTGCCCGGACTGCGGTGTGGAGCTGGTGGGGATGAGCGCGGTGGACAAGGTGGACCCGGTGCAAGTGGTCACCGGCCCCGATCGCGGTTGGCTCTGGTTCGGCCTGCTGCCGGGCCTCGTCGCCGCCCTCGCCGGCATCGCGATCTGGATCTGGATCGCCGGGCAGGGCTGAAGCGCGGCTATTCGGTCGTGAACAGGAACGGGTAGGCCACCACCACGAGGTCACCACCGCTGGGCGGGGGGAAGGTGAAGCGCATGAAGGCGAGGTTGATGCAGGCCTCGACCTCCGGCGCCCCCAGGGTGCTGGCCTTGGTCATGGCGGAGGACACCGCCCCGTCCTTGTCGATCACGAACTTCACCGCCAGCTTGCCGGAAAGACCGGGGTGGCTCGCCCGACCCTGCTGGTAGCAGGCGCGGATCTCCTCCAGGTGGCGCTGGACTTCGGCCTGGAGCACCTCCGGGTCCAGGGCTCCCTGTGTGATGGCCTCCCCGCCGTAGAATTCGCCCTCGACCCGCGGGACGTCCGCCGGGACCACCCCGATCAGCCCACCGATGCCGCCCGTGGCCGGCTCCTCCGTCGCGGGCGGCGCCGCCTCCACGGGGGGCGCCTCCACGGGCTCCAGGCGGAAGCCAGGCGGCTGCTCGACGGGCACGAAGGTGACCAGGCAGCCATCCCAGGCGGCGCGCCCCCAGGAATTGGCCAGGCAGGTCATGGCCTGCTGCTCCGCCTCGCCGGCGCCCGCCGTGTACCACTCCAGGCAGGCCTTCACGGCGGCCTCCGCGAGCGCGGGGGCCCCCGACCAGCTGTGGGCGTTGCGCAAGACCGCCTCGCAGCGGGTGCGGATGAGGGGGTCCACCTTGCCTCTGGCGGCGGCGGGCGGGGACCGCAGCGCGACAGACGTGAGCGTCAGGACGAGGGTGGCCGCGAGGGGGACGGACCGGGCACGCATCAGAGGCCTCCGGGGCAGAGAATTTCCTGCATTCGCATATCCCGCCCCACGCCCCTGTCCCGCATGGGGAGGCACACGAGCAGGCCCCCCACCCCCGCCCCGGATACCCTCCTCAGGCCCGCACCCCGGAGCCCCGCATGCGCCCTGCGCTCCCGACCCTGCTCGCCCTCGCCCTGCCCGCCTGCGGCGAGGCCCCCGCCCCCCGCGAGGCCGAGGCCGCGCCCGCCGCGGTGGCGGCCCCCCCTGCCTACCCCCCCGGCTCCCTGGCCGCCCACTACATCGCCCTGCGCGAGACGGGCTGCGATCCGGGCCGCATCAGCGCGCCCCTGATCGCCCGCGCCCTGCGCAACACCCCCTTCGCCATGGCGGGCCGGCCCTTCACCTCGCCGGATCTCACCGCCCTGTTCTCGGCCGACGGCGGCTGGTACGCCCCCCACGCCGAGCCGGCCGAGGTCACGCTGGCCCCCGCAGATGCGGCCTGCGTCGCCTCGCTCCAGGCCCACGAGCGCGTCCTGCGCCGGCAGGTCTGCATGGACGACGCCACCCAGGCCACCCTCACCGGCGACCACGACGCGCTGCTGTGGCTGCTGGAGCGCGGCCTGCCCGGCCTGATCGAGGGCACGCCGCCCACCGCCTGGGCCGACCCTGGCTTCGACGCATGCGCCTCCGGCCCCGCCCCCGCCGGCGCCCGGTTCCCCTGGTCGAGCAACCGCTGGAACGTAGCCCTGGACCCGGTCACCAGCGCCGAGCAGGGCCTCGCGGTGCTCGCCATGCCGGAGAACATCGACCTGATGGGCATCGACATGCCCAGCGCCGCCGATCTGGCCCAGCTGCGCCGCGACATGGGCGCCTGGCTGGCCGCCGGTCGCCAGGTCCGCGGCCTGGCGGTCGAGGTCCTGGCCGAGGATCACCCCTCCGAGGACGAAAGCTACGAGGGCCAGGTGGTGCGCCGCTGCGTCGGCCCCGACGGCCTGCTGGGCGGGGAGTGGTTCTGCTGGGGCTACTCGCTGCCCTGATCGCCTTCAGTGCACTTCTCGGAGGTCTCTCCCCATGCTCACCACCCTCCTCCTCCTCACCGCGGTCTTCGCCGCCCCGGGTGAGCAACGCTGGCTGCTCGCCGAACCCGTCCCCTGGCGGGTCTCGCCGCAGGAGCACGACGATCTGCTGGAGCTGGCCGAGGGCATGAGCCCGGTGGATGCCACGGGCGTGCGCCTCTACGCCGCCGGCCCCGACGGGCGGGTGCGCCCGCTGGAGAGCTACCTGCCGCCCATCCCGCCCGTGCCCCAGAAGGACGAGCGCGCGCTGCCCCCGCCCCCCGCGGCCGGCTACCCCGCCGACCACCCCGGCGAGAGCCAGGGCTTCCTCTCAGGCCGGGCGATCTACCTGTCCCAGTGCCACGGCTGGATCTGGTACGACTCGCTGGGCCGCTTCTCCACCCAACGCGGCAACAACTACGACACCGTCGAAGATTTCCACAACCCCGAGGCCATGGACCAGTACCTCACCGCCTACCTGGAGAACGCCGGCGCCAGGGTCTTCACCGTCAAGGAGCGCGATCTCAACCCGCTGGCCGTGGTGATCGACGACGACGCGCCCGACACGGGCGGCCGCTACCGGGAGTCGGGCAGCGGCTTCACGGACGGCGCAGCCGGTTGGGCCGCCTACACCACCCTCCCCTACGGCGAGGATCCCTTCAGCCGCGGCGGCACCCGCCGCTTCCCCGCCGACGGCGGCGCCGTGGCCTCCTGGGAGCCCACCGTCCCCGAGGACGGTTGGTACGCGGTCTACGTGTCCTGGGACTCCGACAGCCAGAACGCCACGCGCGCCCACTACCGCCTGACCCACCCCGGCGGCGTCATCGATCGGTACTTCGACCAGACCGTCCACGGCCACACCTGGCAGTACGTCGAGCACCTCTGGCTGCCCGCCGGCACCGGCGGCCTCACGGTCGCGCTGGTGGGCGACGGCGGCGAGGCGGGCCGCTACCTCTCCGCCGACGCGGTGCGCATCGGCGGCGGTATGGGCGATGTGGAGCGCCACGGCGAGACCACCGGCCGCCCGCGCTTCGAGGAGGGTGCCATCCTCGGCACCCAGGACAACGGCGCGCCCACCTCGGTGTACGACTACACCAGCTCCGGCGACGGCTCCGACCCCTCCTCCCGCTCCCGCTGGGCCGCCTGGGAGCACCCCACCGGCGAGGACGCCCTGTACCTCTCCTGGCACAGCAACGCCGCCGGCACACCCGACACCGCGCGCGGCACCTCCACCTACATCTACAACGGCTCCTCCGGCTCACCGGTCACCGGCTCCTACGACCTGGCCGTCCTGGTGGAAGAAGAGCTGGTCTCGGCCTTCGACACCCTCTGGGAGTCGGGCTGGACCGACCGCGGCGTGCGCTCCGACGCCTTCTCGGAGGTCAACCCCTCCCACAACCCCGAGATGCCGGCGATCCTCATCGAGCTGGCCTTCCACGACCACTACCTCGACGTGGAGTACCTCAAGCACCCCCGCTTCCGGCAGGACGCCGCCCGCGCCATGACCCGCGGCATCGTGCGCTACTTCGCCGACCGCGACGGGCTCACCCCCCACTTCCAGCCCGAGCCCCCGGTGGACCTCGCGCTGTTGCACGGGGCCGGCGGCCAGCTCGTGGCCTCCTGGGCCGCCGGCCCCGTGGGCGACCCCTACGGCGACGCCGCCACCTCCTGGCTGCTGTTCACCTCCCCCGACGGCCGCGCGTGGGACAACGGCACCGCCGTGGCCAGCACCTCCGCCGTGCTCGACACCCACCAGGGCCAGACGGTCTACGTGCGGGTGGCCGGCGTCAACGCGGGCGGCGTCTCCCTGCCCTCCGAGGTGGTGGGCGCCCGGCGCTCCCCCGATGGCTGGGCCCCCGTGCTCATCGTGGCCGCCTTCGACCGCCTGGAGGTCGGCAACCTGATCTGGGAGGATCCGGGGGCAGGCCTGGGCGAGGTGGTGCGCATGCCGCTGCGGCGCGTCAACGCGGGAGACACCGCCGTGGCCCACGGCGCGGCCGTGGCGGACGCCGGCTGGTACTTCGACACCATCTCGGACGAGCGCCTGGGCGACCTCGATCTGTCCGCCTACCCCCTGATCTGGTGGGTGGCCGGCGAAGAGGCCACGAACGACGAGACCTTCAGCCACAGCCAGCAGGCGCTGCTGCGCGCCTACGTGGCCGCGGGCGGCGCCCTGTGGGCCACCGGCTCCGAGATCCTCTGGGACCTGGACGAGCGCGGCGACGCCACGGATCGGGCCTTCGCGAGCGAGGTCCTGGGCGCCACCATGGCCGACGACGACGCCGACACCTGGGACGCCGACGGCGCCGGCCTGCTGGCCGGCTTGTCCCTCGACTTCGGCGAGGACGACGGCGCCGCCTACCCCGCCGAGTACCCCGACGTGCTCAGCTCGGAGCGCGCGGTCCTGGCCACCTACCCGAGCGCCGGCACCGCCGCGGTCCTGGGCGGCGGCGTGGCCCTGTTCGGCTTCCCCTTCGAGTGCATCGGCGATGCGGAGGTGCGCGCCGAGGTGGCCGCGCGCCTGCTCCCCGCGCTCGTGCCCGACTACGATCCGGGCGATCCGGGCGACACCGGCACCCCCGGTGACTCCACCGCCCCTGACGACAGCGGTGCAGACGACGACAGCGACCACGGCGGCCCCCACCTCGACCCCCGCTTCCCCGAGGGCGGCTGCGGCTGCGTGGGCGGGGCGGCGCCCGCGGGGGTCCTGGCCACCTCGCTCGGCCTGTTGGGGCTGGCCTGGCGGCGGCGTCAGGACGTATAGCTGGTCAGCTCGCTGCCATCGCGCTTGACCGTGCCCACCGCAGGGGCGATCCGGGACGTGGACCCTGCGCGTTCACAGGTTCTGCGGCCAGCTCACCAGCACCAGGCTGTCCAGGCTCATGTCCGGCCCGCCCTGCAGGTCGGTCAGGGGCACCGAGCCTTCCAGGTGGCCCCAGAGCAGCTCACCATCCTCATCGTGCCCCTCCACCACGAAGGTGGCGCCGCCATTCCCCTGGTACTGGAAGTTCCAGGAGTCCTCGTCGATGGCCGAACGGTACCGCACGGTGCGCACGTTGAAGGTGCCGCGGCGCGACAGGTCGCCGGTCACCACCACCTCGAGGCTGACGGCGTGGTTGTCGCGGTAGCCGGACAGCCATGTCTCGGCGCCCACCACCAGCCACCGGCCCTCCTGGGCCTCGTAGGTCTCACTGCTGAAACCGGCCACGTAGCTGGGGTCCTCCGGCTCGAAGACGGCGCCGGTGTCCGTGGTGCCCGTGTCGGCGTCCGTGTCGGTGTCGGTGTCGGCGTCGGCGTCGGCGTCCGTGTCGGCCTCCGTGTCGTCCTTCAGGCCGCTGGGATGACAGAGGGAACAGGCGCAGAGGGAGAGGAGCAGGAGCCGCATGGGGGCCTCCGGGGTGGGACCGGCCCCATGATACACCAGCTCGCTAGTACGCCTGCTGCACCTCGTAGTACGTGCCGTCCGCACCGGCCTCGCCGTACGCTACGGCGCCGCAGCAGCCGCCGGCGCCACCCGTGACGTCGTAGGTGCCGGTGAAGCTCAGGCTGGTGCCGTAGAAGAGCTTGATCCGGCCGCCGCCGCCGCCGCCGCCGCCGTCACTGGCCGCGGAGGTGGGCAGGGAACCACCGTCGCCGCCGGAGGCGTCGAGCAGGCCGCCGATGACGAGGATGTCGCCCACCAGCAGCAGTCCGCCGCCCGATCCGCCGCCGGAGGCGCGGTAGGAGTAGGGATCGGTGTCCATCACGCCGGCGCCGCCCGTGACGCGGAGGGTGCCGTCCACCGTGATGCTGCCGGCATAGACCGTGAGCGCGCCGCCGCCGGCGCCGCCCCTCGCGCTGTCCATGCCACCGCCGCCGCTGCCGGCGAGGACGCTCTCGGAGGAGGCGTCACCGTAGGTGGCCCCGCCCGCACCGGGGACATCGATGCCCGAGTCGTAGCCGCCGAGGCCGCCGGCGCCGCCGTAGCCGCCGCCGCCGGAGCCCGCGAAGTACCCGGCGCCGCCGGCGCCGCTGCCGGAGCCGTCCGTGGTCCCCACGCCGCCAGCCTCGCCCGCGGCGGCGCCGTCGATAGCGCTGGTGGCGTCCACCGTGAGCACGGTGGCCTCGATCTCCACCTCGCCCTCCAGGTAGAGGGTGCCGCCGTGGGTCACACGGACCTCGTCGTAGGTGTAGGCCCCCGCGGTCAGGGTCGCGGTGGTCGCGTCGACGGTCAAGATGTCGGTGTAGCCGTCGCAGTCGTTGTCCACGCCGTCGGACTCCAGCTCGGGCGCGCCCGGGTAGGTGGAGGAGGCGGCGTCATCGCAGTCGGTGTCATCCGCGACGTAGCCGCTGGGCTGCGCGCAGGCCCCGGTGGTGCTGGCCACGTCGCCGAAACCGTCGCCGTCCATGTCCGCATACCAGACCGGCAGCTCGTCGTCGGCCACGCCATCGCAGTCGTTGTCCACGCCGTCACACCACTCGGTGGCGCCAGGGAACGAGGTGGCGTCCGTGTCGTCGCAGTCGCCACCTGCCTCGGTCAGGCCATCGCCGTCGTCGTCGCTCGCGGAGACGTCGGAGAGGCGCAGCTCGCAGGTGTAGGCCCGCGTGCTCTCGACGGAGGTGCAGGCGATGTCGTTCCAGGCCCCGGTGGTCGGAACGAAGTAGGCGCAGTCCTCGCCGCCGGAGTCGTTGGGCTCGCCCGAGCCCCAGTTGGTCCAGGTGCCGCCCAGGCCGTCGGACCAGACGAAGTCGCCCTCGGAGGCGGCGTCGGTGAGGCCGATGAAGAAGCCGTTGCGGAAGCCGGCGTCGATCCCCGAGTCCACCGCCATCTCCAGCAGGGTGCTCATCTCGACGCGGTCCTGCACACTGGCCAGGTCGTCGTAGCCCATGGCCCAACAGGCGTCCTGGGCCTCGAGCCAGGTCAGGGAGCCCTCCGGGATCAGCGCGAAGTAGCTCTCGCTGTCGTACCAGTCGGCCTCGCCATCGATGCCGTCGCAGTCGCCGTCCACGCCATCTCCCCAGGCGTCACCGGCCCAGGGTTGGACGCCCGGGTCGCGGTCGTCGCAGTCGGTGTCATCGTCGAGGTACCCGGAGGCGGTGTCGCAGGCCAGCGCGGTGCTGCCCGCATCGCCGTAGCCGTCGCCGTCCACGTCGGCGAAGCGGAGGACGCCGTCCACGGCCCCCACCTCGTCCACGTCGCCGTCGCAGTCGTTGTCGGCCCCGTCACAGTATTCGTCCGCGCCGGGGTAGACGCCGGCGCTCAGATCGTCGCAGTCGGTGCCGTCGGCCACGTAGCCCGGCGGCTGGGCGCAGGACTCCAGGTGGTAGGCGCTGGAGCCGTACCCGTCGCCGTCCGCGTCGGCGTACCAGCTGCCGACCCCGGTGCTGCTCGGATCGTCGTCGTCCACCAGCCCGTCGCAGTCGTTGTCGGCACCGTCGCAGACCTCGATGGACCCAGGGTTGACCGCGGCCTCGCCGTCGTCGCAGTCGGTGGCATCGCCGACGAAACCCGAAGGCGCGCTGCAGGCCGTGTCCGTGCTGGCGGCGTCGCCGTAGCCGTCCCCGTCCGCGTCGGCGTACCAGGTCAGGGCGTCGGCGGCGTAGGCGTCGTCCACCGTGCCCGAGCAGTCGTCGTCCACCCCGTTGCAGGCCTCGGTGGCGCCGGGGTTGACGTCGTCGTCGTGGTCGTCGCAGTCCGTGCCGTCGCCCACGGAGCCCGTGGGCTGGGTGCAGGCCACGGTGCCGCGGGCGGGATCACCGTAGCCGTCGGCGTCCGCGTCCGCGTACCAGGTGGCGGCGTCGGCGGCGTCGGCCTCGTCGGTGGCGCCGTCGCAGTCGTTGTCCACGCCGTCACACAGCTCGGTGGCCGCCGGGTTGACGGCGCTGGCCGCGTCGTCGCAGTCGGTGTCGTCCGTGACATGGCCGGTGGGCTGGAAGCAGGCGTCCGTGGCGCTGGCCCCATCTCCCCAACCATCGCCGTCCACGTCGGCGTACCAGGTGGTCTGGCCGGTGACGCCGGCGTCGGCGTCGTCCACGTCCCCGTCGCAGTCGTTGTCGAGGGTGTCGCAGACCTCGGCGGCGCCGGGATGGACGGCCGCGTCCGCGTCGTCGCAGTCGGTGCCGTCGCTGACCGAGCCCGTGGGTGCAGCGCAGGCCACGGTGGCGCCGGCGGCGTCGCCATAGCCATCGCCGTCGGCGTCGCCGTACCAGGTGGGGGCGTCCACGGCGTCGTCCTCGTCCACGTCGCCGTCGCAGTCGTTGTCCGCGCCATCGCAGCGCTCATCCGCGCCGGGGAAGGTGGCCGCGTCGGTGTCGTCGCACTCCTCGCAGGCGGCGAACCCGTCTCCGTCGCCGTCGGTGTAGCCCACCGAGCCATCGCAGTTGTAGTCGTTCGGATCCGCGCAGTCGGTCTCGCTGGCGCCGGGGTTGAAGGCGGTGTCCGTGTCGTCGCAGTCACCGCCCAGGGCGGTGTAGCCGCTCGGTTGCACGCAGGCGGCGGCGGTGTCGCTGTCGAGCCCATAGCCATCGCCGTCGGCGTCCAGGTACCAGGTGGCCTGGTCCACCACGGCGTCGTCTTCGTCGTCCACCGCCCCGTCGCAGTCGTTGTCCAGGCCGTCGCAGTGCTCGTCCGCGCCGGGGCTGGTGGCCGCGTCGCCGTCGTCGCAGTCGGTGTCGTCTTCCACCCAGCCCGAGCCCGGGTCGCACTCGCTGGAGGTGGTGGCGGGGTCGCCGTAGCCGTCGCCGTCCGCGTCGGCGTACCAGGTGGTGGCCAGGTCCTCGTCGATGTCGCCGTCGCAGTCGTCGTCCACTTCGTTGCAGCGCTCCGGCGCGCCCGGGTAGATGTCCTCGTCCAGATCGTCGCAGTCGGTGGCGTCGGCCACCCAGCCCGAGGAGGGATCGCAGGCGTTGAGGGCGTAGGCCGCGTTGCCGAAGCCGTCGCCGTCCGTGTCCGCGTACCAGGTGGTGGTGGGGTGCTCGTCCACCTCGCCGTCGCAGTCGTCGTCGGTGTCGTTGCAGCGCTCGGCGGCGCCAGGATGGACCTCCGCGTCCCCATCGTCGCAGTCGGTGTCGTCGACGATGAAGCCCGTGGGTTGCGCGCAGGCGAGCACCTCGTCCTCGGGGTCACCGTAGCCGTCGCCGTCGGCGTCCCGGTACCAGAGATCGCCCGCGCCGTCGTCGATGACACCGTCGCAGTCGTCGTCGAGGCCATCGCAGACCTCGGTGGCGCCGGGGTGGATGTGGGCGTCGGCGTCGTCGCAGTCGGAATCGGCGGCGTAGCCGTCGCCGTCGGCGTCCACGGGCGAAGTGCCGGTGTCTTCGGGCTCCTTCTCGCCGCAGGCCGTGGCCAGCAGCAGGGGGGCACAGAGCAGGAGGGCGTGGGTGCAGCGCAGGGTCATGGTTGCCTCCTCCGCTCAGTAGGTGGATTCGTAGTAGGAGCCGGTGCTGCCGGCCGAGCCGTACGAGGCGGTGCCGTAGACGCCGCCGGAGCCGCCCGAGACGTCGTAGCTGCCGGTGAAGGAGAGGTTGCTGCTGTAGAAGACCTTGATCCGGCCGCCACCGCCGCCGCCGCCGCCGTCGTTGGCGCTGCTGGTGCCCGAGCCGCCGTCGCCACCGGAGGCGTCCAGCGAGCCGCTGACGGTGACCTCGTCGGCCACCAGCAGGATGCCGCCGCCGGAGCCGCCGCCGCCACAGCGGCCGCTCGGGCCGCCGCCGGTCGCGCCGACGACCGTGACGTCGCCGGCGATGGAGATGGTCTCGGCGTAGACTTCGAGGGCCGCGCCACCGTCGCCGCCGGCCGAGGAGTCCGTCGCGCCACCGCCGCTGCCCGGGTAGATGCTCATGCCGGAGCTGGCCCCGTAGCTGGAGCCGCCCGAGCCGGGTGAGTCGCTCGAGTCGTAGCCGCCCCGCCCGCCCGCGCCGCCGTAGCCGCCGCCGCCCGCGCCGGCGCTGGAGGATGAGCCGCCGCCGCCGGTGCCTGAGCCGGTCCGAGAGGAGGTCGTGCCGCCCGCGTACCCGGCCGCGTCACCGTCCACATAGCTGGAGCTGTCCACGGTGAAATCGACGCACTCGATCACCACCTGATCGTCGATGTACAGCGTGCCGCCGTTGATGACCTCCACGGTGTCGTAGGTGTAGGTGCCGGCGCTCAGGGTGTAGGTCGTGCCGTCCACCGACAGCGTGCCCTCGTCGATCATGCCGTCGCAGTCGTTGTCCACGCCGTCGCCAACCTCGGTGGCGCCGGGGTGGACGCTGGCGTCCGTGTCGTCGCAGTCCGTGTCGTCGGCCACGTAGCCCGTGGGCATGGAGCAGGCGGTGGTGCTGGTGCTGGCGTCGCCGTAGCCGTCCCCGTCGTAGTCGCGGTACCAGGTGGAGCCGCCCTCGTCGATGTCGTCGTCGCAGTCGTTGTCGATGCCGTCGCACAGCTCGACAGCCCCCGGGTAGGTGGTGGCGTCGACGTCGTCGCAGTCGCCGTCGGCCTCGGCGTACCCGTCGCCGTCGTCGTCGCTGATGGAGACGTCGGAGAGGCGCAGCTCGCAGGTGAAGAACAGGTAGGTGGAGCCGCACTGCAGGTCGTTCCAGTTGCCCGTGGTCCCGATGAACTCGGAGCAGTCCTCGCCCCAGAGGTCGTTGGGCTCGCCGCTGTCCCAGTTGGTCCAGGTGCCGCTCATGCCGTCGGACCAGACGAAGGTGCCCTCCACGGCGAGGTCGTTGTAGCCGATGTAGAAGTCGTGGCTGGCGCCCAGCCCCGAGTCGGTGGCCAGATCGAGCAGGCTGCCCATCTCGGAGCGATCCTGCACGCTGGCGAGATCGTCGTAGCCGATGCCCTGGCAGGCGGCCTGGGCGTCGGCCCAGAGGTAGCTGGCGTCCGGGATCAACGTGAAGTAGCTCTCGCTGTCGTACCAGTCGGCCTCGGAGTCGTAGCCGTCGCAGTCGCTGTCCTCGCCGTCGCCGTAGAGATCCCCGGCGTAGGGGTAGATGGTGGGGTCGGAGTCGTCGCAGTCGCGCTCCACCTCCACGTAGCCGGAGGGGAGGGTGCAGGCGGTGGTGACGGTGGCGGGATCGCCCCAGGTGTCGCCGTCGGCGTCCACATAGACCGTGTCGCCATCCACGGCGCCCAGCTCGTCCACGCTGCCGTCGCAGTCGTTGTCGTCCCCGTCGCAGTACTCGGCGGCGCCGGGGTGCTCGGCGGCGTCGGTGTCGTCGCAGTCGGTGTCGCCCGCCACGTAGCCGGTGGGCACGTAGCAGTTGGTGGAGGTGCTCGCGGCGTCGCCGTACCCATCTGCGTCCGCGTCCGCGTACCAGGTCGTCTGCCCCACCACGCCAGCGTCGTCGTCGTCCACGTCGCCGTCGCAGTCGTTGTCCACGGTGTCGCAGACCTCGGTGGCGGCCGGGTTGATGGCGGCGGCCGCGTCGTCGCAGTCGGTGTCGCCTGCCACGTAGCCGGTGGGCACGAAGCAGCTCACCGCGGAGGTGGCGGCCTCGCCGTAGCCGTCGGCGTCCGCGTCCGCGTACCAGGTGGACTGGCCGGCGACGCCCGCGTCGTCGTCGTCCACATCGCCGTCGCAGTCGTTGTCCTGGTGGTCGCAGATCTCGGTGGCCGCCGGGTTGATGGCGGCGTCGCCGTCGTCGCAGTCCGTGTCGTCGGCGACGAAGCCGGTGGGCTGGGAGCAGGCCGTGTCGGGGCTGGCGGCGTCGCCGTAGGCGTCCGAGTCCAGGTCCGCGTACCAGGTCAGGGCGTCGGCCGCCTCGTCCTCATCCACCGCACCGTCGCAGTCGTCGTCCGTGCCGTTGCAGGTCTCGATGGCGCCGGGGTTGACCGCCGGATCGGCGTCGTCGCAGTCGGTGTCGTCACCCACGAAGCCGGCGGGCTGATAGCAGGCGAGATCGGTGCTGGCAGCATCGCCGTAGCCATCCCCGTCCACGTCGAGGTACCAGGTGGCGGCATCCAGGGCGTCGTCTTCATCGACCGTACCGTCGCAGTCGTCGTCCAGGCCGTCGCAGTACTCGTCGGCGCCGGGGTGGGCGGCGGCGTGCAGGTCGTCGCAGTCGGTGGCGTCCGCCACGTAGCCGGAGGGTACGACGCAGGCATCGCGCGGGTAGCCGACCGCGCCGTAGCCGTCGCCGTCGAAGTCGGCGTACCAGGTGGAGGCGCCGGTGACGCTGGGATCGTCGTCGTCCACCAGGCCGTCGCAGTCGTCGTCCGCACCGTCGCAGACCTCGGTGGCGCCGGGGTTGATGGCCGCGTTCGTGTCGTCGCAGTCGGTGCCATCGGCTACGTGGCCGGAGGGCACGGTGCAGGCCACGGCGGTGGTGGCGGCGTCCCCGTAGCCGTCGCCGTCCGCGTCGGCGTACCAGGTCAGGGCGTCCGCCGCGTCGTCCTCGTCCACCGTGCCGTCGCAGTCGTCATCCACGCCGTCGCACAGCTCGGTGGCCGCGGGGTTGATGTCGTCGTCGTGGTCGTCGCAGTCGGTGTCGTCGGCCACGAAGCCCGAGGGCTGGGCGCAGGCCGTGGCGCTGATGGTCGCGTCGCCGTAGCCGTCCAGGTCCATGTCGGCGTACCAGGTCAGGGCGTCGGCGGCGTCGTCCTCGTCCACCGTGCCGTCGCAGTCGTCGTCCACCCCGTCGCAGCGCTCGGTGGCGGCGGGGTTGACCGTGTCCGCCGTGTCGTCGCAGTCGGTGTCGTCGGAGACGAAGCCCGTGGGCTGGAAGCAGGCGTCCAGGGCGCTGGCCGAATCGCCGTAGCCGTCGGCGTCCGCGTCCGCGTACCAGGTGGCCTGGCCCGTCACGTCCGCGTCGGCGTCATCCACGTCGCCGTCGCAGTCGTTGTCGAGGGTGTCGCAGACCTCGGCGGCGCCGGGGTTGAGGGTGGCGTCGGCGTCGTCGCAGTCGGAGGCGTCCGCCACGAAGCCGGAGGGGGCGGCGCAGGCCACGGCGGTGGTGGCGGCGTCGCCGTAGCCGTCCACGTCGGCGTCGGCGTACCAGGTGGGGGCGTCGATGGCGTCATCCTCGTCGGTGGTGCCATCGCAGTCGTCGTCGGCCCCGTTGCACAGCTCGTCGGCGCCGGGGAAGATGGCCGCGTCGCCGTCGTCGCACTCCTCGCAGGCGGCGAAGCCGTCGCTGTCGGCGTCGGCGTAGCCCACGGAGCCGTCGCAGTTGTAGTCGTTGGGATCGGTGCAGTCCGTCTCGGCGGCGCCGGGGTTGAACGCCGTGTCCGCGTCGTCACAGTCCCCGCCCAGGGCGGCATGGCCCGAGGGCTGCTCGCAGGCGGCGAGGGGGGCGCTGTCGAGCCCGTAGCCATCGCCGTCGCCGTCGAGGTACCAGGTGGCCTGATCGGCCACGTCGTCGTCGTCGTCGTCCACGTCCCCGTCGCAGTCGTTGTCCAGGCCGTCGCAGTACTCCGCCGCGTCAGGGTGGATGGCGGCGTCGGTGTCGTCGCAGTCGGAGTGGTCGGCCACCCAGCCCTCCTCCTGCATGCAGGCCCGGTGGGTGGTGGCCTCATCGCCGTACCCATCGCCGTCGGCGTCGGCGTACCAGGTCTCATCCAGCGCCTCGTCGATTCCCCCGTTGCAGTTGTCGTCCTGGTCGTTGCAGACCTCCTCGGCGTCGGGGTGGATGGCCGCGTCGGTGTCGTCGCAGTCCTCGTCGTTCTCCACCCAGCCGGAGCCTGGATCGCAGGAGTTGATGGCGAACCCCGGGTTGCCGTAGCCGTCACCGTCCACGTCCGAGTACCAGGTGGTGGCGGGATCGTCGTCCACGTCGCCGTCGCAGTCGTCGTCCACGCCGTTGCAGCGCTCGGGAGCGCCGGGGTGGACCTCCCCGTCGGAGTCGTCACAGTCCGCGTCGTCTGCCACGAACCCGCTGGGCTGCTCGCAGGCCAGGACTGCGCCGGTGGCGTCGCCGTAGCCGTCCTCGTCCGCGTCCGGGTACCAGGCATCGCCAGCCCCGTCATCGATCTCGCCGTCGCAGTCGTTGTCCGCGCCGTCGCAGATCTCCGTGGCCCCCGGGAAGACGGTCGGGTCGCCGTCGTCGCAGTCTTCGTCGGCGTCGTAGCCGTCTTCATCGGCGTCCACGGCGTGGGGGCCGGTGTCGTCGGGGGGATCCTTCTCGCCGCAGGCGGTGGCCAGCAGGAGGGGGGCGCAGAGCAGGACGGCGTGGATGCGGCGCAGGGTCATGGGACCTCCATGGACGGATTGGCTCCACCATACACGAAGACCGGTGCTTTCTTAACATCAAGTCGGCCCAGGGAGGGGCGCTCCGGGGGCCGTCGCGAGAATGGCACCCTGCATGCCGCGTTTGGCGCCCAGGGCGCGCAGTTCGTCTGACTACCAGCCGTTGACGCACAGCTCCTCGAGCTGCTCCTCGAAGTCCAGCAAGCCCTTGGCGTACTGGCGAGACCAGAAGTCGGAGTCGGGATCGCTGCCCGTGATCCAGCCATAGCTCCACATGCCGTACAGGTGCAGCAGGCCCCGCCCCCGCGGCGCGTAGGCCTCGATGTGGTAGCTCTGCTCGAAGCCGCCGATGTCCACATCGTCGGTGGCGACCTCGGGCATGACGCTGCGGATCAGCAGGGCCACCGGCGCATCGTCCCCGTCGCGGGAGCGCCGCATCCTGACCACCATCTCGTAAGTCATCTCCCCGTAGCTGCCGACGAAGTTGTCCTGGATGACCGACGACCAATCCACCGCATCGCAGGTCCCCGCCTCGAAGCAGGCCGGATCGCTCTCCCAGGTGCGCACGTAGGAGGTGTAGCTGCCCTCGAACACCTCCGCCTGGTCGGGCTCCAGGTTCAAGGCCTGGACCGCGGCGAGATCACAGGAGACCTCGGAGATGGCGTAGACCCCCGCGCAGGGCTCGGGGTCTGCGTCCCAGGCCAGCTCTTCGAGCGCAGCCACCTCCTCCTGGGCCAGGTCGGTCAGCGTGCCGCCGCTCGGCCCCCCGCCCGCCAGCCCGCTGGCGTCGTACCAGGCCAGCAGGTTGCCCGCGCCCTCCACGATGCGCTCGTGCTCCTGCAGGTGAGCCTGGGCCAGGAAGAAGTGGGCCAGGTCGTCCAGCTCGGTCGGCGCCGGGTCGGGGCGCCTGCAGCCGAGGGAGCAGAGGGCGAGCAGACAGATGGGAGCGCGCATGATGGCGCAGCATAGCCCGTGGACGGTTTTTCGGGCACCGACCAAAGCAGCCGACAGTCCAGGGCCGCCGGAGAGCTGTCAGCTATCAGCATTCAGCCGTCAGCAAGATGGTTTTCGCTGGCCACTCCGAAAGTGGCCGGCACCCAGACTGTGTTTCGACAGCTTCGGCCGTGGCCTTCTCGGTATCGAACTTCGTACCTC
>JBDRKM010000319.1:0-2755 GCA_043814015.1 Pseudomonadota bacterium
TACGGGCGCCGCCGGGCTGTCCCTGCCGATCGAGGCAGACGCCCTCACGTGGCCTGCGGTGGTCGCCGTGCTCGGAATCATGATGTTGCGCAACGGGGGCCCGACCGTTACCGTCAAGCTCGACGTGGCCGAGGGAAGCCGCGAGTTCGTCCGCGCACAGATCGACCGCCTCGTCACCCTCGTCGACCGGATCGTCGAGCACCTCCAGCCGCCGAGGGGCGACGGATAGAGGCGGCCGGACGGGCGACGTTGCGCTTTCGCCGTGAGGGCGTTATGCCTCTAGCAGCAGGAGCCCGGTTGACCCCCCATCTCCGATCGAGCCCGCGCCCCATACGCCGAGAGCCCGCCGGGTGAGGGCCGCCACCCTCGCCCGGTACGCGCCCCACTGGGAGGCGTATGGCCATATCATCGCGGCGGGGCCGTGTAGCCGAACGAACCTGATGTGGCTGTCGGGTCTATCCGAGGGGACTGCCGCCCGCCTCATCGCTCTCGTGCGACGCTACGGTCCCACGCCGCCAGACTACGTGGCTGCGTCGGTGCGGGAGTATGGGCTGAGCGCCCCGAAGCGACCGCCGCGCGAGACGACCGGCGTTCCGACTCGGGACAGCAGGCGTCCCACCGTAGGGCCCGAGAATGCTGGCTACGCAAAACACCTCGTCATCGCCGACGCCCACGTGGAGCCGGGGCAGTCGGTCGACCGGTGGAGGTGGCTGGCGAGGATGGCGGCAGACCGCCGCCCCACCCGCATTGTCTTCAACGGGGATGCGGTGTCCCTCCATTCGATCGGCCGCTTCGACACCGGCAAGCGGTGCGCGGAGGGGCGGCGATTCACATCCGACGTCAAGTCATGGCACGAGGCGCAGGACGCTTTCCTCGGCACCCTCGCGGCCCTCGCCCCCGACTACGAGCAGGATCGCTGGTTCATCGTCGGCAACCACGAAAACCGGATCGAGTTGGCCACCCAGCAGGCGCCCGCCATGTACGGCGCTATCAGCCTCGGCGACCTCCGGCTGGAGGAGAACGGGTGGCGGGTGGTGCCGTTTCTCCAGCGCGTCAACATCGATGGGATCCGGTACGTGCACTACGTGCCCACCGACAGCGGGAAGAGCGCGAAGGACGGCATGTACCTCGCGGCCAACCTGCTCCGCATCGAGCACGTCACCATCTGCGTAGGCCACTCCCACAAGTTCCAGTACCACTGGGACGGTCGGGGCGCCGACCGGATCCACGGGATCGTCTGCCCCATGTTCTCGCCCTACGATGAACCGTGGGCGAGCCCCGAGGAAAACGCCAGGTGGACCCGCGGCTGCCTCCTCCTCCACATCTCCCCAGATGGGCAGGTGGACCCCGAGTATTGGTCCCTCGACCGCATGCGCCGGAGGTATGGTGGCTGACACCCCCACCTACGAAGAGGTGACCGCCCTCCTGGGCCAGGTCGCGGCAGCGGGGCTGACGGTGGTGCGCATCGACGGCTCCTGGCTGGGGTTGGTGACCGATGGCAACGAAGTGCCCATCGCCATCCCCTCCACCGGCGACGATTATTCCGACCTGCTGGCGCTCTGGGAGGGGTGGGAGATCATGGAGCGATTCCGCATGGCGGGTCTCCTCGTCCTCGTCGACCACCGTGGCGGAGTACCCTACGGGCTGGAGGTCGTCGAGATCACCGAGGAGGGCGGGCGGGGCGCCCTCATCTACGCATCCCGAGACGGGGACGGGCTGCCTGTCGACCTCATAGACACACTGCGCGATCTCGAGCGCATGCATGGGCAGGATGTGGCCCAGCGGTGGGCCGATCTGATGTGCGATCTGTGTGCGGACGACAATCCACAGGGGGTGATCGGGGACGCATAGATCTGGGAGTCGACA
Source organism: Pseudomonadota bacterium (assembly GCA_043814015.1). Taxonomy (GTDB): domain Bacteria; phylum Myxococcota_A; class UBA796; order UBA796; family JAFGLY01; genus JBDRKM01. Next base: position 1,867 of record JBDRKM010000319.1, read on the forward strand.
TGCGGTGGGTGTACCTGGTGGTGGTCCTCGGGCTCATGGTCCTATGCGGCACGGCCTACGGAGCGGAGGAGGACGCGCAGGCCGACCCACCCCGGATCGAGCGGGAGGCCGAGTGGGTGGTGCCCCCCAGGGTGGTACGCTGCCCCACGTCGCCAGCCAGCCTCGAGCGCATCCGGACAGCCATCGTCGCGTGGCAGTCGCAGGGCGCGAGGTTCGACGCGCTCGTCGAGGGGCAATGCGTGGGCATGCCGCCCGCGGGCGAAATCTGGGTGGCCGGGCCAGTCTGGCTGATGCCTCCGGGCGCGGTAGGACTGACGGCCGCGAAGGTGACCGAGGAGGGTTGCATGGTGTCCGCGCTGATCACCCTACGGGAGGCCGCCGCTCAGCCTGGCCTCTATGTGCTAGAGCATGAGATCGGCCACGCCGTGGGATTCTTGGGCCACTGGTCCACGGGACATCTCATGGCGCCCTCCGTGCCCCTCATGGGCCCGTCGTGGGCGGGGATCCGTGAGGCGCTGGCGGACTAAGGCGAGCCCCCGCCCCGCCGCGGAGCCAGGAGGACTAACCCGCCAGACGCGGGCCAGCGGGAGGATCGGACACCTCCCGCTCCACGAGGCGGCTGCCCGCCTCCATCTCCTGCGCCAGGCAGCGGAGCGCCTCGGCGACGCGGGGACTGGCCGCCAGTTCGACCCGGAGCTCCCACGCCTCCGGGTCCACACCCTCGGGGCAGTCCGCCCTGAGCAGGCGCCCGTGGACGCCGCCGGGGGAGTAGCACCCCTCCACGGCGGCCAGGGCGTGACGGAGCACCGGGCGGTCCCAGTGCATCAGTACCAGGAGTGCCTGGTGCACCAGGCGCCGACGCGCATCCACGAGCGCGTCGACATAGGCC
>JBDRKM010000320.1:0-7944 GCA_043814015.1 Pseudomonadota bacterium
GGCACCGACGCTCACCTTGGCCTTGAGGCCCGCGATGGGCGCGCCGTCGGGCCCCAGCGCCACCAGCGCCAGCCCCACGGGGGTGCTGCCGTCGGCCACGATGGCGCCGAGAGGCACCAGCTCCACCAGCGCGCCGTCGGCCGACTGGGCGTGTGTCGGCCCCGCCCCGAGCAGGCCGGACAGCAGCAGCACGGTCGACAAGAACAGAGAGAAGCAGCTTCTCGGCGAGAGCGACATGCGAAGACCTCCACGACCCAGGCCGTCGGCGCGGCCGGGCACAATGCCGGAGTATCGCACGCACCGGGCGCGAGGGGCAGGCGGGTTCGCCGAAAAGTCCAGGCCTTGCGCTCCCTTGACGCGCCTGTCACGGCACCCATCGCCCCGCGCGGCGCGGTCTGGGCCCGTCTCCCAGCCGCCCGAGCCCGCCTCCTCACACGAATTACTGCTTGCACAAAGAGATATCTTGAAAATACGAGCCGGACCCGATCGGCCCTTGATCGCCCGTGGATACTCCGCTATGCGTAGCCGGCTTTGAACGCCCCCCCCCCGGCTCCCGACCACATCGCCGCATGAAGGCTGGAGAACAGCATGATCGAACTGCCGCAGGAGTACCAGGACCTGCTCGCGGAGCAGCTTGACGAGTACCTCGCCACCCTCTCCAGCTCCGCAGAGACCCCGGCCATCGTCCAGGACATGCTGGCGATCCTGCAGGCCGCGGCCGACGAGTGCGAGGTGGAGATCCCGGGCGGCGATCTCGTGGCCTGGTTCGAGGCCGACTCCGATCTGGAGGACAACCTCCTGGCCCTGCTCACCGAGGAGCTCGAGGGAGAGGATCTGGACGACCTGACCGGCGAGGACATCATCAGCCTCCTGGAGAAGTTCGTCGAGATAGAGTGGGTCGACGAGGACGAGGAGTCCTACGGCGTCGAGGAGCTCGACGAAGAGCTCGACTTCGAAGACAGCGTGATGGACGACCCCGAAGACGAGTTCTGACCCCGCGGGATCATGGGCACGGATCTCACCATCTGCAGGAGCGATGAGCTGATCGAGCTCGTCAAGGCCGGCGATCTGGACGCCCTGGACCACATCACCCGCTGCTTCGGCGACCGGCTGCTGGGTGTGGGGCGCCAGCGCTGCCGCAACGAGGAGGACGCCCACGACGCCGTGCAGGACACCCTCCTGAACGCCGGGCGCAACCTGCGATCCTTCCGCGGCGACGGCTCGCTGGAGGGCTGGCTGGTGCGCATGGTGGCCAACGCCTGCTACCGCATGCGCCGCGGCCGCAAGAACGATCCCGCCCTGCACACTACCGAGGCCCAGCTCTTCTCCGGCGAGGAATCCCCCGAGCAGGCCACCGCCCGCGGCGAGGTGGGTGAGGTCCTGCAGGAGGTGCTCCTGAGCCTCTCCCCCGAGGACCGCGCCATCCTCATGCTGGCCGAGGGCGAGGGCTGGACCGGCCCCGAGATCTCCCAGCGCATGAGCCTCTCCCCCGGCGCCGTGCGCACCCGCCTCACCCGCATCCGCCAGCGGCTGAGGAAGTCGTTGGAGCCGGTGGGGGTGAGGGTGTAGGCCAGGTATCGCCGGCCGACCGTGGCGAGGGCCGTGGCCCGCCCAGGCATCCCCCCCGACCCTGCGACACCAGCGGGAGGCATGCGCCCCGTCGCGCAACAGCTGTCAATCGCGCCCCTCGAGCTCCCCGGCCCAGCCCAGCAACACCTGGACGAAGGCCTCGACATCCTCCCGCACCTGCGGCGCGACCCGCTCGATCCTGGCACCGTGGTGACGGAGCAGCGCTTCGTCCAGGGGGACCGCGTAGGCGTGGCGCAGGAAGTGGCGGAAGGCCAGCAGCTCGGCCAGCTCACGCAGGACACCGGCCCGCAGCACCGCGGGCCGGATCTCGGGCAGCGGCAGGGTCATGCCACGCGGCAGGTCCCGGTGGAAGGTCGGCCCGGCGGGCACAGCACCCTCGACCGTGCGCGCGATGCGCTCCAGCAGCGACTCGAGGGCGGTGTACCAGCCGTGGAGCTTCCAGGCCAGGTAGGCGCATGCCTCCTGGCCGAGCGGCAGCGGGCGGGTGGAGACGCCCTGCACCTCGGCGGCCAGCACCTCCAGCAGCTCCAGCTCCGCCCCGAGGTCGCGGGCGAGCCGGCGCAACTCCAACGCTCCCAGCAGCGCCTCAGGTCACATGAAGAACCTCGCCCTCCCGGAGGGCCCGCTGGACGACCGCTGGCCGCCCGGTCTCCAGTGGCACCAGGTCCACCGGCAGCGGCGAGGCGAGCACGAGGCGCCCCAGGGCCTCGTCGTAGCGACGGGGATCGAGCCCTTCGACCAGCAGGTCGAGGTCCGAAGTCTCACTGATCTCACCCGAGACGAGCGAGCCGAAGAGCACCACCCTCTTCGCCCCGAGATCGTCCGCGAGGATCGCCACCAGCGCGGGGAGGGACGCGCGCGCACGATCCCGCAGCGCCCGCTGGGCGTCGAGCCTACGCCTGGCCTGGTCGATGACGGCTCTCATGGCCACAGCGTACTTCGATTCTGAGATGGCTGGCATCTCGCCGCCAAGCTGGATGCCCCAGTGGTTCAGCCAGGAGGTGCTCACCCGGTCCTGGTCAGCCCTCCTCCTCCAGCTCCAGCCACCGGACGGCCTCGCGCCGCCCGTCCGCCTCCTCGTCCAGCGCCTCCTCCAACGCCATGTCCTGCTCGAAGGTGGTGAGCATGGCGGCCTCCAGCTCGGCGGTGGCCACCATGGTGGAGGTCTGTTCGCGCCACCAGCCGCGGCAGTCGCCGCAGGTCTGGAGGGTCGCCAGCATCTCGTCGAGCTGGGCGTGGGAGGGGACGGCGCCCCGGCTGGCCGCGCTCCAGAGGGCGCGCTCGTGGTGGTGTCCGCAGGGGATCTCCCCGCCCCCGGGCCCGCCGTGGGTGGGGGCGCCGGCCTCCGGACCAGCCGGGGAAGGCCCGGCGCCACGGGACGCCTCCGGGGCGCAGGCCACGGGGCGCTCATCGCGGCCGGAGCGCCGCAGGGCCCCGGCGTTCAGCCCGGCCTCGAGGGCCAGATCCAGCAGCCGGCGCTGGCGGTCCGCCCCCGACGCGCCATCCACCTGCTGGATGACCAGGGCGTGGCCTGTCGCCGGATCGGTGGTCTCGCAGGTGGCGTTGGCGATGGAGACCAGGTGCATGGCGGGGCGGTCCACCTCAGGCTGGTGCTGCAGGACGCGCCGCAGGGCGTAGCGCTCCTTCCCCGGCGCCTCCACCTGGCTCACCCCCACGGTGAGATCCTCCGTGAGGCCGGTGAGCCCGAGGACCGTCTCGGGCCGCGGGTCGCGCTCGAAGTCCAGCCTCCCGGGCAGGGACAGCCCTTCTCGCTCGGCCCGCCACAGGGCCCGGCCGAGGCCGCGGCAGTAGCGGAAGCGGGCGCCCGCGTCGCACACGATGTGGCGGGGCTCGTTCTGCCTTGGCCCGGCCGGAGGGGTCCCCGGAGGCAGGGGCTGGCCCCAGTGCTCAAAGGCGAGCTGGCGCCAGGTCACCCCCTCGGCGGGGCGGGCCGTGCGCTCGCCCCAGTCCATCAGGAACCAGAGGCGTCCGGCCACCTCGGCGCGCTCCTGATCGCGCCGGTCTGCGCCGACGTCGGCGGCGGGCCCGGCCCCGGTCGTGCGCTCCTGGACCTGCTGCTCCTGGGCGGGACGGTCGATGGGGTCGAGGGGGAGGTTCCGGAGAGCTTCGTGGATAGCCTGCGGGAGCCAGCGCTTGCGCACGCGGTAGTGGAGGTGGTGCCGGGTCAGGTGGTCGGCGGGGTGGAGCACCTCCCCGGTGCGGCGGTCCAGGCCGCCGTCCAGCTCCCAGGGCACCTCCAGCCTGGCCCAGTCCACCTCGCCTCCCGCCTCCAACGTCCGCATGGCGTCGCGGCAGTGGTCGAGCTTGATGGCCACACGGCGTATGTTGCGCATGACGTGGTCGTAGGCCAGATCGAAGACCCGATCCGCCACGTCGTGGACCTGGCCGCCCAGGCGCGAGAGCTCGCCCGAGCCCTCCTTGAGCTGCCTGGCCGTGATCCATCTGCAGAAGCGCTCCAGCGAGACGACGCCGCGCCCGAGGGTGGAGGGCGAGGGCTCGATGTGCCAGTAGTAGAGGGTGCCCAGGTTGCGGTCGGCCGCCAGCACCGCGCGCAGGGTCGGCAGAACACCGAAATGATGCTGGTCGGCATCGCGCAGGACCAGGCTCACGATCTCGTCCAGCGCGGAGGGCCCGAGCTTGCACCAGCCATCTGCCTCGGCCAGCCGCACGAGGTGAGCGCGGATCGCGCGGTAGCGCAGCTCCCGTGGAGGAGCCGGCGCCCCCTCCACCAGCAGCGGGGCGCCCAGCAGGAACGCGACGCGGGCCTTCTTCTCGTCCGGATCGCGGGCGCCGCCGCCCTCTTCGACCTGGCCCCAGCTCAGGGCGAGGGTGGCCAGGGCGGTGATGTCCCCCGATGTCAGGGTCTGCCAGCCCTCGGCCGCCGCGATCCGGGTGAGGTAGGCTGCGCAGCGGGCGTGGCGATGGGTGGTGTCCTGGTCCATGACTCGTTTCTTCTCCGTGCGTCGTCTCGCCTGGTCTAACAGCGGCTCTCGGAGGAGGGGCCACCAGGTCTGCACCAGGGGGAACGCTGACCGCGCGGGCGCTCACAGCGGCAGCGGGAAGATCGCGCCGCTGGCTGGGGGCGAGGCCGGATGCTAGGACGAGTCCGTCCAGGAGCCCTCGTGAACCTGCCTGATCTGCTCTCCCCCGCGGCCCGACGGGCTTGGGACGCGGCGCTCGATCTCGCCGCGCTGCGCGGTGCCCTCGCGGCCGATCCGCTCCACCTGGTGATGGCCCTGATCGCGGCGGCCGGGGGCCGCCCCATCAGCCCGGGTGGGGGCGCCGGGGAGGAGGAGGAGCGCGAGCTGGCCCGCCTGCTGGCCGCGTGCGGGGTGGACGCCGCGCGCACCAACCGGGCGCTCGCGGGCCAGGAGGACCGGCGGGTCGCCCTCGGGGACCGGGCCGCGCCCTCGGCGCGCCTGCTCGCCCTCGCGGAGCCCCTCGGGCAGCGCGGAGGCGAGCCCGCGCGGCTGGTCCACCTGCTCGTGGCCTGCTGCTCGCTGCCGGACGACGACCCGACCAGCCAGGCGCTGGAGCGCGCCCTCTTCCCCCGGGCGGCCATCCGGGCCCGCCTCGGGCCCACCTCCGGTGGCGCCAGCTCGCCGCTGCTGGCCGAGCTCGGGCGCGATCTGAACGCCCTCGCCCTCGCAGGGCACCTGCCGCCCACCTGCGGCCGGCGCGGGGAGGTGACGCGCCTGGCGCGGGTGCTCCTGCGCACGCGGGGGGCCTGTCCGGTGCTGGTGGGCGAGCCGGGGGTCGGGCGCAGCTCGGTGGTGCATCGCTTCGTGCAGCGGCTCTGCGAGCTCGGCCCGCGGGGGCTGCCGGGCCTGAAGGATCTGCGCGTGGTGCGCCTGGTCCCAGCGCGCCTGCGGGCCGCCGGCGCGTCCCGGGCGCAGGTGGAGCAGCGGCTCCAGGCCCTGCTCGACGAGCTGCGCGCCGACCGCGACGTGGTGTTGTTCATCGACGATCTCACCGAACCGGCGCCCGACGACATCGCGCCCCTCGCGGCCGCCCTCGTGGCGCCCCTCGACGCGGGGGAGATTCGCGCCATCGTGTGCACCACCCCCGGCGCCTGGGCGGGCCTCGATCGGGCCTTCGGGCTGGGGCGCTGCTGTGAGCCCATCCCCGTGGATGAGCCCTCTGTGGAAGAGGCCATCGAGATGGTGGGGTGCTACGCCGCGGGGCTGGAGGCGACCCCGGGGTTCGGGGGCGAGGTGCGCATCGAGCGCGAGGCCGTGGAGGCCGCGGTGCGCATCTCGCACCGCTACCTGCCGGACGGCTGTCTGCCCGGCAAGGCCTGCCGCCTGCTGGAGTCATCCTGCCACGCCGCCCTGCTGGTGAGCATGTCGCGCCCCACCGCGTTCGGGGCGGGTGGGTCCAGGATCGGCCGGAGGGAGGTCGCCGCCGTCGTGGCGGAGTCCATCGGACAGCCCATCGAGCTGTTGCTGCAGGACGACACCCGGCGGCTGCTCATGCTCCAGTCCGAGCTCTCGGAGCAGATCCTGGGCCAGGACGAGGCCATCGCCACCGTGAGCGCCACGCTGCGCCGGGCGGTGGCCCTGCGGCCCGTGGACCGCAGCCAGGGCCGGCCGCTGGCCTCGTTCCTCTTCGTGGGCCCCACCGGCGTGGGCAAGACCCAGCTGGCCCGCTCCCTGGCGCGCGCGCTCTTCGGCAGCGACGAGGCCCTCATCACCCTGGACATGTCGGGGTTCAAGGAGCGCCAGGATCTCGCGCGGCTGCTGGGCCCACCCCCCGGGTATCGGGGGCACGAGCAGGAGCAGGCCCTCGGCGCGGCCATCCGGCGACGCCCCTTCTCCGTGGTGCTGTTCGACGAGGTCGAGAAGGCGCACCCCGAGGTCCTGGACGCCCTGCTGCCCCTGCTGGACGAGGGCCGGCTGGTGGACGCGCGGGGGCAGCGCTACGACTTCTCCAACGCCGTCGTGATCCTCACCAGCAACCTCGGCGCGGAGGCGCTGCGCGAGGCCAGGAGCGCCCGGCGGGTGGTGGCCTTCGGCGTCCAGGCCGACCCCGCCGCCGCTGACGACGCCGGGGTCGCGGCCATGCTGGCGGAGGTCCGGCGGGCGCTCAATCCCGAGATCCTCGGCCGCCTCAGCGAGGTGGTGGTCTTCCGCCCGCTGGAAGCCTCGACCCTCGACGCCATCGCGGCCCACATGCTCCGGGGGCTGCTGGCCGATCTCCCCGGGGCGCTGCGCGGCGTGCAGGTGGGCCCCGAGGTCTGCGCCCGGGTGGTGCAGCGGGGGGCCCAGCAGGGCCTGGGCGCGCGGGAGGTGCGCCGGGCGCTCGAGCGGGAGATCATCGAGCCCCTGGGTGACCGCTACATGCACGGCGCCTTCGAGGGCTGGGGGGAGATCCGGGTCGTGCTGCGCGGCGGCGAGGTGGGGTTCGAACGCGGAGGGCGGTGACCGCGCCGCGGCGCCGCTGTAAGCGCTGCGGCCCTGGACGTTGCGGGCTGTAGCGGAGGTCTCCCAAGGGGTCCTTCGCAGCCCCCGCCCCGCGAGGTCGTCATGAGCACCCTCCCTGTCGAAACCCAGGTCGCGCCCACGGTCGGTTCGTTTACCTGCGGAGAGCGCTGTGTGGAGGCGGAGGTCTTCGAACGCGCCACCTGCGCCCTCCAGGTGCACGGCTTCTTCACGGAGGGCCTGCGGGCGGTGGGGGATGAGCTGGCGCAGCGGGGGGCCCTGGTGGCCAGCCGTGATGCCCGGACGATGAGGCGCTGCCTGTTCGAGGTCGGGGTCGTGGATGGGGCCAGCGGGGCCACGGTGGAGCTCTCCGTCGCGGACAGCGGCGGGGCGCTGCTGGACACCCTCGGGTTCGCCATCGAGACCCCCGCCCTGTTCCTCGGGTGGGGGGGGCCCCGGCCGCTCGTCGTCGTGTTCCGGGGCGAGTGGGTCTGGTCGACGCTGGGCTCCACCTGGATGAGCGCTCCCGAGGCGGCGCTGCGCGTCGTGGCGTGGCGGAGGCGAGGGGACGGCCGCTGGAGGCGCTGGCCCTGCTCGATCTGCTGGCCCAGCTGGTCCTGTTCCAGGACGAGGGCTTCGGCGCCTGGTTGCCGTGGCCCCTGGAGCAGCGGCGTGCCTTCCACGCCTTCGCCGCGTGGTTGACCGTGTTCGGCTGGGTGTGAGGGCGACGCATCGTTCCAGGGAGCGCTCGCGCGCCCCCCAACCCGCTGTGAGCGGGGTCGCGCTGGCCGTTGCTCTCCACGTCGGGCGCCGGAAAGCCCGCCAGCCACCCCCCAAGGAGAACGGAGCCTCCCATGCGTACCCAGCTCACCACCCTCTTCCTCGCCGCCGCCTTCCTCACCACCCCCGCCGA
>JBDRKM010000321.1:0-4924 GCA_043814015.1 Pseudomonadota bacterium
CCCACGGCTCAACGCCCGGGGCGGGGGCGGGGCGGGGGGCGTTCGAACCGATGGGGCCTCTGGCCCCACGGCTCAACGCCCGGGGCGGGGGCGGGGCGGGGGGCGTTCGAACCAAGGAGGAGGGGCTGGTCCGCTGCTGGGCTCGGCCACCGGAGACGGACCCGCCGCCCGGTTATCCAGGCATGGTCCGCCCCTCCCGGAGCCCCCAACGTGCTCTCCCTCCTCGGCGCCTACCTCCGCGTCTCCCTGGTGGTCCGCATCCTGGTGGGCTTCGCCCTCGGCGCCGCGCTGGGCGACGGGCTGTGGGCGGCCTCGGCCGCCGCGGGCGAGCCCTGGGCCGAGCAGCTGGCGCCCTGGATCTCCCCCTTCGGCACCGTCTTCGTGACCATGAACAACGTCACGGGGGATCTGGTGTGCACCTGGGTCGTGGCGCGCACCGAGGGGATGGTGGAGGAGCCGGGTACCGCGCCGCCCATGGGTTAGAGGCGAAGGGCACCCGGACACCCGATCGCGATGCCCGCAGCCCTGCGCTCTTTCCTCGACAAATTCCTGGTCCTCCTCTCCGCGCCCCGCGAGCTGTGGGTCATCTACTTCGCCAAGGCCATGGAGGTCGTCTCCTACGGCCTGGTGATGACCACCATCACGCTGTGGCTCTCCTCGGACCTCGGCCTCACCGACGCCCGTGCGGGGTACGTGGTGGCCTTCTGGTCGGCGGGGATCACCTTCTTCACCCTGCTGGTGGGCTCCCAGGTGGACGCCATCGGGATCCGCCGCGCCTTTCTGCTGGGCTTCGCCTTCTGCCTGGTGACCCGCGGGGTCGTGGCCTCCACCAACCTGTGGTGGATCGCCATCCCCTTCGGGCTGGCGCCCATGACCGTGGGCCAGGCGCTGATGATTCCCGTCATGACCGCCGGGGTCAAGCGCTACACCAACGTGCAGCAGCGCTCCATCGCGTTCTCCGCCTACTACGTGCTGATGAACGTGGGCTTCCTGGTGGCGGGGCGGACCTTCGACATGCTCCGCGACCTGCTGGGCGAGCACGGCCAGCACGTGCTGCCCATCCTGGGCGAGGTCAGCACCTACCGCGTCCTGCTGCTGGTGGCCTTCGCGGTGACCATCCCCTCCATGACCTTCACCTGGTTCCTGCTGCGCGGGGACATCGCGGTGAACGAGGAGGGCCGGATCATCCGGGAGGAGCAGCCCCTGGCCCGCGAGGGCGAGGGCGTGTTCCTGGCCCTCTGGCGCACGGTCAGCGAGACCTTCGTCAAGACCGTGCGCATCCTGGTGAGCGTCTGGTCAGAGCCCAACTTCTACCGTTTCCTGGGCTTCCTCACGCTGATCGTGTTCGTGCGCATCGTCTTCTACCACATGCACTACACCTTCCCGAAGTACGGCATCCGCGAGCTCGGCGAGGGCGCCCCCATCGGCCAGCTCTGGGGTGTGCTGAACCCGGCGGTCATCATCCTGCTGGTCCCCCTCATCGGGGCCCTCTCCCAGAAGATGACCTCCTACAAGATGATCGCCATCGGCACGAGCATCGCGGCGGCGCCGGTGTTCTTGCTGGCCATGCCGCCGCGGTGGTTCGAGCCCCTCGCCCAGACCTGGTTCGGCGACTTCATCGCCCACCGCTGGCTGGGCGTGGCCGACCCGGTCGTCAACCCGCTGTACGTCATCATCCCCCTCTTCGTGGTGATCTTCTCCATCGGCGAGGCCTTCTGGTCGCCGCGCCTGTACGAGTACACCGCCTCCATCGCCCCCAAGGGCAAGGTCGCTTCGTACCTGGCGCTGTCCCTGCTGCCCTACTTCCTGGCCAGCTTCGTGACCGGGATGTTCTCGGGCAAGCTGCTGGAGTGGTTCTGCCCCAGCGACGAGAGCCTCGCCCGCCGCTACCTCATCGAGAAGCTCCAGGCCCTGAGCCCGGAGGCCGCCGGAGAGCTGGACCCGGCCCAGGTGCTCCCGCTGCTGGCCGAGCAGCTCCACATGGTCGTGGGCCCCGACGGCTTGCTCTCCCCCGAGGTCCAGCTCCAGATCGGGCAGCTCCTGGACACCACCTACCCCCGCCACTCCCAGACCCTGTGGCTGATCGTGGCCGTCATGGCCGCCATCTGCCCGCTCGGCATCATCACCTTGCGGCGCTTCCTGCGCAGCCACGAGGAGGGGCGCGACGAGCCCCTCGCCAAGGAGTCCACATGAACGAGCAAGCCCCCCTCGAGCCGGCCATCCGCGAGGAGGCCTGCGCCCTGGCCCGCGATCTCTGCGCCTTCCTGGAGGAGGGCTGCTGCAACTTCTTCGCCGCGCGCGAGCTCGCCAAGCGCCTGGAGGCCGCCGGCTTCCAGCGCCTCGAGGAGGGCGCCCGCTGGTCGCTGGTCCCGGGTCAGCGCGGCTACATCGAGCGCCACGGCAGCGCCGTGCTGGCCTTCATCGCCGGCACCGAGCCCCCCGCCCAGGCGGGGTTCCGCATGGTCGGCGCCCACACCGACAGCCCGGGCTTCAAGGTCAAGCCGCAGCCTGAGCGGGTCAGCAAGGGCGTGGTGCACCTCGGGGTCGAGGTCTACGGAGGCCCCATCCGGGCCACCTGGACCGACCGCGACCTCGGCCTGTGCGGGCGCGTGCTGGTGGAGGGCGAGGGGGGCGTCCAGGCCCACCTGTACCGCTCCGGCCCCCTGGTCTGCCTGCCGAACGTGGCCATCCACCAGAACCGCGAGGTCAACGACAAGGGCCTGGCGCTGAACCCCCAGACCCAGCTCACCCCCATCCTGGGCACGGTCGCGGCCGGCCTGCCCGAGGTTGACGCCCTGCGCGCCGTGCTGGCCGCGGCGCTCGGGGTGGAGGTCGGCGCCATCCTGGACTTCGACCTCTTCCTCCACGACCCCCAGCCGCCCTCCTTCGCCGGGGCCAGCGGCGAGCTTCTGCGCTCCGGCCGCTTCGACGACCTCGGCATGTGCCACGCTGGCCTGCTGGCCCTCATCGCGAGCGCAGGAAGGCCCACCGCCGCCACCCGCATCGCCGCCTTCGTCGATGCTGAGGAGGTGGGCAGCGAGACCCCCCAGGGCGCCCGCTCCACGCTCCTGCCCCACACCCTGGAGCGCCTGGTGCTGGCCCTGGGTGGCGACCGCGCCGACTACCTCGCCGCCCTCTCCCGCAGCGTGATGGTCTCGGCCGACAACGCCCACGCCCACCACCCCGGCTACGGTGACAAGATGGACCCGGAGCACGCCCCCGTGCTCAACGGCGGCCCCGTGATCAAGGCCCACGCCAGCCGGAAGTACGCCACCGACGCCCCTTCCGCCGCCCTGTTCATCCAGGCCTGCCGCCAGGCCGGTGTGCCCTTCCAGCGCTTCGTCAACCGCTCCGATGTGGCCTCCGGCGGCACCATCGGCTCCATGACCGCCGCGCAGCTGGGCATCCGCGTCGTGGACGTGGGCAGCGCCCAGTGGGGCATGCACTCCGTGCGCGAGACCTTCGGCGCCTGGGATCCCTGGTACATGACCCGGGCGCTGGAGGCGTTCCTGGCGGGGTGACGACTACCGCCCCTTCTTCTTGCCCTTCTTCTTCTTGTGGGGCTTGGTGAAGTCGCCGAAGAGCAGCTGCAGCTCCGCGCCGATCTGGGGGTAGAAGGCCCAGCCGAAGCCGGTCTCGTAGGTGGTCTCGTCGGCCAGGGTCAAGGTCTGGCGGCCGGGGATGTTCAGGTTCAGGAAGATGAGGGCCTGGATGCCGAAGGTCTTCTGGCGGAACAGCGCGCCGGCCTCACCGCGGAGGGGGTAGTACGGCACGCGCAGCTTCTCGTCGGCCTCGCCGACCCAGGAGCCGACGCCCACCCCGAGCCCACCGCCCACGAACAGATCGATGGCGTCCAGGTTGGACATGCGGTCGTACTTCAGGATGAGGTGGGCGTCGTGGTAGCCAGAGCCCAGCCCGAAGCCGCCCGTGGCGCCCAGACGGTTCTCGCCGTTGGCCCAGTACAAAGCCTCGATGCCGATGATCAGATCGCCGCGGACCTTCTCGATGGTGGTGTCCTCGGCGATCTTGATCTTCTCGGTCTCGCCGTGGGCCGCCTCCGCGCTGAAGGTGGGGAAGCTGGCCGGATAGCCGCCCGGGATGACGACGGTGCCGATCCGCGGGCCCAGGCCGTACATGTAGACGTTGTTCCCGGCCAACGCCGCGGGCGAGAGGGTGGAGGCGGCGAGGAGGACGGGCAGGAGTGCGAGGCTGGAGCGCATGGTTCGTTTCCGAGGGGAGAGGACCGCGGGCGGACGGGGCCGGCGTTCGTTCGCGCGACGTGCGTGGCCATCATACGGCAGGCGCGCCACACTGACCACCGGGAGCCACCTTGACCGAGCGCCCTCTCCGTCCCGATCCCCGTGTCAAGGATCTGCCGGACGACACGGAGCTGCCGCCGGAGGCCGCCCCCGGCGCGATCCGCCACCCCGCCGCCAACCTGGAGCTGGTGGGGCGGGCCGGGACCCTGCTGCTGCTGGGGGTGGTCCTGGGCCTGCTGCTGCTCGATCTGCAGCGCTGGCGCCAGGGCGCGGGCTTCAGCGGCCAGAGCCTGGTGGCCGCCGGCGCGCTCGGGGTCACGGTGCTGCCCGTCGGGGCTCTGTCGTGGGCCGCGGGCTGGCGCCTGCGCCGGCAGCGGGGGGAGGAGCCCGTGCTCGCCCCGGACAGCGCCCTGAAGCTGAACGTGGCCGCCACCCTGGGAGGCCTGGCGCTGGCGCTGCTGCTCGGCCTGCCCGCCTGATCAACTATCGACGAATTTGCGCCATCCACGCGCAAATTCGTCGATAGTAGATCACGCGCCGCAGGCGCGCGCGCCAATAGGGCGCGGGGGAGGGGGAGCGTCAGCGGTGCGGGGGAGGGCATCCCGCCCCCACAGACAAGGCAGCGCGGGCCACAGGGGGTCCCTTCCTGGGTTGCGGGCCCGCCC
>JBDRKM010000322.1:0-3249 GCA_043814015.1 Pseudomonadota bacterium
GCTCCTGGATCGGCGCGCAGCTCATCGGCATCCCCTTCACCTTCGACCCCCTCGTGGCGGTGGGCGCGGTGGCCTTCTCCGCCCTGGTGGGCGTGGTCTTCGGCTTCTGGCCCGCGCGCCGGGCGGCCCGCATGAAGCCCATCGACGCGCTCAGGTACGAGTGAGCCCGTTCCCTACCCTGGAGTTTCCATGCTTCAAACGCTCTGTCTCCTCCTCGCGCTGGCTGGTCCGACGATGGCGCAGGGAGCCTCCCCCCTCGACGGGCGCTGGGTGCTGGACCGCGCCGCCAGCGACGACGTGCAGCGATTCCTGGAGTTCGCCCTGCGGCCGCCCTCGGGGCCGACAGGCGGCGGCATGGGCGGCGGGGGCGGCCCGCCCGGAGGCGACATGGGCGCCGGTACGGGGGGTGGCGCCGCAGCCGCACCCTCCGGGCAGAACAGCACCGCGGTGCTGCTCGCGCTCCTGGCGGGCAGCGACCGCTTGGCACTCCTGGCGGACGATGACCTGCTCCTGGTCTCGTGGATGGAGGGGTTGCCCCAGCCCCTGCTGCTCGGGCGACGGAGCTGGCGCGTCGAGCTGCCGAGCGGGGAGCACATGAGGATCAGGGCGTGGCTGGAGGAGCCGCCCGGGGACGGGGCCCTCGTGGTCCGGCGCAAGCTCGGGGGCGTCGTGCTGGAGGAAGCCTTCCTCCCCCCGACGAGCACGGATGAGCTGATCGTGGTCGTCACCGCGAAGGCACCAGCGCTCGCCATGCCGTTGGACTTCCGGCGGGTCTACCGGCGAGCGGTGGAGGGCACGCCATGAGCGCCTCATCCTCCTGGAGCTGTCATGCCTGAGGGCCGGCGAACAAGGGCCCTGGTGGTGGAGGACGACTTCGCCACCGCCTCAACCCTCATCCAGGGGCTGACCCGCGCGGGCTTCGAGGTCACCCTCTCCTCCGGAGAGGAAGACTGGGTGCCGCGCTCCACGCCCGGGCAGATCGACATCGCGATCGTCGACCTGCACCTGATGGAGCAGCGTGGCCTCGACCTGATCCGCGCGTGGAGGGGACGCTCCTCCATCCCCATCATCGCGCTCGCGACCCGTGCCGAGCCACGCGCGACCCTGGAGGCGTTGGCGCTCGGCGCCGCCGACTGCGTGGCCGAGGACGCTACCGATCCCTTCCCCCAGCCAGCCCCTCCGGTGCCATGGGCAAGCAGTCGGGCTCATCCCCAGGCTCCGCGCTGTCGCCCGGGGGCGGCGGCTCCCCGGTGTCCCGGGTGGCGTCGCCATCGGTCCGCTGGTCCGCGACGAGGGACCGGAAGGTGATCGGGTCCACCTGCACGGCCAGCTCCAGCAGGCGCCGGAAGAGGATGTAGCGGGGCTCGGACTTCGGACGACCAAAACGGAAGGCGAACTCGTCCAGGTACGCCTGCAGGTGGTCCGCCTCTGCGGCGCCATGGTGCGTCCTGGCGAGCCACCGTTGCACGGCGCCCGAGACTCGTCTGGCCCCCGGCAGGAGGGCGCCGGCCCTGCCACAGATGGAGGCGGCATCGACGATGTGACATCGGTACGTGGCCCCTGCCGTCTGCGGGAGGGACAGTTTTTTGTCGACAACCAGCGTGGCGCCGGGCATGACGCTGTCCCGCAGGAACGCCTCCAGCCCGGCCTCGCCAGCATCGGGGAGCAGCCGGAGGCGGCAACGCCCGAGCCCCGTCGTCCCCGGCAGCTCGACGGCGATGACCACGAGCGCCTGCCCAGTAGCCCCCTGCCGAACGGGGCCAGGGAGCATTCTCCCGAGCGGCGTCAGGCCGACCTCCACGGACCCCGTGAGCCGGTCTCGGCCAGGCCGTCCCATGGCGGCACGGAGCCGGTGCAGCATGGCCCAGGCGGTCTGGTAGGAGCCGAGCCGAAGCAGCTTCTGCAGGCTCACCGCGGAGATCCCGTCTCTCGATGTCAGGTGCCACGCCGCGGCGAACCACGAGGTGAGCGGCGTGCGCGTCCCCTGGAGCAGGGTCGCCGTCGTGACCGAGCTGCGACGTCGGCAGGGCTCACACCAGTAGCGCCCGTCTACCAGCCGGATGCCCTTGTGCCGTCCACATTTTGGGCATATGAAGCCCTCTGGCCAGCGCAGCTCCTCGAGGAGATCGAGGCAGGCGCGGTTGTCCGGGTAGGCCGCACGGAGTGCGGTCAGGTTACGGGGATGGTCGCGACTGGACGATGGCGCAGGAGATGGTCGCGGCGGTGTCATGCGGTCATTGTACCGTCTCCGCAACGAGATGGATAGGCCACCCGGAGAAATCACCTTTACACGTTGTTAGTCACAGTTTCTGGCTGCCATGTCAATAATAGTGGGTGATGACCAGGCAAGACGATGCTTTGTAAGCCATGAATGGAAGATTCAGTTTACCGCTCTCGACGCTGTTTATTGATCACGCAGTTTGCATGGACCTAGTCACGATATTTCCATGCGGCCCACGGTAGAACGTCGTTTTTCGAGTGAACCTCTATGACCCTATCGGTGACTAGATCGTCGTAGACGTTATTCATGTTCTGAAAGATCAGGTAATTCTGGAGCTGTTTTTCGTCGCCACGAGCGCCCCTGAACCGTGGGATCATGGGGGGTGTCTTCCTGCCCGGACGTCCTTCATGCCATCTCATCTGCCCCCCCTGCCGCCCTGCACCCGCGACGGCCTCTGCACCACCGGCCTGGTCGAGCTGGCGGCCAAGTACCCCTACGAGTGGCCACGCCTGCTCGCCAGCGGTGTGCCAGGCCGTATCCGGCTCGGACCGACGACGACGCTGCGGGAGGTGGGTCGGGCCGGGGCGTGGCCCACGCTGCTGGTGCAGGGCCAGCAGGACGCGACGCGCTTGGTCCGGCAACGGCAGTGTTTCCGGCGGCTGGTCGAGGCGGTCGGGGATGTGCCGGTGCTCCTGATCGACGAGCGGGAGATCGCCCGTACACGCCGGGCTCTGGGCACCGGCGCTCGCGGTGCCCAACGGGATGCCGGCGTCGTGCGAGGTGAGATCCGGCAACTGCGGCTCGTGGTATTCAATCTCCAGGTCGCCGCCACCAACCGGCCGCGGATCGGGCTCGACGAGCCGCGGCTTCCCCCCAAGGCCATCATTTCTCTGGACGGCCGGTTCGTGGAGCGGGTCCTCGCGTCATGCCGCTCCCTGGAGGCGCTGGCGGTGCTGTGCGTGGCCATCACCGGCGCGACCGAGGCGCAGGCCCTGCGCTGCCGGCGCGAGTACCTGCGCCCTGAGGGC
>JBDRKM010000323.1:0-7466 GCA_043814015.1 Pseudomonadota bacterium
GCTGCCCCTGTCCAGCGTCGAGCGCGCATGCGCCCGCGCCGACGCCGCCGCCCTGGCCGCCCGCGGCATCGCCGGCCTGCTGCTGCTCACCGACGAGCCCGCCGGGCCCACGCTCGCGGCGCTCCTCCGAGACGCCCTCGGAGAGCCCACCGGTGCGGCCGAGGGAGTCGAGGTCTGGGACACCTCCAGCTTCGAGGCCGTCGGCCCACCCTGCGGCCTGCCCCCCGTCCCCCCCAAGGTGGGGATGATGCTCAGGGTGGACGCGGGGTAGCCCGCAGCGCGGGGCTCCGCCCGCAACCCAAAGTGATCGGCCTGGCCGCGCTGCCCTTTTTTCGCCTTGCGGGGGGCTCACCGCCCCCCAGGGCTGCCCTCCCCCGCATCGCTGACGCGTGGGGGGCGGTGAGCCCCCCGCATTCCCCCGCGCCCTATTGGCGCGCGCGCCTGCGGCGCGTGAACAACTACTCGCGAAAGTCCGCGCCTGGCGCGCGGGCTTTCGCGAGTATGTGTTCAGGGGCACACGTCCGAGGTGGCCGCCATCAGCCGGTAGACACCGTCGTCGCCCATGCCCACGTAGATCATCAGCCAGCCGCCCTCCCACGGGACGACCGTGGGATCGCGCGTGCTCCAGGCGTCGGGGCCGCGCTCCCCGAGGGGCAGGGAGACGGCGGGGGTGGGGCCCCAGGAGACCCCGTCGTCGCCCTGGGTGAACCCCACGCGCCAGGGGCCGGGGTCGGTCTGCGAGGTGTCGTAGCCCCCGAACCAAAGGTACCAGTCCGCCCCCGCGTGCACCGCGGCTGGTGCCGCCACGGCGCTGTTGTACCAGGTGGCGGGGCCGCCCTCGGTCAGCAGTGGGTCTTCGTCGATGGACAGGTCACTCCCCGCGAGGGTCGCCCGCCCGATGGCGAAGGCCACCCCGTCGAAGCCGGTGAAGTAGAGCCGCACCGGGGCCCCGTCCCGGACCGGCGCCGGGTAGAGCAGGGAGAGGGCGCCGAAGCCGCCCACCTCGCTCGGCCGGAGCACGGTCTCCGTGGCGCCGAAGGCCACCCCGTCGTCGCTCTCGGCGCGGCCGATGGTGCCGCTGCCGTAGTAGAGCGTGTAGCCTCCCTCGTCCCACAGCAGCCCGGGGTAGCTCCCCTCCCCCTCCGGGAGCCCGGTGACCGGGACGGGATCGCTCCAGATGAGGCCGTCCTGGGAGTCGCTGGCCCACAGGTCGTGGCTGGTGCCCACCTGGCGCGAGAAGACGAGGTGCAGCGAGCCGCCCGCGTCCACCACGGTGGGAGCCATGTCGCCCTCGTTGTAGCCGAAGCCCTGGGTGTCGGGAAACAGCACCCCGCGCTTCTGCCAGCGCCAGCCGTCGGAGGGGTGGCCCTCCCAGGTGGGCTCGGGAGCCTCGTCGGGCGGCAGGCAGGCGGGGGCGGTGTCGGCGGGGGCGGCCGAGTCGGCCGGGGTGTGGCAGCCGAGGGCGAGCAGCATCAGCAGGCGCACGGTACCCTCCAGGTGGGTTCAGAAGCGGTCCCCCGAGGCCTCGGAGCGCTGGGGGATGGGCGGCGGCTTCGGCAGGTTCGCGGGACACCCGGAGATATCGAGCACCTGCACCCCCTGCGCGTTGCGGGCCACCTCGCAGGGTTGGGCCAGGATGGTGGCCGGGTCCATGAGGGCGCCGCGGGGGCCGGCCGGGTGGTAGACGAGGTAGCGGAACCCCTGCTGGCGCAGGGCGGCCAACGCCATGGCCGCGCCCCGGGTCTGGGCGGCGGACAGCACCACGTTCATGAAGCGGGAGTGGGGCCGGTTGATGCCGGCGGCCACGGGGTTGCCCGTGCAGGTGCCGCCGAAGAGCCACAGCTCGTGCTCGCCCGGGGGCACGTCGAACTGGGGACCGGGGGGGAGCTCCTGCAGCAGCGCGCAGGCTCCGTCGTCGAACCGCTCCACGGAGCCGAGGTACCTCCAGGCCGGGGTGAGCAACAGCAGATCGAGGGCCAGGACCGGCAGCAGCCACCAGCCGCGGCGGCCCAGCGCGTCGGCCAGGCTGCCGGCCCCGAGCCCGAGGCCGAGCACCGCCAGGGCGGTGTAGCGGTGGTACAGCCAGAGGCGGTCGAGGCCGAGGTGGCCTCCCAGCCACCAGACCGGGTTGATCAGCGCGGTGTGCTCGGAGACGCCGATGCGCGGGCCCAGCGCCATGAGCGCCCCCACGCCCGCCAGCAGCGCCCAGCGCACCCGGCGCGCGCGCCAGCAGCCCACCAGCCCGAAGAGCAGCACGGACCAGCCCAGGTAGGCCGGGTGCATGAAGAAGGAGACGTCCCACTCGCGGTTGACGTGGATCTCGGGCCAGGGGTCGAGGAGGTCCTGCAGGTGGGCAGCGCCGTGCAGGGCCAACAGGCCACCCGGCTTGTGCCCGGCGCTGAGCGGGTCCTTCACGGACCACCAGGCGAGCAGGGCGGCGGCGCCGCCGACGAGGAGCAGCACGCCGAGCATGGACGCCCAGCGCCCGGGTGAGCGCCCGGGGAGCAGGAGCACGGCGGCGACGGCGGCCATGACCCCGGCGTAGGGGTTGCACCAGGCGGCGGCGCCTGCCATGAGCCCGGCGAGGGCCGCGGTGCGGGCGTCGGTCGCGGTGGCGCCCAGGCCGGCGGCCAGCGGCACCCAGTACCAGGCGGTCACGTCCGGGTTCTGGTTGAAGGTGGTGCCCACCAGCGCCGGGGCGAAGGCGAAGGCCAGGGCGGTGATGGCGCGGCCCGGCACACCCAGGCCGAGGCGGCGGGCGCACCACCAGGCCGCGGCGGCGGCCAGGGCGTGGTGCCCGAGGGCGAGCAGGTTGAAGGCGGCGGTGGGCCCGAAGAGGCGGGTGACGGGCGCCAGCAGGATGGCCTCGGGCAGGTCGGCCACCAGCAGACGCGTGCCCCGCGGGAACTCCAGCGCGGTGGTGTGCAGGCCGGGCCAGCGCCCCGCGAACAGCTCACGGGCCACGTGGTCCAGCCCCCAGGCGATGCCGTAGAAGTCGGCCTGGGTGGGGCCGAGGATGCGGCTGCCGAAGTGCAGTGGCAGCGGCCAGGCGAAGGCCAGCACCAGCAGCACGGTGAGCACGGCGGCCATGAGCGGGCCGCAGCGCAGGAGACGGGGCACAGGCGGTTCCTCGGGGGCGGAAACGAGAGGGTAGCACGGCGCATCGGGGGCGCGCCGGCCCGCGGGTGGTGGCTGGGGTACCGAGGCCCGGGACGTCGGTGGTGGTGCACTGGATTTGGAGCAAAGACCGAAGACGGGGAGGAGTCGGGGGCTGACCAGAGGCGCGGACCGGGGGGCGGCGAGTGGCTCTTCGCCGCACCAGCGGGTGACCACCTCGATGAGTATGTTGCTACCTCCCCGGCAACAGCATCCGCGCGTCTGCCGGAGGGCAGTGGCCGGCGTCACGCCTGAGATCGAACACGGCCACATCGGGCCCCAGGGCCACGGGCTCGCCCAGGCAGGGGACGAAGGCGGCCAGGCTGCGCTCGGGCTCCTCGAAGAAGGGCAGGTGCACCAGCAGGTGGGTGAAGCCCTCTCTCGCGAGGGCTCTGCGCTGGTTGGAGGTCAGGGTCGCCGAGCCGCGCAGGGTGAGGACGGCCGTGCGGGAGGTGGGGGAGCCGAACACCCCCGCGAACAGGGTGCTGGTGGAGGCGGTGGGGTGGCCGTGCCCGATCTGGGCCAGGGCGGCCTGATCGCGCCAGGCGTGGCCACCCAGCGCCGCCTCGGGGGTGGCGCGGGGCAGCTCCAGGATCGCGCCCACACCCTCCAGCCCAGCCAGAGGCGTCATGTCCGGGGGCGCGGCGTGCAGCAGGGGCCAGGCCATGGGGGCGCACAGCACGAGATCGCCCACGATCAGGAGCGCGGCCACGGGCCCCAACAGGCGCGCACGAGCGCCCCTCCCCCAGGTGGACACCAGGGGTGCCAGCAGCAGGGTGGCCACGGCTGCGGCCCGCTCCCAGCGCCGCAGGCGACCGAGCACGGCGGGGACGAGGGCGGTCAGCCAGCCGGCGGGCAGCAGCACGGCGTGGCCTCCGAGGCGCGGCGCGCGCCCCTGGACGTAGAGCCAGGGCCCCAGCGCCAGCAGCGCGAAGCCCAGCGCCCCCAGCAGCCAGGGCCAGCGGCGCCGGTCGCGCGCCCAGGCCAGCACCCCGAGGATCAGCGCGGCCAGCCCGAGGTAGGCGGTGTGGGACATCTCCGGACGCCCCCCCGTGAGCTGCAGCGGCAGCCAGGGATCCAGCAGGTCGGCCCCGTGGTGCAGGAAGCCCCGCCACATCACCGGGTCCTCCCACAGCTCCGGCAAGGCGGCCCGCGCCCCGCTGCCGGACATCTCGGGAGCCCTGGCCGTCAACAGCGCCCAGGCCAGGGGGAGGCAAGCCAGCGCGGCCACCACCACCACCCCGGCGGCGCGCCCGAGCTGGGGCCAGCGCCTCCGCGCAGCCAGCATCCCGAGCACCCCGAGATCCACGAACCCGGCCCAGACCGCGTTGTAGGGCCCCGCGTACCCGGTGGCCGCGATGGCCAGGAGCGCCAGCGCCCCGCGCCGGCGCCCGCCGCGATCGGCGAAGTCCAGCAGCAAGGCCAGCTGCAGCGCCACCCAGCCCACGGCGAAGCTCTCGGTCTGGCCCTCGAAGGTGCCGGCCAGCAGCGTGGGGCAGGCCATGGCCGCCAGCGCCCCCAGCCAGGGCGCCCCGCCGATCCGGCGCGCCAGCAGCGCCCCGCCGAGCCCCGCCACCAGCAGCCCGCACAAGAGCACCATGTTGTACCCGGCGGCCGGCCCCAGCCAGGCCCCGAGCCCCCAGGGCCCCAGGTTGAGGGGGTCCACCAGCACGTAGCGCGCGCCCGCGGGCCAGTTCACCAGGCGGGTGTCCACCACCAGCGGGCTGTGCTCGCGCCAGGCCGCCCACAGACCCCAGGCGTGCACCGCCGCCTCCTGCAGGCGCCAGCCGAGCAGCTCCCGCCGAAACACCAACGGCAGCGGCCAGGCCAGCACCCACGGACCCAGCAGGATCACCGCCGCCGCAGCGAGCGCCTCCCGGCGGGCCACGCGGACCGGCCTCAGCGACGGATCAGGATGTCCAGCCAGGCGGTCCCCACGTTGTCGGAGGTGGTGCAGGACAGCACGCCCTCGGTCATGCCGACCCGGATGGTGTCGGTGGACTCGGCGCGGGCGATCACGAAGTCATAGGCCGTGCTGAGGTAGGTGGTGTCGGCGGCGTAGTCGAGCATGGCCCAGCCGCAGGTGGAGCCGCAGGCCGCGTCCGGCAGCCCCCAGATCTCCGATCCGAACTGGAACGCGATGGGGTTGGAGCCATACGAGATGGAGGTGGGGTAGGTGCAGCCGGCGGTGGAGCTGCCCGAGCTGTAGCGGAACATAACCTCGCTCCAGGAGAACCCGGCGATGTTGTGGTACTGGGTGTCGTAGCCCGTGCCCCAGACCTGCACCGCGGTGGACACCTCCAGCCAGCCGCCGCCGTCCGTGCTCATGTCGCAGTCCCACCAGTAGCCGTCCGCCATGTAGTAGGAGCCGTCGCCCGCGGAGGGATCGTCCAGCAGCACGTCCGTGCAGTCGATGGCCGGGCAGTCCTCGGCCGTGCCCAGCGCGCCCTCGTCCACGGTACCGTCGCAGTCCTGGTCCACCAGGTCGCAGACCTCGATGGCGCCCGGGTGCAGGCTGGCATCGCCGTCGTCGCAGTCCGTGGCCGCCGCGGCGTAGCCGGTGGGGGCGGTGCAGGCGACGCGGGTGGGGCTGGTGGCGCCGTAGCCGTCGGAGTCGCCGTCGTAGTACCAGGTGGCCGCGTCCAGCGCCGTGTTCTCGTCCGTGGTGCCGTCGCAGTCGTCGTCGGCGCCGTTGCAGTACTCGTCGGCGCCCGGGTAGACGCTGGCCGACAGGTCGTCGCAGTCCGTGGCGTCGGCCACGTAGCCGGGGGGCTCGGCGCAGGCGTCCATGTGCACGCGGCTGTTGCCGTAGCCATCGCCGTCGCTGTCCTGGTACCAGGTGGAGGCGTCGCCCGCGCCCTCGTCCACCGCGCCGTCGCAATCGTCGTCCACGCCGTTGCAGGCCTCGGTGGCACCCGGGTGCACCGTGGGTTCCTCGTCGTCGCAGTCCACCGAGGAGGAGACCGGCACGAAACCGGAGGGCTGCTCACAAGCCATCTCCCAGGTGGCCACGTCGCCGTAGCCGTCGCCGTCGGCGTCCGCGTACCAGCGCACCGCGTCCAGCGCGTCGGCCTCGTCGGTCTCCCCGTCGCAGTCATTGTCCACCTCGTCACAGACCTCGTCCGCCGCGGGATTCACGTCCGGGTCCCCGTCGTCGCAGTCAGTGTGGTCGGCCACCCAGCCCACCGGCTGCACGTCGGCACAGTCGCCCTGCGAGACCGCCGGATCGCCGTAGCCGTCGCTGTCCTCGTCGGCGTACCAGGTGGTCAGCAGGCCCTCGTCCACATCGCCATCGCAGTCGTCGTCCACCCCGTTGCACTCCTCCACCGCGCCCGGCTTCACCTCGGCGTCCGTGTCGTCGCAGTCCGTGCCCCACGGCGTGTAGCCGGAGGGCACGCCGCAGGCCTGCGTCGTGTTCTCGGGATCGCCGAAGCCGTCGCCGTCGGTGTCGGCGTAGGAGGTGGTGAGCGTGCCCTCGTCCACGTCACCGTCGCAGTCGTCGTCGGCGCCGTTGCAGACCTCGTCTGCGCCCGGAAAGACGCCGGGGTCTGCGTCGTCGCAGTCCTCGTCGTCGAAGAAGCCGTCCTGGTCGAGATCGACGCGCTCATCGACCGGCCCCGTGTCGTCCGGGGGCTTGACGGGCTCCGAGGGGCAGCCCAGGGCGAGCAGGAGGGGAACGACGGCCGTGAGCGGATGGGAGAGGCGCATGACTGTCTCCGGCGAAGACGTGCAGAGTGTACCGGGCTGGGCGGCGGATGCCAGGGGGTTGTGGCGCCTACGTGTCGTAACTCAGGCCGCGATCTGCGGAGTCTCCCGACCCACGATCGCCGCCTGGCTCAGCCTGTTGGAGGAGAGTCACGTGATCCGGCTGGTGAGGCCCTTTGCCGGGGGGAGGCGCGCGGAGCTCACCCACAATCCGAAGGTGTACTTCTGCGACAACGGGCTCCTGTGCGCGATGCTCGGACGCTTCGAGCCGTTCGCCGAGAGGCCCGATCGACGGGCGTTGTTCGAGAACTGGGTGGGGGCGGAGATCATGAAGCACCTCGGAACGCTCGGGCCGCGGGACGCGCTCCGGTTCTGGCGAAGCAAGGCGGGGGCAGAGGTGGACTTCAACGCGGAGGCGGATGACGGGATCGTCGGGGTGGAGGTCAGCGCGGGGCTCCGCCCGCAACCCAAGTTGATCGAACCGGCCCGCGCTGCCCCTTGTTTGCGGGGGGAGGCTGCCTCCCCCCGCATCGCTGGCGCTCCCCCCTCCCCGCGCCCTATTGGCGCGCGCGCCTGTGGCGCGTGAACTACTACTCGCGAAAGTC
>JBDRKM010000324.1:0-6353 GCA_043814015.1 Pseudomonadota bacterium
ATACAGGCCGCCACGCGGTCGGTACCCGGCTCTCCGCCACCGGAGTGCAGAGTTCTTGCCGCCGCTGGTCCGCCCGCTGGAATCTCCACCGGACGCTCCTTCTGCGTGGGGGGAATCGGCGCCACGATCTGGGACAGGAACGAAAAAACTGGATAGTTCCGATGCGCCGCGTAGCGGCCGGCGCGTTGGCGCCGCCGGAAGTCCCTGGTCAGGGACTTCCGGGCAGCGGCACTATACGCGCCAGTCCAGCAGCGCCGCGCTCTCCCCGAGCTCCCCCAGCGCCCGCCGAGCCTGGCGCCCCGATCCCACCCACCCCTGGCGCTCCGCCAGGTGCAGGATGGGCAGGTCCGAGCGCCGATCCCCGTAGGACCAGGCCCAACGCCAGCGGCCCGGGGGCGCCCGCCGCGCGAGCGCCTCGACCTTGCCGCGCCCGTGGCAGCGCCGCGCCATGACCAGGCCACCCCAACGGAAGGCGAAGGCCGAGGCCACCACCGGCACGCCCGCCAGGCCCGCTGCGGCCAGCACCGGGCGGATCCACTGCCTGCAGGAGGCGGAGACCACCCAGGGGCGCTCCCCGCGAGCGCGGTGCTCCTGGAGGCGGCGCAGCCCCCCGGGCAGCAACAGGCCCGGGTCCGCGCAGAGCCTGGCGGCGTAGCCCCGCAGGAGCCGGACCGTGCTCCGCCGTCCGAGGCCCACGGTCCCCCACCACAGCAGCGCTGAATTCACCCACCGCTGCCCACCGGGGAGCAGGCCCAGCGGCGCTGAGATCAGCCAGCAAATCAGCATCGGCACCGCCCGCAGCGGGCTCCGGCGCGCACAGTGGACGAAGAACCCGGCCATGGTGTCACCCCGCGTCAGGGTGCCGTCGAAGTCGAACAGCACCCCGACCATCGGGTCCGGGCCCTGCGCCACCGCCTGCGGGTCCTGCGAGATGACGGCCTCCTGTGCCTCGGCGCCGCGGGGCCGGGACCACCCACTATCCCGCGGCGCCCCGTGGCACCCCAAGAACGCGCGGAGTGCAGATTCCAATGGGCACCTCGCCCGTCCCGGGGTAGGCTTGGCGCGCTCGCCCCACCCACGCCCCCGGAGGCCTCGATGACCCGCTCCAGCCCGTTCCTCCCCCAGGGCCTCTCCCTGCTCGTCATCGCCCTGCTCTCGACCCACCCGGCCCGTGCCGATCGCTGGGACTCGACCAACAACCCGGACCGCTTCGGTGGCGATCTCAGCCTCCAGGTCAGCGACCTCCCCACCGCCGGCGCGGTCGACCAGGCGCCCTGGCCGCCAAGCTACACGCCCGTCTACGCGCTGGAGGCCTCCGCCCCGGATGCGGTGATCGAGGCCGCCGACCTCTGGCTGCCCCTCTCCGGCGATGCGCGCGCTGCGTCCTGGAGCGACCTGGCCGACAGCGTCGAAGCCTGCCCTGTGTTCGCCTCCAGCGAGCAACCCGCGGTCGAGGGCCCGGTGCAGTACTGGTCGGGCCTCTCATGGCTCCCCCAGGACGAGCATGAGGATGTCGGGGACGACGAGCTCTACCTCGGCCTGTGCCACGCCTGGGTCGCCGCCTCCATCCTCGAGCCGGAGCCGCGGCTCCCGGTCAGCTCCACCCGCGTGGCGTTGACCGCCACCGACCTCAAGGCCCTCGCCGTGCTGGACTACACCACCATCACCGCCAACGTCGCCGGTGGCGCCTGCAGCTTCGAGGTCGGCGACGACACGCTCACCATCGACGAGGACGGCTTCATCGCCGAGCCCATGTCCCACGCCCACGTGGGGGACGGGCTCACCGTGGACGAAGACGGCTTCATCGTGGACCCGGAATGCTACACCGACGGCGACGACACGCTCACCATCGACGAGGACGGCTTCATCCAGGATCCCGGCTGCTACGACGGCAACGCCGGCACCTTCCACGTCCTGCTCACCAACTTCGTCGGCCTGCAGGGCCTGTCCTTCGCCGTGGACCGCTCGCCCTTCGACGCCCTGCAGCTCGCGCCGGTCCTGTCCTACCGCCAGTCCGTCACGGCAGGGCTGGACGAGGCGGACCTCGAAGGCGTGCTGGACGAGGTCGGCTGGCAACTGCTGGAC
This sequence comes from Pseudomonadota bacterium, assembly GCA_043814015.1. Lineage (GTDB taxonomy): Bacteria > Myxococcota_A > UBA796 > UBA796 > JAFGLY01 > JBDRKM01. The sequence goes on from JBDRKM010000324.1 coordinate 2,086, forward strand.
ACCGGAGCCGCCAGCTACGCGGCCGTGCAGACCACCGTCACCTACCTCGACCCCCGCGACGAAGGCGCCCTGCCGGAGCAGGCCTACGCCTACGTCCTCGAGCTGGACGAGGCGGGCGCTATCACGGGTGGGACCTGGGCCGCGGGCAACCTCAGCGCCGCCCCAGACCTCTTCCTGCTGCCCGTGGCCGGGGCCGCGCAGCTCGAAGGGTTCGACCTGGCCAGCCTGCAGGGCCTGCTCGCGCAGTCCACCGACAGCGACGACGACGGCGTGACAGACAGCCTCGACGCCTGCCCGAGCGATGGCTCCGGTGGCCTGGACGCCGACGGCGACGGCTGCGCCGACTCGGTCTACGATCTCCCGGCGCTGGTCAGCTCCCTGGGCCTCGATCGGGGCACCAACACCGCGCTGCTGGCCAGCGCCCAGGCCGCCGCCGCCTCGTCCGAGCGCGGCAGCACCACCTCGGCGGTCAACCAGCTCGCGGCCTTCGTGAACAAGGTCGAGGCCCAGCGGGGCAGGAAGATCGACGACGAGGACGCCGCGTTGCTCATCGCCTTCGCCGACAACGCCGCCGCGGGGCTCTGAGCGCGCGCCTCAGCCCGCTGCGGGATCACCCTCGATCGGCGGGATCCTGAAGTCCGCGATGTGCAGTCTCATGGGCTGGTAACGTACGGCGCCTTTGATGAAGGGCTGCCCGAACGACCTGAAGCCCATGCGGAGGTAGTCGGGGACGCGGCCCTCGATGGCCGAGATGTACCCGATCCGGTACCGGCGTGGCGCGGCGTAGTCCTGGAGGAACAGCAGGATGCGCGGGAAGATGCGGCGGCCGCGGTAGTCCGGCAGCAAGGCCAGACGGCGGATCTCGATGGCTTCGGCCCGGTCCTCCGCCGGGACGCCATCGCCCGCGAGGCTGTCCTCGAGGGAGAAGCGGACGCCTGGCGGGGTCAGACCGAGCATACCGACCACCTTCTCGCCGTCTTTCGCGATGATGTAGGTCGTCTTGTCCAGGCGGGGGTCCACGAGCTGCTCCGCCCCCTCGGGCGCGCGGTCCTGGCCCAGCTCGAGGGCGTAGACCTGGAGGTTGATGGCGTGGATCTGCGTATACTCCGCTTCGGTCTCCGCGAGCTTCACCTGGATGGGCATGGGTGCTCCTTCGGGTCGACGCTGGAATTGGCACACCAGGGAGGCCACGCGGTCCATGATGGGGACGTCGGCCAGGGTGATGCGCAGGTGGTCGGGCATCTCCGCGCTATCGCCGAGCTTCACCAGGAAGCCGTGGTCGGCGAGGTGGTCGCGGATGGCGCGCGCGCGCCCGGGAGGCGTGCGCACCAGCACGAAGTTGGCGGCGCTCGGGTGGACGAAGAAGCCTGGCAGGTCGTGGAGCCCTGCGTGGAGGGTCTCACGCGCCCGCTGGCAGGCCTGGCGCACCGCGGCCAGGTAGGCGCGGTCGCGGAGGCGGGCGATGGCCAGCTCCTGGGCGTAGCCCGCGAGCCCGAAGGGCACGGGCAGGCGCCGGAGCAGGATCCGGGCCTGCTCCCCGGCCAGGGCGAAGCCCACGCGCAGGAACGCCAGCCCCAGCGCCTTGGAGAAGGTGCGCACCACCACCACGTTGGGGCAGTCGCCCACCAGGGTGGCCACGGGCATGGGGTCGGGCGGCGCGAAGCCGAAGTAGGCCTCGTCCAGGACGATGAGCGAGCCCGCGCACCGCTGGGCCAGCGCGCGGACCTCGGCGTAGCCGACCCGGTTCCCGGTGGGGTTGTTGGGTGAGGTGAGGACCACCAGGGTGGCCCCGCAGCCGACCGCGCGCTCGGCGATGGCGTCCACATCGTAGGCGTAGCCATCAGGCCCAAGCCGCTGGGGGACATCCACCCGGCGCACCCCCAGCCCACCCAGGACGTCGTGGTAGTACGACCAGGTCGGGCTGGGCATCACCGCCACGGCGCCTGCGTTGGCGCAGAGCGAGAACACCACGTTCAGCACCCCGCAGGCCCCCGCGTTGACGAAGATCGCCGCGGGCTCCAGCCCGTAGTGATCCGCCAGGGCCTGCACCAGCGGCCGGCTCCCTCCCACGGGGTAGCGGCTGAGGGTGGGGCGATCCGTGGGGAGGGGGGGCAACGCGCCCTCCACCTCGAAGAGGTTCTCATTCAGGTGCAGCGGGATCAGCTCGCTCCGCCCGCTCGTGGGCATGACGTAGCCACCGCGCTCCTGGATCTCACCACGCAGGATCTCCCCGAACAGGGGCACCGCCTCGGGGATGTCTCGTTGGGATGGCGGGCAGGTCGTGATGGCGGCTCCTCGATTCGGGACGTCTTGTTTCAACTTCCTGGAGGCAACTATCCCAGACGGCCAGCACGGACACGGCTACCGGCAGAAGATCGGACTGCCGTGCGACGAGGCGCGCCGCATGCGGGTCCTCCTCTCCGGAAGTGCTACACTTGCGCCGAGGATCGCACACCATGACCACCACCCTCCTCCTCTTCGCCCTCCTGGCCTGCCGCAGCCCCCAGAAGCCCGCCGACGACACCGCCCCGCCGGACGACACGGGCCCGGACGCGGTGGACGCCGACGGCGACGGGTTCTCTGCCGACCAGGACTGCGACGACCAGGACGCGGCGGTCCACCCGGAGGCCGAGGAGGTCTGCGACGGGCTGGACAACGACTGCGACGGGGAGGTGGACGAGGGCCTGGTGGGCACCTGGTACGTCGACGCGGACGGCGACGGCTGGGGTGACGCCGCGGCCCCGGTGGAGGCCTGCGAGCAGCCCTCCGGCACGGTCCTGGACGCCACGGACTGCGATGACACCGACGCCCAGGTGTACCCCGGCGCCCCCGAGCGCTGCGACGAGGTGGACCAGGACTGCGACGGCGAGGTGGACGAGGACCTGGTCGAGCTGTGGTACGCCGACGGCGACGGCGATGGCTGGGGCGATGCCGCCGCCACCCTGGAGAGCTGCGACCCCGGCCCGGGCTGGGTGAGCACCCCCGGCGACTGCGACGACGACGCGCCGGTTGTCCACCCCGAGGCCGAGGAGACCTGCGACGGGGTGGACGAAGACTGCGATGGCGCGGTGGACGAGGGCCTGCAGACCCCCTGGTGCGCCGACGCGGACGGCGACAGCTACGGAGACCCCGGAGTGCTGGTGGACGCGTGCGATCCAGGGCCAGGCTGGGTGGCGGACTGCTCCGACTGCGATGACGCCAACTCCGCGATCAACCCCGCCGCCACGGAGCGCTGCGACGGCTACGACGACGACTGCGACGGGCTCATGGACGACGAGGACCCCGACGTGGCCGACGCACCCACCTGGTATCTGGACGCGGATGGCGACGGCTACGGCGACAGCGCCGTCTCCACCCAGGCCTGCGCCGCTCCCTCGGGCCACGGGTCCCTCGACGGCGACTGCGACGACACGGACCCGGCCATCAACCCCGGTGCCCGCGAAGACGACTGCACCGATCCGGTGGACTACAACTGCGATGGCTCCACAGGCTACGCCGATCTCGACGGCGATGGCTGGGCCGCCTGCGAGGACTGCGACGACACGGACGCCGCGATCAACCCGGATGGACTCGAACGCTGCGACGGGGTGGACGACGACTGCGACGGCACCGTGGACGAGGACGACGCGGTGGACGCCGCCACCTGGTACCTGGACGCCGACGGGGACGGCTACGGCGACAGCGACCACAGCGCGCGGGCCTGCACCCAGCCCAGCGGCTACGCCGCGACGGCGACGGACTGCGACGACGGCGACACCTCCATCCACCCCGGCGCCGCGGAGGACTGCGACGGCGTGGACGACGACTGCGACGGCAACGTGGACGAGGGCGTGACCACCACGTTCTTCGCCGACGCGGACGGCGACGGCTACGGCGACGCCGGCAGCAGCACCGCGGCCTGCGCGGCGCCCCCCGGCTTCGTGCTCGACGCCACCGACTGCGACGACGCCGAGGCGGCCGTCAACCCCGGCGCCACCGAGCTGTGCAACGGCGTGGACGACGACTGCGACGGCACCACCGACGAGGCCGACGCCGCCGGCGCTCCCACCTGGTACGCCGACGCCGACGCCGACGGCTACGCCGATCCCGACACCTCCACCCAGGCCTGCACCCAGCCCTCCGGCTACCTGACCGCCGCCGACGCCAGCGACTGCAACGACGCCGAGGCCAGCATCCATCCGGGCTCCGGCTGCGACTGGGTGCTGCACACCTACCTGCCCGGCACCTGCTACCTCTACCTGGCCTCCGAAGGAGACAACAGCGTCACC
>JBDRKM010000325.1:0-8856 GCA_043814015.1 Pseudomonadota bacterium
ACATCACCGCGGGGGGCCCCCCCCGAAACCCACGGTCACCCCCCCCCCCCGCGCGCCCCGTTGTTGGCGTGGGGGGGGCCACCCCCCCCCCCCCGGCGGCCCGGGGGGGGGGTTGACCCCCCCGCAGGCACCGCTGGCGCGCTGGGGGGCGGAGCCCCCCACATACCCCCGCGCCCTATTGGCGCCCGCCTCACGCCCCCGCGCCCCCCTCCGACCCGGGCACCGGCTCGCTCTCGCGCACGGACTGCCGGTCCTCGGCCAGCCCGAGCTTGACCAGCCGCGCGGCGATGGCGCCGCCGGTGCGGCCGAAGCGCTCCGCGAGCGCCGCGACGCTCTCTCCCGCCCGCCAGCGCTCGGCCAGGGCCAGGTCGTCCTCGGGGGGCCAGGGCCGGCCCATGGGGCGACCGGGCGCGGTCCCGGGCCTGGGGTCTGCCACGGGATCCCGGGCCACGAGCAGCTCGATGGCGCGCTGCAGGTCCCGCAGCTCCCGCACCGACAGGCGCGCCGGGGGCGCCCCATCGACCTCGAGGTCCACCACGGGGACGCCCTCGGGCCGATGCCCGTGCAGGGACCAGGCGCGCTCTCCGCTCTCCCAGCGCACGGTGCGGCCGTCTTCGAACGCGACCCGGAAGGACGAACGGGGGAGGAGCCCAGGGAAAGGACGCTGGCTCATGCCCGCGCGACCTCCCGCCCGACCAGCCGCCGGGCGTCCTCCTGGATGGGCAGCAGGAGCGCCGCGGGCAGCCGCGGGACGCTGGCCAGGGCGACGGCCCGGGTGATGGCGTGGGCGTCGTCCAGGTCGAGGAACCCGCGCGGGACGGCCTCTCCGAAGAGCCAGACCGCCGCGTCCTCCACCCGCGGGGCGCGCTCGAGGGCGGCGCGGTGGGCGGCGGCGTGCAGCATGGCCTGCAGCAGCAGCTCCAGGGCCTCCTCGCCGTGCCCCTGGGTGTGCAGCAGCTCGGCGGCCTCGAGCTTGCGGGCGGCCTGGGCCAGCAGGGGGCGGGGCTCCGCGGGCCGCTCGTAGACCTGCCCGGCGGCGAGGGCCCCGAGCCGCGCCAGCGCGGCGGCGGCGCGGGCGTCCATGACCTCGAGCGGGACGCGGATGGCGAGATCGGCCCGCAAGGCGGCGACCGCCCGTTCGGCCGCCTCGTCCACGCGGTCCACCACGGCCACCAGGCCCTGGCCAGCGCCGAGGATCCGCTCCAGGCGGCGGCCCAAGGCGCGCTGCAGGCCCTCCACCAGCGCGGCCAGGTCGAGATCTCCCTCGGGCTCGGGCGCGCGGCCGGGGCGCGCGGGCGGGGGTTCGACGGCCGGGGGCGCCGGAGGCTCCGGGAGGGGAGGTGCGGGCTCGGCGTCGGCCGCGACCTCTACCTCCGGCGCGACCTCGGGCTCGCCGTCGGGCTCGCCGTCGGGCTCGGCCTCGGAGGCGGCCTCGGAGGCGGCCTCGGAGGCGACCTCGGAGGCGGCCTCGGCCCTGGGTTCAGGCCGGGACCTGGGGGCGGCGTCCCGTTCGCCGGATGGTTCGCCGTAGGACGCCGGCGCATCGGCCTCGGCGGCCAGGGCGACCGGCTCCTCCCCCTGCTCCCCGGGCGCCAGGTCGGTGAGCGCCTCCAGGGCCAACTCCAGGGTGCGGCGGGAGATGCCGACCACGTCCTCGGTGGCGTCGTCCCGCACCACGTTGTCGAACAGGAAGCGCTTGCTGGAGACGAGCCCGGCCACGCGCGCCTCGTAGGCGTCCTGGGCCACGAGCAGCACCACCTGGACCGGCTGCTTCTGGCCGAGGCGGTGGACCCGGGCGATGCGCTGCTCCAGCACGGCCGGGTTCCAGGGCATGTCGAGGTTGACGAGCGCCGTGGCGGCCTGGAGGTTGAGGCCCACGCCGCCCGCGTCGGTGGACAGGAAGACGCGCACCTCCGGATCGTCCCGGAAGCGGTCCAGCAGATCGCCGCGGAGCTTCGAAGGAACCCCGCCGTGCAGGCGCACGCAGCCCAGGCCGAGCGCCTGGGCCCGCTCCTCGGCCATGGCGGTCATCCGCTCCCACTGGGAGAAGACCACCACCTTGTGCGTGCCGTCCACGCACAGGTCCTCCAGCAAGCGGGAGAGCTCGTCGAGCTTGGGAGAACCCTGGGTCTCTTTGTCCACCAGCCCCGCGGCGTCGCAGGCCATGCGGGCCCGCTGCAGGGCCGCCATGAGCTGCTGCTCCTCGAGGGGGGTCAGCGGCCGCTTGGCCATGCGGGCGGCGAGGCTGGCGGCGGCCTGCAGCGCCTCGTCGTGCAGATCGCGCTGGCGGCGGTCCAGCGGCAGGTCGAGCTGGTGCTGGATGCGATCCGGGAGCTGGTCGCGCACGAGCTGGCGGTCGCGGCGCAGCATGACGGGGGCCAGGCGCCGGCGCAGCTCGGAGAGGTTGCGGTAGCCGAGCACCCGGCCGCGGGGATCGGTGACGTGGAAGTCGAGCAGGTAGCGCCACAGGGGCCCGAGCACGCGTGAATCGACCACCTGCATCAGGCTGTAGAGATCCTCGAGGCGGTTCTCCAGGGGGGTGCCGGTGAGCACGAAGGCCCAGCGGGTCTGGATCGATTTCACGGCCGCGGCGCTCCGCGTCCGCCAGTTCTTGATGCGCTGCGCCTCGTCCAGGACGAGCAGATCGGGGGCCAGAACCTCCTGGATCACGGCGGCGTCCCGCAGCACGATCTCGTAGTTCACCACGGTGAAGGGGCTGCGCGCGCGGTACAGCGCGCCGCGCCGGGCGGCGCCGCCGTCCACCACGGTGACCCCGAGCCCCGTGAAACGCTCGATCTCGCGCTGCCACTGGTGCTTGAGGGAGGCGGGGCAGATGACGAGGCAGCGCTCGGCGCCCTCCCGCTCCCGCAGCCAGGCCGCGGCCGCGATGGCCTGGAGCGTCTTGCCGAGCCCCATGTCGTCGGCCAGCAGGGCGCGGCCCGCCGCAGCCAGGAAGGCGACGCCATCCACCTGGTAGGGGTAGAGCCGCGCCCCGACCCCGGGCAGGTGCCCCCCGAAGCCGGCGATCTCGCGCCGGATCTGCTCGGCGCGGAGCTGGTGCTGGGCCTCCTCGGCGCGCAGGTGGACGTGCTCCAGGACGTCGCGGCCCACCAGCAGATCCCGGAAAGGAGTGGCCTCCCGCTGGAAGCGGAAGAAGGCAGCCGGCAGCTCGCCCCGCAGGAACCCCTCGTCGTCGAAGTGGCGCTCGAGGACGGCGGCGAGCGCGGTATCGAGCTTCGCGGGCCGGTGCGCGCGGATCCGGGGCGCGGAGGGCACATCCCAGGCCAGGTGGACCACGGGCAGGGGTGGCCCCAGGCGCGCCATGCGCTCGAACTTGTGGGGGGCCTCGCGGCGGAGCCGGTGCAGCACGGCCTCCACGTGCTTGCAGGTGCCGAGCCGGTTGGTGGCGAAGTCCGGGCAGGTGCAGTGGTTGATCCGCTCGCCCACCGAGCGGATCTCCACCCGCCACGGGGCCAGCCCGCGGTCGCGGCTCTCCAGGGATTGGGCGGTCCAGGTGCCGAACCAGCGGTCGCCGGACTCGTGCCGCACCACCACCTCCGCCTTGGCCCGCTGCATGCGGGCGAGCACCGCCTCGTCCGCGGCGCTGCCGACCTCGATCTCCTCCACGGGCTGCCGCGCGGCGTAGGCCAGCAGGGTGGCGACGGCGTGCTTGCAGGCCGGCTCCGCCTCGAAGGGGCAGGAGCAGTCCACGAGGAGCTCGTCGTCCTCGTCGAGGGTGATGTCCACGGTGTAGGGGAGCTGGGGCCGGGAGCCCTCCACGGTGGCGCGGATGGAGCGCGCGTCCCAGGCGATCTCCATGACCCGGTGCTCCTTGAAGTAGTCGATGCCCCGGCGCACGATGGGTTCGGAGGCCAGGGCCTTGAGACCGTCGAGGTCGAGCTTGAGGGGATCGGACATGGGAGGCCTCCACGCGAGGGGGCCGGCCCTCTATCGCGGCGGCCGGTCCACCGGCGGCGCCCCCGCCCACCGCCGATCGAAGCGCTCGTGGAGGGCCTGGAAGTAGTCCTCCTCGCCGAGCAGGGCCCCCCGCAGGTCGGCCATCAGGCCGCGCTCCCGGTCACCGCCGATCCCGTCCGGCAGCGCGTCCGTCTCCCGCGCCCGTCTCAGCAGGCCGTGGGCGCGGAGCTGGCGCACCACCTGGCGGCCGAGGCGGCGCAGGAAGACCCGGCCGCCCGCGAAGCTCCGCTTGAGGATCTGGCCGACGGGGCTGGTGTCGGTCTCGTCGCAGGTCTCCCGGATGATTCGGTTCAGCCGCTCGAGCGGCTCGCGCTGATCCCCCAGCTCCCCAGCCTGGATGCAGCCCCGCTCCAGCGCGTGCTCCACGAGCAGGCCCTGGTGCAGCAGCCGCGAGGCCACGTCCACCGCCTCCTTCACCGCGAAGACGTAGAAGATCTTCCGGAAGATCTTCTTGATGGGGTAGATCACCAGGGCGCCGAGGCAGCCCAGCAGCCAGTTGCTCCCGGTGCGGGTGAGCGCCCGCTGCTGCGGCCAGCTGAGGGTCACGCCGCGCGCCCGGAACAGGCGCCGCACGAGGCGGCGGCGGATGGCCCCGATGACCAGATCGTCGACGAAGGGCACGGGGCTCAGGGCGCAGATGCCCGCCAGGACGGCCGAGGCGACGATCTCCTTCCGCGGGGGCGGGGGTGGGAGAGGCGGGCTGTTCGGGGCGCTCACGGGATCCTCCGGGGAGGGGGAGCGGGGTATTGAACCCGGCGCCGGGGCGCCCGCCAGGGCCGACGCCGGGTCGATGCTGTCGGTCCCAAGAGCTCGATGAACCGGAGGCGGTTGACATTGTCCTTCTGTTACGGATAAATATAGTCCGTCTTATCCCCGCCACGATGACAATATGGACACGACCCATCGAATCAAGCAGATCATCGCAGACTTCGAGGTCGCCGCCCTTCCCAGGGCCACACGCCGCACGCTGGCGCTTCCCTCCCTGCCCGGCAAGGTGGACGTGGTGGTGGGCATGCGCCGCACGGGGAAGACCTGGTTCCTCTTCCAGCAGATCGCCGCGCTGGAGGCCCGCGGGGTGCCGAGATCCCGGATCCTCTACCTGAACTTCGACGACGAGCGCCTGCGGCCCCTGGACGCATCCCAGCTCCAGCTCGTCCCCCAGGCGCTCTACGAGCGTCACCCGGAGATCGTCGACCAGGAGACCTGGTACTTCTTCGACGAGATCCAGGACATCCCGGGGTGGGAGCTGTTCATCCGGCGGATGATCGACAGCCGTTCGGCACGCGTGGTCCTCTCGGGATCGTCCGCCCGACTGCTCGGGAGAGAGATCGCCACGAGCCTCCGAGGCCGCAGCCTCTCCGCCGAGCTGCTTCCCTTCAGCTTCCGCGAGTACCTCGTCCACCATCACATCGACCCACCCGAGCGATGGCCGGCCACCACCCAGCAGCGCGCTCTTCTCGCGCACCACATGGGGCGATACCTCCTGGGAGGCGGCTTCCCGGAGGTGCAAGGCCTCGACGCCCGGCTGCGGGCGCGCATACTCCAGGACTACGTGGACGGCGTGCTTTTCCGTGACGTGGTCGAGCGTCACGAGGTCACCAACGTCGCGGCCCTGAGGTACCTGGTGCGCCGCCTGGTGAAGGACCCGGCAGCCGCCTTCAGCGTGAACCGCTTCTTCAACGACCTGAAGTCGCAGGGCTTCCGGGTCTCCAAGGACACGCTCCACGCCTACCTGGCCCACCTGGAGGACGCCTTCCTCGTCTTCCCCGTGAGCATCCACGCCCGCTCCGAGCGCGGGCGCATGGTCAACCCCCGCAAGATCTACCTCGCCGACCCCGCCCTCGCCGTGGCCCACAGCTTCGACGCCGGCGCGGACCACGGCCACCTGCTGGAGAACCTGGTGTACATCGAGCTGCGAAGGCGAGGGTACGAAGTCGGGTATGTGCGCACCTCCTCCGGGTACGAGGTCGATTTCCTCGCGCGCCGCGCTGGCGAGCGCCCGCTCCTGGTCCAGGTCTGCACCGAGATGAGCGATCCCGCGGTGGTCCGGCGGGAGCTGCGCGCCCTGGAAGAGGCCTTGCGCGAGTACGGGCTCGAGTCCGCCGTGGTGGTGACCCTGAACGAGGAGGGGCGCGCCGAGGTGAGGGGGCACGAGGTCCTGTGGCGGCCGGCGTGGGAGTGGCTGGTGCGGGGGTAGGGCGGGCACTCACGCGATCCGGCCTGCGAGGGCGACACCGCCGGGTTCGAGGTGCGCCAGCTCCATCGCGCTCGGATGGCTGCCACATGGCAGCGCTCAGCGTACAGAGCTGATGCAGCCTTGGCGGGGGCGCTCGGGCTGCCGGGCTGATCTGGTGTGCTCCAACCTGGCTTCCCGGCCCAGCCCGCCTGGAGGGTGGTCGCGTCCAGAGACATCGGCGGGGTCTGGTCGCGGACCGGAGAGAACCGACGATCGTCAGCGTTCGGACAGCAGCGCCTCCATCGCGGCGCCGAGATCACGACCGCGATCACAGCCCCGCGTGGTGATCAACCCCGCCGCGGCGCGCAGGCGCAGGATCTCCTGCTCGTCGGCCACGCCCATCAAGGCGTCGATGTCCGCCTGGTCCAGGGGACGGTGCTCGTCACGGGCCAGCAGCTTCATCGCCAGCAGGTGGCCGACCCGCGCCACCCGCAGGGACAGGCCTGGCACCAGCTCGACCTCGGACGCCTCCGCCACGATCTCCCGCTCGATACCCACAGTGGCGAAGAGCAGATCGAGCACGACCCCGTGCTCTCCCTGTCCCGGCATCGCCAGGCGGACGGTGGCCAGGCGCCCGGTCACGTCCTGCTCGACGGTGCCCAGCAGGCCGTAGCCCCGGTGCAGCATGCCTCGGACCACGGCCTCGGCGCCCGCGTCGTCGGCGACGGACACCGCCAGGTCTACGTCGCGGGTGAAGCGGGGGTCTGCGCGCACCGCGATGGCCAGGCCCCCCACCAGGGCCACCCTCGACCCGAGGGCATCGAGGTCTGCGAGCGCGCGCCCAAGCGCGCCCATCAGATCGGTCAACGGGGCTCCCTGGGCCAGGTCCCTCGACGGCCCGGGGAGTCGAGCGGCCGTTCCCGAAGCCACGCGCCGAGAAGGCGCTCGATCTCCGCATCTTCCGCACCCGCGTGCTGCCTCCGCAGGTTCTGCCGCTTGATGGCCACCCCGAGATCGTGCAGCTGCGCCGCTGTGCGGAGACGATCGACCTCACGGCGGGTGCTCTCGGGGGGCATGGCGCCAGTATAGCGGCGTCCTTGACCTCGGGCGACGGGCCTCGATGGCTGCACTTCGCCAGGCGCGCGCGGCTGCCGAGCCGCCGACCGGGCCCGCACAGCGCGCGGTTGCCCGGGCCGCGCTGCGTGGAGGGTGGTCGCGTCCAGAGACATCCCCTGAACAGCGTACGTGGACTCCAGGGAGAGCCGCGGGTACGATGGCGCCATGAGCAACGCAGCGACCATCCTCGACACCGCCCTGCGCCTTCCGCCCCAGGCGAGGGCTGAGATCGCGCTGCGCCTCGTGGAGAGCCTCGACATCGGGCCCGACGACGAGGACGCCGAGGACGCCTGGGCCGCCGAGGTCGCTCGGCGTGTCGGCGACCTCGATCAGGGACGGGTGGGTACCACGCCGGCCGCAGAGGTCATCTCCAGCGCACGATCGAGGCTGACCAGCCACCGCGGTTGAGTTCCACCCCGACGCGGCCGAGGAGCTCGCCCTCGCGGCCATCTGGTACGACGAGCGGCGTGAGGGGCTCGGCAGCAGGTTCCTCGATGAGGTGGAGAGCGCGACGGTGCGCATCGACGAGCAGGCCGAGTCGGGCAGCCCGTGGCTGTTTCCTGGGGTGCCGCCGGGCGTGCGACGGGCACAGGTCAGGGGGTTCCCCTACCGGGTCGTGTATGTCATCAGGGCTCGCGTCGTCGTCGTCGCGATCGCACACGAAAGGCGGAGGCCAGACTACTGGGAGGATCGGCTGCGCTGACAGCGGCCGTTGCCCGGCCCCGCCTGCCTGGAGGGTGGTCGCCACTAGAAAACTCCGGTGAGGGTGGGGCCATCCCCGAGATGTCCTCTGGGAGACAGAGTCCTTGTCGCCTTCACCACCTCCAGGTATCCTGACCTCATGACCAGCCTCACCGTCAACCTCGACGACCTCACCGCCCAGGCCCTGGACCGCATCACGCCGCCCGGAGCTTCCCGGGAGGAAACCGTCGTCGTCGCGCTCCACGAGTACCTGTTCCGGCAGGAACGGTTGAGACGGCGTGAGCAGGCGGCTGGGGACGCGGCGATCCTCGCCCAGCACGAAGAGGATGAGCGCGAGCGCGCCGAGTGGCTGATAGCCGACCAGGATGTGTGATGCAGAGGGGTGAGGTCTATCGCGTGGCAGAGCCCACGGCGGAGCGGGGTGGCAAGCCTGGCTTCTACGTAGTCGTGTCGCGGGACGAGGTCGCCGAGAACGAACGCCTGTCGACCGTCATCTGCGCCCCCATCTACTCCTCGATCCTCGGCCTCTCGACCGAGGTCGTCATCACGCCGCAGGAGGGTGTGCGGCACACCTCCGCCATCCGGTGCGATCTGCTGGCGTCCATCTTCAAGAGCCGCCTGACCAAACTGGTCGGGCGGCTCCCTCCGGCCAGGATGTTCGAGTTGGATGCCGCACTCGCGGAGGCACTCGGGTTGCCGGTGTGATCACCGGGAGGCGTCGCGGTGGTTGTCCGGCCCCGCCTCCCTGGAGGGTGGTTTCCCGCAGAAACATCCCGCTTCGGCAGGCGCCCATGCCGCTCGAGCCGTGGCGCGCGGAGTCGTGACCCAGAAATTTCGCGCAAAGACGCAAAGACGCCAAGGGCAGAGCTGCGGCCCGAGGCACT
>JBDRKM010000326.1:0-18940 GCA_043814015.1 Pseudomonadota bacterium
GCTGGAGGCCCGCGGCGGCGGCGCCCGCGGCCGCTTCCAGGGCCGCGCCGCGCGGCTGGATCGGCGCGCGGAGGCGCTGGCGCTGCTGCGCGAGTCGTCTCAGGAATGACCCGCGGGCAGAAACACTGAAGTCACCACCCATGTGGCCGATGGGGTGATCGCTACTCGCACAGGTCTGTGTCATGCGACGGAGCGTCTTTCGGAACCTTCTGCTGACCATGCTGGGCTTCGGCTGCGCCGTGGGGCTGTGCTTCCCGCTCTTCGCCGCCGTGGCGCTGGACGACCGCGGCGCGCTGTCGGCGCTGTTCTTCGCCATGTGCGTGGGGGCCGGCCTGATGGTGGGGGCGGTCAACTACGCCCTGTTCAGCGTCGTCGTCTCGCGGGCCATCCGCCGCCTGGCGGCGGCCATGAACGAGGTCAACACCCGCATGGCCACCACGCGCTGCGAGGGCCTGGGCTGCGCCCACGAGATGCTCGTGCCCGTGGACAGCGCGGACGCCCTCGGGGAGACCGCCCAGGCCTTCAACACCATGATCGAGGCCATCGCGACCCGCATGGGGCGGGACCACAGCGTGCAGGCGCTCCAGGAGGAGCTCGCGGGCACGGTGGACCTCGATCTGGTAGCCTCTGAGATCCTCGCGGCGCTGGCTGCCATCTGCGGGGCCCGCCTGGGCCTGCTGTACGTCGCCGACGAGAGCCGGCTGCAGCTCTGTGCCCACGTCGGCCTCGATCACGGGGAGGACGTCCCCGAGCACCTCGACCCCCAGCAGGGCTACGCCAGCCTGGTCTTCGGGCAGGAGGCGCCCGTCGTGTTGGAGCCCGAGACGGAGGGGCTGACCTGGGTGCGCTCTTCGGGCCCGCTGGGCTCCCTCGCGCCGAAGGCCCTCGTGCTCGTACCCCTCCTCGAGAAGCACCGCCCCGTAGGGCTGGTCATGCTGGCCTCCAGCGGCGAGCGGGGCGGCCCCGAGGCGCGCGTCCTGCTGGCCTCCCTGGCGGCCTGCGCTGCCCCCTACCTGGCGAACGCCAAGCTGCACCAGCACATCCGGCACCTGGCGGCCATCGACGACCTGACCGGGCTGTTGAACCGCCGCTTCGGGCTGCGCCGGCTGCGCGAGGAGTTCTCCCGCTCCGTCCGGCACGGGCTGCCGTTGAGCGTGATCATCTTCGACATCGACCACTTCAAGCGCTTCAACGACACCTGGGGCCACGACGCCGGGGACGAGGTGCTGCGCGTGGTCAGCCGCTCCCTGTTGCAGGATCTGCGCGCGGGCGACGTGCTCTGCCGCTACGGCGGCGAGGAGTTCCTGACGGTGGCGATGGGGATGGGCCTGCACGACGCGGTGGTGCTGGGCGAGCGCCTGCGCCGGCGGGTGGAGACGACGCTGACCCAGTGGCAGAAACAGGGCCTGCATGTGACCATCAGCCTCGGCCTCGCAGCCTGGCCCCTGACCGGCGCCTCGCAGGCCGAAGAGCTCGTCAGCGCGGCGGACAGCGCGCTGCTGGCGGCGAAGGAGCGGGGCAGGAACCGCCTGCTGGCCCGGCGCGGCGACCAGCTCGTGGAGGCCGGGGAGCTGCTCGAGGAGCGGCGTCGCGTCGAGGCCGCCGGGGGAGTGCTCTAGGCGCCCCGTTCCTCGCTCAGCGCGGCCACCATGGCGTCCACACTGCTCGCCTCCACCAGGCCCTTCACGCCGTCCTTGCGGGTGGTCTCGCTCCCCGCGGTGAGGATGGCGGTCTCCGGGGGCAGCGATGGCGATCCAACCCAGCCTCTCCGGTTACGGTGGCCGTCCCCCGCGCCCGTGAGGACCCCATGGAGTGCAAGCAGAAGACCAACGCCAAGCGCTGCACCTGCACCTACCCCGGCTGCTCCCGCCACGGGGTGTGCTGCGACTGCCTGGCCTACCACAAGTCCATGCGCGAGCTGCCGGGCTGCTTCTTCCCCCCGGAGATCGAGCGCACCTGGGAGCGCAGCTACGAGGCCTTCGCCCGGCTGGTGCAGGAGGGGCGCGTATAGCCCTCCAGCCTCCAGCCTCTCAGAACATCTCCGCCGCCCAGCGCTGGGCCACGGCGGCGTCCGCGGGCGCGGTCACCGAGAAGCGCAGGTCCACGGTCTGCTCCTGGCCGGGCTGCAGGGCCAGGGTCCAGTGCATGATGCCGGGGCCGTCGTGCTCGCCGGCCGCGTCGGCCGGGGTGGTCTCCTCCAGCTTGACCTTGACCTCGTCCACCTCGGAGACGGGGAGCTGGTCGGCCAGGCGCACGCTGCGGGCCGCGCCGGAGAGGTTGGACACCGAGATGCGGAAGTGGAAGGTCCAGCGGACGGTCTTCTTGCCTACGCCGAGGTGCTCCTGCTCGCGGGAGACGAGCTGGCGGCGCACCTTGACGCCGTCGTCCGTGCCGAAGGAGAGGCGCAGATCCTCGCCGGGCAGGACCGAGTCGAGCGCGCCCGTGCCGAGGTAGTCGCCGCCGGTGTAGGTGGAGACGCTGCCGGGCAGCAGCGGGACGCTGCCCTCGTAGCGCAGGCGGGCCTCGCGGTAGACCTCGGGCACCAGCCGCGGCACGGCCTTCAGCTCCAGGGTGGCGGCGAAGGTCTGGCTGCCCACGGGCAGGCGCTGCTGGCTGCCGTCGCCCTTGACCGAGCGGGTGCCGGGGATGTCGAAGACCACGGCGCCCGAGCCGCGCACGCCCGCGGTCATCTGGCTGTCCACCATGCCGCCGGGCTGGGCGGGCTGGGCCTGCTGGGCAGGTGCCTGGTACAGGCCGCGGCCACCCATGAGGTTGTCCACCACGGAGTAGCCACCGTAGTAGGCGTCCTGGCCCAGGAGCCAGGTGGTCAGCTCGGGCACGGTGCCGGAGGTGGAGGGATCGGCGGTGGAGAGCTGCAGGGCCACATCTTCCCAGTCCTCGCCGGTCTGCTGGGAGACGATGCCGTAGTACTCCAGGGCCACGTGCCCGCTCGCCTCGTCCAGGCGCGCGTTGTAGGCCGGCCACCAGCGGGCGCCGCCCACCTGGTAGCGCAGGCCGATCTCCACCGCGCCGGCCTTGTCGGCCTCGAGGTCCACCCGGACCTGCATGCCGGTGGCCAGGGGGTTCTCCAGCTTGATCAGCAGGGGCTGGAGATCCTCGCCCAGCTCCTTGGCCTGCTCCTCCTCGGACCGGAGCTGGGCGGCGATGCGCCCTTCCGCCTCGCCTACGAAGGTCAGGGTGCCCTTGACCTGGTCGAGGCTGGGGGTGGGGCGGTCGGCGCCGCCGGGCTGCAGCAGGGTGCCGCGCAGATAGGCCCGCTGCATCAGCAGCGACTCGATGCGGTCGCGGACCTGGCCCAGCTTCTCCGTGAGCTCCTTGGCCTCGGCCCGGATGTCGGTGATGCGGTCGGTCTCCTCCACCTCGCCCTGGCCCGAGACCAGCTCCACCCCCACGATGCGGGCGGTGCCCCCCAGCACCGAGGCGTTGAGGCTCTCGGGGGTCAGGCCCAGCGGCAGGCCCTCGAAGGTGACCGAGCCGGGGCCGGTGGTGACCTTGGCGTCCAGGGCGCGGGTGATGAGCGCGCGGTCGCGGAAGACGGTCACCGCCTTCATGGTGGAGTTGGGCTCCAGCGGCAGGACCGGGGGCGGGGTGTAGCCGGCGGCCCCGTAGCCGTTGCCCGTGTACCCGAGGGCCATGAGCTGGTCTTGTAGCTGGGCCATGGCCGGTGACGGCATGGGCGCCTCCAGCATCCCCTCCACCGCGTCGAGGTCGAAGTTGAGCTTCATGCGCCGCTCGGCCTCGGCGGCGAAGTCCTGGGCCTGGGCCGTGGCCGGCAGGCAGAGCAGGGAGAGCAGCGCGAGGGTCGGGCTGATGCGGCGGATCATGGGGGCTCCGGGGCGGGGGTGTGCAGGGGTCGACACCGGGGAAGGCGGGGGTGTTCCTGCCGATGCTCCTTATCTTGTCAGGCGTGACGGGCTCGCTCCTCCCGCCGCCGCGTGCTACCCTTGCGCCCCCCATCCACCGGAGGAAGCACCATGCGCAAGGAACTCATCGCCCGCTACCTCATCCCGTCGGCCATCGTGGCCGGCATCGTCATCGCCTGCGGCGAGCAGGACGCCGACGCCGATGCGCCCGCGGCCACCGCACCGAAGGTGGTGGTCATGAACACCTCGGGCGAGGTCTGGCACGGCATGACCATCCTCGTGGACGGCGTGCCCACCTGCCAGGTGGCCGAGCTGGCCTCGGGTGGCACGGTCACGGTGCACGACGGCGCATGCGACACCCTGAACCCCGAGCCGGCCGCCGCGCCCGAGCCCGAGCCCGAGCCCGCGGCCGATGTGGCCCAGAAGCCCGTCTCCAGGGCCTCCTCGGATCCCGCCCCCGCGCCCACGGTCAAGACCTCCGCGGCCACCGGCGGCGCCCTGCACGCCACCACCACCGTCTCCGGCGGGGTGGGCCCGGCCCGCCGCATCGGCATCGTCAACAACGACAGCTTCGGCTGGAGCCGCTGCACCGTCACCCTGAACGGCGTGTGGTCCTACAGCATGCCGCGGCTGGCGGCCGGCGAGCACGAGGGCATCATGGGCGTGCGCTTCAAGAACGCCACCGGCGACACCATGACCCAGAACCACCAGATCACGGCGGTGGCGGTCAGCTGCGCCGAGGGCTCCGGCACCTTCCGGCCCCAGTAACGGTGGGGCCTGGTGGCGGCCGCCGGAGCGGCGTGGCGGCTGGGCATGATCTGGGCGGAATGCCGTTGCTGCCCCGGGGGGCCGGTGTAACAATGAGCCACCCCACCACCGAGGAGCCTGCCATGATCCGCCCCGTATGCCTCCTGTTCTGCCCGGTCCTGCTGGTCGCCTGCGGCGACAAGGACGACACCGGTGACAACGCCGGCGCCTGCGGGGGCCATCTCCGTGGTCATCAACGAGGCCCTGGTGGACGCCCCCGGCGATGACGAGGGCTTCGAGTGGGTCGAGCTGAAGAACACCGGCTCCGCCGAGGTGGACCTCACCAACTTCTACATCGGCTGGCAGAAGTCCGAGTCCTCCACCGGCGCCTCCCAGGGCTTCCCCGAGGGCACCACCCTGGCCGCCGGCGGCTACCTGCTGGTGGGCGGGGCCGAAGTGGCCGGGGCCGACGTGGAGGTGGACCTCGATCTCGGGCAGGGCACCGGCGGCGATGGCCTCTACCTGGTCAACCCCTGCGACCGGCGGGTGGACGCGCTGGTCTACGGCGGCTCCAACGAGGACGCCGTCCCCGACGAGTCGGGCGGCACCGCCACCAGCGCGCCCAAGCCCGGCGCGGGTGAGAGCCTGGCGCGCTGCGCCGACGGCGTGGACGGTCAGGACTCCGACGATCCGGCCGCCGACTTCGTGGTCATGGCCGAGGAGAGCGTCACCCCGGGCGCCGTGAACGACTGCCCGGCGGAGTCCACCGCCGCCGGCGTCTCCGTGGTCATCAACGAGGTCATGGTGGATCCCGAGGGCGCCGACACGGGCCTGGAGTGGATCGAGCTGCTCAACACCGGCTCCGAGGACGCCCACCTGGATCTGTGGGTCATCGAGGTCTTCAAGAGCGATCCCGAGGACGGCACGGAGGTTCAGCTCCCGGTGGGCCTGCTGGTGCCGGCGGGCGGGCGCGTGGTCATCGGCGGCGACAGCGTGGCCTTCGAGCCCGACGCGGTGCTGAACTTCTCCTTCGGCAACGGCGACGGCGGCGACGCCATCCACCTCTACGACTTCCAGGGCGCCCTGGAGGACGCCATCGTCTACGGAGACTCCAACGAAGACGGCATGCTCGACGAGCACGGCGTGGCCACCTCCATCGCGCCGGATCCGGCCTCCGGCGTCAGCCTGGCGCGCTGCCCCGACGGTGAGGACACCGACGCCTCGGGCGACGATTTCCAGGCCTGCATGGCCGAGGGCGGCACCCCGGGCGAGGTGAACGACGCCTGCTGCGGCGGAGGCGGCTCCTGCGACGAGGCGAGCGCCGTCACCCTGGTGGTCAACGAGCTCATGCCCAACCCCGACAGCACCGACACGGGCAACGAGTGGGTCGAGATCTACAACCCCGGCTCGCGCAACGTGGACGCCTCGGGCTGGCGCCTCGCCTGGTACAAGTCGGATCCGGCCAGCCCCTCGGGCACCGCAACCCTGCCCAGCGGCACCCTGATCCCCAGCCGCGGCTACCTGCTGGTGGGCGATGAGTTCGTCACCGGCACCGACGTGCAGGCCACCCTGGATCTGGGCAACGGCACCGACGGCGATGGGCTGCACCTGCTCGACTGCGGCGGCGTCCTGGAAGATGCCGTGGTCTACGGCAGCAACAACGACGATCTCATCGAGGACGAGAACGGCGTGGCCTCCTCCATCGCCCCGAACCCCGGCAGCGGGGTCTCCCTGGGGCGCGAGAGCGACGGCGCCGACACCAACCGCTCCGGCGACGACTTCTGCGACTCCAGCGCCAACACCCCCGGCGCCGCCAACGCCGGCTGCGCCCCCTAGCCCGGAGGCCCCACCATGGCCCTGCGCGCCCCCCCGGGCGGCCTGCTGCTGCTCGCCGCCCTGCTCCCGGGCCTCTGCGCCTTCGACTACGGCTCCCCGATCCTGGTCTCCAGCGAGGCCGACGTCGTGGAGCTGGAGTACGCGGGCGAGATCGACGAGGAGATGCGCGATCAGCTCCTCGATCTGCTGGATGAGCCTCTCGATCTGAACGACGCCTCCCGCGACGACCTGGCGCTCTTGCCCGATGTCACCTACACCATGGCGGATCGCATCATCGCCCGGCGCCAGAAGGAGCCCTTCCGCAACGTCCGCGAGCTGCGCGACCTCGTGGGGCGGGCCACCTGGAACCAGGTCAAGCCCTTCGTGCTGGTCACGCCCGTGGAGCAGAAGCTGGGTGAGCCGGTCAAGGGCCAGGTCTCGGTCCGCTACCTCGACGCCTTCAAGGACGAGACCTTCCCGGTCATGTACCTGAAGACAAGGGAAAAATACCGCAAGTGGCTGGAGGCCGGCCTCATCGTGGCCGAGGAGGAGACCGTCTACGGGGTGGACTACGACGCTGAGCGCGCCCCGGCCATCACCGTGGAGGGCGAGCGCCCCGTGGTCTCGCTGGAGCGCGTCTACCTGCAGGCCAAGCGCAGCTCCTGGTCGGTCCTGGTGGGCCACTACAAGGTGGGCTTCGGCCAGCGCCTGACCTTCGACGTGACCGACAAGCAGCGCCCCAACGGCTTCTCCAACGACCTCAAGATCTACGAGGACTACGAGGGCTACGACTCCTACTCCGTGCCGCGGCGCCTGCTGGGCGTGGTCGCCAGCCTCCGCCGCCCCGTGGCCGACGGCGGCGCCTGGGTGGAGGCCACCGCCTTCGCCTCCTCCAACCCCCAGGATCTCTACTACACCTACTTCTCGCCCCACGACTACACCGTGACCGGCGACGGAGAGGTCACCTACCCCACCTTCCCCTGGGTCTACCGGGAGGACATCCTCGGCGCCAACGCCAGCTACTTCTGGACCAAGCGCCAGCACGTGGGGGTCACCGCCTGGGGCGGCCACACCTGGAAGTCCTACGACTTCGACTTCACCAACACCCCCATCCCCAACCGTCCCTTCTACGGGGCCGCGGGCGTGGACGGCGCCTGGGGTGAGGGCGTGTTCGATGTCCTCGGCGAGGTCGCCCTCACCGACCGCGGCGGGTTGGGTGCCAGGGTGGAGACCGTGGCCGATCCGGGCTTCGTCGAGGCCAAGCTCGCCTTCCGCTACTACGGCCAGAACTTCGACAACCCCCACTCCCGTGGGCAGTCCGAGCCCGACCAGTTCGGCTACACCGAGGGTTGGGAGGACTACGAGTACGTCGAGTCCGGCGGTGATCGCGACCGCAACGAGATCGGCCCCCAGGCCCAGGTCACGGTGGAGCCGCTGGGTTGGCTCAAGGTGCGCGCCAAGGGCGATCTGTGGCACGTCCCCACGGATGATGTGAACCACCTCTACGCCGAAGGCCGCATCGACGTGGACCCCATGAGCTGGCTCGGGATCGACCTGGTCGGCTACCTGCGCGACAAGGACATCGCGGTGGGCGGGCGCGATCAGACCTACGACTCCTCAGGCGACGAGGACGGCAAGGGCAGCAAGCTGTCCAGCGGCGTGGGCCTGCGCCTGCAGCCCATCGAGCCCATCATCCTGCAGCTCTTCGGCAAGTACAACTTCGAGGATTCCTCCTCCTACGACGGCGAGTACATGCAGGACCGCTACGCCTGGGCCCGCCTGTCCTGGGACGTCACCGAGAGCGTGGAATTGGCCGGTCGCTTCAAGCTCTACGACGAGCGGGTGGACACCCACGAGTCGGGCAAGGAGTACCGCTCCTGGTACGCCCAGGTCCGCGGGCGCCCCTTCGACCCCCTGACCCTCTTCGGCCGCTACGAGGAGGAGAAGGATCTGGACGACCCCGAGGCCGACCCCAACCCCGAGCGCAGGCTCAAGCTCGGCGTGGACTACCGCTTCTGAGAGGGGTGCCCCATGCGCGGCCTGTTCGCCCTGTCTGCCCTGCTGTGCGGCGCCTGCGACCTCTGCTGGCAGCAGGTCGAGGCCCCCTGCCACGAGCCCTTCGAGACCACCGTGGTCCGCATCGTGGACGGCGACACCCTCGAGATCGACCCGCCCATCACCATGGACGACGGCGCCGAGATCGACCGCGTGCGCCTGCTGTGCATCAACACCCCCGAGACCCACGGCACCCCGGCCTGCTACGGCGAGGAAGCCGCCGCTTGGATGGCGACACGCCTCGAGGGTGTCACCGTCACGCTCTACTTCGCCGAGGACTGCACCGACACCTACCAGCGCGCCCTGGCCTACGTGAAGGAAGGCCCCGGGCTGGTCAACATCGAGCTGGCTGAGCTGGGCTACGCCCTGCCCATCGACGAGTGGTTCGCGGATCAGCCCTGCTGCGACGAGGTGGTGGCCGCCGTGGACCAGGCCCGGGCCGACGGTGTGGGCGGCTGGGGGGCCTGCGCGGGGTACCCCTGGACGGAGTAGCGCTGGAACCAGCCCCCGCGACGAGGTGTCCCTGTGCGCATGACCGCCCTCCTCCTCCTCGCCTGCACCCTCTCCATCGCCGACCCGGCCCCCTGGCCGCGCCCCCTGGCCGAGGTCTACCCCCCGCCCACCGGCGCCCAGCGCGTCGAGACCGCGGGCTTCGGCGCCTGGCTGCGTGACCTCCCCCTGCGGGATCCGGCCGAACCCGTGCGCACCTACCAGGGCGCGGTGGTGCGCGGTGACTTCCACGCCTTCGACCTCCCCCTCGTCCCCGGCGACCTGCAGCAGTGCGCCGACTCCGCCATCCGCCTGCGCGCCGAGTGGCAGAAGGCCGAGGGTCTGCCCATCTCCTTCCACTCCACCTCGGGCGATGCCATGCCCTGGGCCCGCTACCGGGCGGGTGAGAAGGCCTACGTGGACGGCCGGCACCTGGCCTGGAAGCAGGCCGCGCCCGCCACCTGGGAGCAGTACCTCTCCGCCGTCTTCAACTGGGCCGGCACGCGCTCGCTCTCCTACGACACCGTCGCCGCCACCGCGCCCGAGCCCGGCGCCCTGTTGGTCCTGCCCGGCTCCCCCGGGCACGCCATGGTGGTGCTCGATGTCGCCACGCGCGGCGAGCAGACGCTCGTGCTCGTGGGCGAGGGCTTCATGCCCGCCCAGGACTTCCACCTCATCCGCGGCCCCGAGGCCGGCTGGTGGCCCTGGTCCCTGCCCATGCAGGTGGGGTACTGGACCTTCCCGGCGGAGGCGCTCAGGGTCTGGAAGGACTGAGGCAGGATAGAGGGCATGGGAATCCGCCTCGGACACGTCATGCGCCCGTTCCCCCTCCTCTGCCTCCTCACCCTGGGCTGCCCGCCGGTCACCACACCCGACCCTACGCTGGTGGACGCCGACGGCGACGGCTTCCCCGTGGAGGAGGACTGCGACGACGGTGACGCGGGGATCAACCCGGGCGCCGGGGAGGTCTGCAACGGCCTCGACGACGACTGCGACGGCGCGATGGACGAGGGCTGGCCCGACGTCAACGCCGACGGCCTGGCCGAGTGCAGCCTGGCCTGCCCCATGGTGGTGGACGCCGCCGCCGCGCCCGGCGGCGTGGGCTCGCCCGAGGCGCCCTTCGCCACCATCGGCGACGCCCTCGCCTGGCTGGCGCCGGACTGCGCCCGCGTCGAGGTGGGCCCCGGCACCTACGCCGAGCGGGTGGATTTCGGGGAGCGAGATCTGGAGCTGGTGGCCACCGCCGGCCCCGAGGTCACCGTGATCGACGCTGGCGGCGCAGGCACCGTGGTCACCATCGCGGGCGGGCAGGGGTCCGAGAGCCTGCTGCAGGGCTTCACCCTGACCGGTGGCAGCGGCACCTGGGGCGACGGCGCCGACTTCTCCGCCCACCTGCAGCACGGCGGCGGCCTGGTCGTCTCCGAGTCCGATCCCACCGTCGTGGGCAACATCATCGCCGGCAACACCACCACGGGCCGCGGCGCCGGGGCCGTGCTGTTCCGCTACGACGGCCTGTTCACGGGCAACGTGGTGCGCGACAACACCGCCGCCCTGCAGTCGGGCTACGCCGGCGCCGGGCTCTACCTGCGCTACGGCGATCCCATCGTGTGGGGCAACGAGATCACGGGCAACGTGGCCCTGGCGGCCGACGGCATCGGCGGCGGTATCCTGGCCCGCGGCGGCGATCCCTGGATCGTGGCCAACCGCGTCCAGGGCAACCTCGCGGGTGGCTCGGGCGGCGGCCTGCGCACCGTGAGCGCCACCCAGCTCGTCGCCGCCAACCTGGTGGTGGAGAACGACCCCGAGGGCATCGTCACCTCGGACGGTGACGACGGCGCCATCGTGAACAACACCACGGTGGGCAACGCCACGGATGGCCTCAAGAGCTTCGCGGGGGCGGACTACAGCGGCGATGGGCCCGCCACGGTGTTCGAGAACAACCTCTCCACCGGCAACGGCCGCTACGGCTTCTACGTCTACGGCCGCGACGCCATCGCCGTCTTCCAGCACAACCTGCTGTGGGGCAATGCGCGCGCCGAGTACGCCGGCCTGGGCGACCGCACCGGGCGCGACGGCAACCTCTCCGAGGACCCGCTGCTGGACGGCGAGCTGCGTCCCACCGAGGGATCTCCCGCCATCGACGCCGGCATCGACGCCGGGGGTTGGGGCGTGTTCGAAGACCTCGACGGTACCCCCCGGCCCCAGGGCGCGGGCTGGGACATCGGGGCGTACGAGGTGGAGTGAACGGGTCTGGCGACCCGCTCCACCCTCAGCTACCATCCTCCCCATGCGCACCCACCTCCTCTCCCTCCTCGCCCTCCTCCTCCCCGCCTGCCGCCCCGGCGACACGGGCGACCCCGAGCCCGAGGACACTTCGGTCACCCACGGCGAGGTCAGGGTGGGCGAGCCCTGCCCGCGCCTGGAGCTGGCGGGCGTGGTGGAGCTGACCGCCGAGGGCGGAGACGTGAACCTCGGCGGCGCCATCTACGGCGCGCCCTGGCCCCTCGTCGGGCCGCCCGTCCTCGAGAACGAGCATTGCAGCTACCACCGCTATGACGCTTCGGCCTGCGGGCAGTGCCCTGGCACCCTGGTCTGCGGGGGTGGCGGGGTCTGCGTGCCCCTGCCCACCGTGCTCACGGACCTCACCGTGGTGGCCAGCGCAGGTGGGACGAGCCACACCGTCCAGAGCGACCCGACCTACGGCTGGCTCTGGGAGCAGTGGTCGGACGGCGGCGAAGACTGGGCCCTCGAGGTCGGCTTCGGCCAGGACACCTTCGAGGTCCCGGCCATGGCCATCGCGGCCCAGGTCGAGGGGCTCGCGGTCACCACCGAGTACGACGACTACCACGGGCCCGGCGCCCTGGACGCGAGCTGGACCCCGCGCCAGGACGGCGCCCTGGTGCGCACGGAGATCCCCATCAACCACCACGCGGGCACCGGCACCTCCACCCTCTGCGAGGCCGGGGCCGAGGTGGGTGGCTTCCACGCCGACGCGGAGATGATCGACCCCCTGGCCGTGATCACGGGCCTGGAGTTCCAGGGCGTCTGGACCATGCACGTAGCCGCCGCCCACACCTCCGTGGGCTGCGTGGAGGTGCGGATGGGCACCTACGCCTACGTCCAGCCTGTGGTCGGGGGGTGAGCGGGGCGCAGCGTTGACGCCCCCGGCCGCCCCCGATACCGGCCCTGGCCATGACACCAGGGGCTCCCATGTTCCGCTGCACCGTCTGTGACTACGTCCACGAGGGCGCCGAGCCCCCTGGGGTCTGCCCGGTCTGCGGGGTCGGCCCGGAGCTGTTCGAGCCCGCGGCGCCGCCCGCGCCCGCCGGCGAGCGCTGGCGTTGCACGGTCTGCGCCTACGTCCACGAGGGCGTCGAACCCCCCGAGGCCTGCCCGGTCTGCGGGGTCGGTCCTGAACTGTTCGAGCCCGCAGGTGCGCCCGCAGCGCCGGCCGCGCCAGCCGTACGCCGTGACGGGCCGCGCGTGCTGGTGTTGGGGGCCGGTGTCGCCGGCTGCGCCGCCGCCGAGGCGGCCCGCGCCCAGGACCCGAGCGCCGCGATCACCCTGGTGGGGGCCGAGGAGGGCCTGCCCTACCGCCGCATCGACCTCACCCGCATGCTGGCGGGCCAGGTCTCCGAGCGCGACCTCACGCTCCATGATCGCGCCTGGTTCGACCATCGGGGGATCGAGCTGTTGACCGGCCGCGCCCGGAGCCTCGATCCCGACGCCGGCAGCGTCCTGCTCACCGACGGCCGCGCGCTCGCCTTCGATCGCCTGGTCCTCGCCACCGGCGCCCACGCCTTCGTGCCGCCCTGGCCCGGCGCCTGGCGCGCCGGCGTCAGCGCCCTGCGGAGCCTGCCCCAGGCCAGGCGCGTCCTGGCCATGGCCACCCCCGGAGCCCGCGCCGTCGTGATCGGCGGTGGCCTGCTGGGGCTGGAGGCCGCCGTGGGCCTGGCGGGCCGTGGCCTCGAGGTCACCGTGCTGGAGGGCCAGCCCTGGCTCCTGCCGCGCCAGCTGCCCGCGCCCGCCGGCGCCCTGCTGGCCGAGCACCTCGCCGCCCTGGGCGTGGAGGTGCGATGCGGGGCGCAGGTGCGCGAACTCGCCGGTGACGAGGACGTGCAGGCCGTCGTCCTGGCCGACGATAGCGCGCTGCCGGCCGAGGTCGCGCTCGTCTCTGTGGGCGTCCGCTCCAACACGGGCCTCGCGGCCGGTGCCGGCCTCGACGTCGGGCGAGCGCTGCGCGTCGACGCCTCCATGCGCACCTCCCACCATCGCGTCTGGGCTGCCGGCGACCTGGTGGAGGTGGAGGGGAGGGCCTGGGGCCTGTGGGCCGTGGCCCAGGAGCAAGGGCGCGTCGCCGGGAACGCCGCCGCCGGGGGTGCTGCGCGCTTCGATCCTCCCGCGCTGGCCGCCACCCTCAAGGTGCTCGACCTCGCGGTCACCAGCGTCGGCGACATCGTCGGCGAGGGCGCCGAGGTCCATGAAGAGCGCGCCGCGGGGCGTTACCTGCGCCTGGTGGTGCGCGCGGGGCGCCTGGCCGGCGCCTGCCTGGTGGGCCACCCCGAGCTCGCCGGGCCGCTCACCATCGCCGTGCGAGAGGGCCGTTTCGTGACCTCCCCTACGAGCTTCCTCGACGCAATGCGGTAGATAGACGACCCCTTCCCCCAACCGTTGCCAGGAGATCCCATGGAAAGCCTCAAGGGCACCCAGACCGAGCAGAACCTCCTCAAGGCCTTCGCGGGCGAGTCCCAGGCCCGCAACCGCTACACCTACGCCGCCAAGGTGGCCACCAAGGAGGGCCTGCTCGAGATCGCCGACATCTTCACCGAGACCGCCGAGAACGAGCGGGTCCACGCCAAGACCTTCTTCAAGTTCCTCGAGGGCGGCATGGTCGAGATCACCGCGACCTACCCGGCGGGCGTCATCGGCACCACGGTCGAGAACCTGCGCGCCGCCGCCGAGGGCGAGCACGAGGAGTGGACCGAGCTCTACCCCGAGTTCGCCGAGGTCGCCCTGGCCGAGGGCTTCCCTCGGGTGGCCGCCGCCTTCAAGGCCATCGCCCGCGTCGAGAAGGAGCACGAGGAGCGCTACCGCGCCTTGCTGGCTCGCCTCGAGGCCGGCACGCTGTTCGAGCGCGAGGAGAAGGTCTCCTGGAAGTGCCGCAAGTGCGGCTACGTCCACCAGGGCACCAAGCCTCCCAACAAGTGCCCCGCCTGCGGCCACGAGCACAACTACTTCGAGGTCGTGGCCGAGACGTTCTGAGCGTCAAGCGGACGTCGCCTCCCCCGCCTCGATTCTCCGGATCCATCCCACGGCCTCCGGGCCGTGGGGGCCCAGCGCGGTCTCGTCCGAGAACACGAAGCCCGCGACCCCGGCGGCGATGAGGTCGGCCACGTGGCTGAGCTCGCTGCGGGTGGGGCGGGGGCCGACGGTCATGTGGTAGAGGACCTCGCCGGCTACCAGCAAGGGGGTGGAGGGCAGGGCCTCGGCCAGCAGTCGACGCTGGGCGGCGGGGAAGCGCGTCAGGCCGAGCTCGGCGCCCAGATCGCCGCGACACAGCCACAGGGCGTCGGCCTCGGCACCCAGGGGCTGCCATGCGGCCAGGCCCGCGCCGGTCTCCAGCTTGGCCACCACGCGCACGGGCAGGTCCGGGGCCACCCGGCGGGCGTGGCGCCGGACCAGGCGCAGCAGCTCCGGATCCTCTGCGCAGGAGAGCGCCAGGGTGGTGACACCGCGCGGCAGGGCGTGATCCAGCAGGGTGCGGTCGCTGGCGAGCAGGTGGACCTCCCCGTCGACGCCCCCACCCGCCCGGGCCAGCCCCATGCGGGGCCCGAGAGCGCCTGGACCGAGGGCCTCGGCCGTGACCCGCGTGCCGTGGGCCGCGAGCACGACGAGCTCCAGCCGGCCGTCGTCTACCCGCAGCGTGTCGCCCGGCGCCAGTGAGCGCAGGAAGGAGGCGCGGTCCACCGCCAGCACCTCGGGGTTGGGGATGCCCTGCACGGCCGTGGGCACCAGGGTCAGGCGCTGCCCGGCGCGCACCTCCACCGAGGCGGCCAGCCAGCCGAGGCGGGTCTTGCCGCCCTGCAGGTCGAGCACGATCTGCGCGGGGGCGAACCCGCCCTGGGCGGCCAGGTCGAGGGCCTGGGCCAGCTGCCCGGGGCGCACGTGGGAGCCGTTGATGCGCAGGAACCCCGCGCCGGCCTCCATGAGCGCCGCGATGGCGGCGGGCGTGGGGGTGGCTGGCCCGAGGGTCGCGATGATGGTGAGGGGCGCGGAGGGCATGGGCTGCTTCTAACAGCCCACCCTGTCAGAGGGTGTCGATCGCGGTGTCCAGGGTGTCGTCGATCACGCACCAGCCGCGGGGCTCATCGGGGCGCCGCTCGGGCCGGTCTTCGCCGGCACGGGAGGGCGTGCTCGGCTCGATGTAGAGGGGGATTCGCCGGTTCTCGCCCCGACGTTCCCGCTCGCGCTCGATGCGTTGTGAGATCCAGGGTCTCATCTCGGCACCTCCTGGCTGGCCTATCGGCCGTCCGTGGCAGCCTTGCAGCCGCCACCACACTCAGTAGACACCACGCCTGGACCTTTGTGTTTCTTTCATCTGCTTCGAATTGACCGCGATCAGCGGATGGGTGCCTGGAAGGTGGGGGGTGTCGAAAAGTGTCGAAGCCATGCCCCCCGATCTTGACGCCTTTCGACGATCCTCGACACCCCGCGACGCCGAGAGTCCGGTTTCCAGCGTGATCGGCCCCTGTGGCACGCGCCTTGCTCAAGGCGGGCGCGACCGTCGCGGAGGTGACCATGTCGGTGATGTTGACCAGTGGGACCGTCCTGGGTGTCGAGGGCGTGCCCGTACGGGTGGAGGTGGACATCCTCAGGCGCCTCCCGGCGGTCCAGATCGTGGGGCTGGCGGCCAGCGCCGTCCGGGAGTCGGCCGAGCGGGTGCGCTCCGCGGTGCACGCCAGCGGCCGGGAGTGGCCCCGGGCGCGGGTGGTGATCAACCTGGCCCCAGCCGATCTCCGCAAGGAAGGCACCGCGCTCGATCTTCCCATCGCCGTCGGCGTGCTGACGGCCAGCGGCGAGGTCGCGCCGGAGGTGGTCCAGGGGCGGGTGTTCGCCGGGGAGCTCTCGCTCTCGGGGGCCCTGCGCCCCGTGCCCGGCGCCCTGGCCCTGGCGCTCATGGCGCGGGACGACGGCGCGCGCGAGCTGATCCTGCCCGCGGGCTGCGCCGAGGAGGCGGCCCTGGTGCGCGGCCTCGCGGTGCGGGAGGCGGGCAGCCTGGAGGAGGTCCTCGACCACCTCCAGGATCGCCACCCCCTGCCCGAGGCGCGCCTGGCGCGGCCAGAGCCCACGGCGCGCGGCCTGGACCTCGCCGACGTGCGAGGTCAGCTGCTGGCCCGCCGCGCCCTGGAGATCGCCGCGGCCGGGGGCCACAACCTGCTCATGGTGGGCCCGCCGGGCTGCGGCAAGACCATGCTCGCCGCCCGGATGCCCACGATCCTGCCGGAGATGACCTTCGAGGAGGCCATCGACGCCACCCGCATCCACAGCGTGGCCGGCCTGCGGCCGCCAGGTGCCGGGCTGATGATCGCGCGGCCCTTCCGGGCGCCGCACCACAGCATCACCTCGGCCGGGATGCTGGGCACCGCGCGGCTCAGGCCGGGCGAGGCCTGCCTGGCCCACCATGGCGTGCTGTTTCTCGACGAGCTGCCGGAGTTCCAGCGCAGCGTGCTGGAGATGCTGCGCGGTCCGCTGGAGGATCGCGCGGTCACCCTGGCGCGGGCCGCGGGCACCGTGCGCTTCCCCGCGGCGTTCTCGCTGGTCGCGGCCGCCAACCCCTGCCCGTGTGGGTTCCGCGGGCACCCCCGCCGCCCCTGCGGCTGCTCCGAGAGCGCGGTGCATGTCTACCTCTCCCGCATGAGCGGGCCGCTGCTCGATCGCATCGACCTGCAGGTGGAGCTGTCGCCGGTCTCGGCGGACGAGCTCATGGAGGCGCGGCCCGGAGAGAGCTCGGCGGCGGTGCGGGCGCGGGTGGTGGCGGCGCGGGAGCGGCAGACCGCGCGGTATGGCCAGAGTGGGCTGCGCTGCAACGCGGATCTCAACGGCGAGCAGGTGCGCCGGGCGGCGGCAGCGTGCCCCGAAGCCCTGGAGCTGCTGCGGGCGTTCGTGGAGCGCCACGCCATGTCGGGCCGGGCCCACGCCCGCCTCTTGAAGGTGTCGCGCACCATCGCCGATCTGGAGGGCGCCGCGGCGGTGGAGCGCCACCACCTGGCCGAGGCGCTGCAGTACCGCGCCTTCGAGCGCCTCGACGGCGCCGAGCGCGAGCCGCCCCCGGCGTTGCCCCCCTGCCTCGAGGTGCGGCCATGACCGCGCTGCTGCTGGCGGCGCTCTTCGGGCTCGGGCCCACGCCTGGCGTCGTCGATCGTATCGAGGGCGACTGGGCCGTGGTGGAGTGGTCCGCCGGCGACTGCCGCGATGTGCCCGCGGCCCTGTTCGAGCAGCCCCCGGCCGAAGGCCGCGCGGTGCGGCTCTGGGCCCTGCCCCATCCCCGCGGCGCCTGGCACCTGGGCGATGACGGGCTCGAGCTCGGCTCGGGCAAATCCCCCTTCGACTTCACGATCCCCGCCCCGTCGGGGGCACGCGCCGACCGGCGCTACCTCGTGGTCCTGACCGTCCTGCCCCCAGCGCCCCCCGCGGCGCTGGCGGAGGGCGCGCCGGCCCACGAGGAGCGCGCGGGCGGCCTCCAACCCACAACCACAAGGATGAGACCATGACCCTCGCACTGCAGGACCCCAACCGTCGGGAGGCGCTCGAGTCCGCCTTCCGCGCCATCGAGAAGAGCTTCGGCAAGGGCGCCATCATGCGCATGGACGGCAAGGCCGCCCTCGAGGTGGAGTCGGTGCCCACCGGCTCCTTCGGCCTGGACCTCGCGCTGGGCTGCGGCGGCTACCCGCGCGGCCGGCTGGTCGAGGTCTATGGGCCCGAGGCCAGCGGCAAGACCACCCTGGCTCTGCACGCCATCGCCTCGGTGCAGGCCCACGGCGGCGTGGCCGCCTTCATCGACGCGGAGCACGCCCTGGACCCCCGCTACGCCTCGGCGCTGGGGGTCGACATGGACCACCTGCTGGTGGCCCAGCCCGACAGCGGCGAGCAGGCCCTGGAGATCGCCGAGATGCTGGTGCGCTCCGGTGCTGTGGAGATCGTGGTGGTGGACTCCGTGGCCGCCCTGGTGCCCCAGGCCGAGCTGGACGGCACCATGAACGACGTGCAGGTGGGCCTGCAGGCGCGCCTGATGTCCAAGGCCATGCGCAAGCTGTCCACGGTGGTCTCCCGCTCCAAGGCCATCCTGCTGTTCATCAACCAGGTGCGCCACAAGATCGGGGTGAGCTTCGGCTCCAACGAGACCACCACCGGCGGCAAGGCCCTGCGGTACTTCGCCTCCGTGCGCCTGGACATCCGCCGTATCGGCGGCATCAAGGCGGGCGAGGACAACATCGGCAACCGCACCAAGGTGCGGGTGGTGAAGAACAAGCTGGCGCCGCCCTTCCGCGACGTGGAGTTCGACCTGCTCTACGGCAAGGGCATCAGCACGGCCGGTGAGCTGCTGGACATGGCCCTGGACCACAAGCTCGTCCAGAAGAGCGGCGCCTGGTTCTCCATGGGCGAGGAGCGCCTCGGGCAGGGGCGCGAGGCGGCGCGGGCGCGGATCGACGGCAGCCCGGAGCTGGCCGGCCGCCTGCGGGTGGCGCTGGTGGGGGCTGCGGGGCTGGTCAAGCCCACCAGTGAGGCGGTGGTCGAGGCCTGACGAGCCCGGCGGCGGTGGCCGGTCCAGGGGTGGAGCCGGCCACCGTCGCCCTTTCCCTCCGGGTGCGCTAGTGCACGCGCCCGGAAGTCCTTGACCACCCCTCCGAGGACCGTCGGCGCGTGCACTGGCGGCCGCGGCTGCGGCCGCC
>JBDRKM010000327.1:0-9621 GCA_043814015.1 Pseudomonadota bacterium
GCAGCGTTCGACGCAGCCGGGCGGTGGGCCGGGAGGGCGCGTGTCGCGCCCGGGCCCCGCACGGCGACGCTCCTCGTCGAGATGAATCATCTCGGGCCGCCCTGTCGCGCCCGGGCCCCGCACGGCGACGCTCCTCGTCGAGATGAATCATCTCGGGCCGCACTGTCGCGCCCGGGCCCCGCACGGCGACGCTCCTCGTCGAGATGAATCATCTCGGGCCGCCCTGTCGCGCCCGGGCGCCCGCGCCACGATCTGGGACAGGACCAGCAAAACGAGCGCGGTCGTCGTATCAGCCCTGGCCGAGACGGGGACCGTAGCCGCACCGCGGGTGCGGCCCCGGCGGCGAGGCGTTCGACCTCCGCCTCGTGGGCCGTGCAGGGGGACGCACGACCCCAGGCGCCCTGGCCTACACCCCCCACGCGAGCGCCTGCCCGCGCTCCAACGTCGCCGTCGAGGTCACCGCGACGCGCGGATCGCCGTGGGTCGTCAGCAGCACCACGCGCTCCGCGGCCCAGCCCGCGATCCAGGACCGCAGCAGCGCCACGCTGGCCTCGTCGAGCCCCGCGAAGGGCTCGTCCAACAGCAGCGCCGGTGGATCGCCCGCCAGGGCCGCCACCAGCTCGGCCTTGCGGCGCTGGCCGTGGCTGGCGTGGTCCAGCAGCAGGCCTGGGGGCAGGCC
Source organism: Pseudomonadota bacterium (assembly GCA_043814015.1). Classification (GTDB taxonomy): domain Bacteria; phylum Myxococcota_A; class UBA796; order UBA796; family JAFGLY01; genus JBDRKM01. Next base: position 680 of record JBDRKM010000327.1, read on the forward strand.
GAGCGCCCGGCAGAGGGCGGCGCCGTCCCAGTCCCGGGCCCGGCGCAGGGCCGCGATGGTGCGCCAGGCCTCCTCCACCCGCAGGTAGCGGGGGATCTCCGGCTCGGCCGGCACGTACGCGATGCGCCCACGCACGGCATGCTCACGGTGCGGGTCGCGGCCCTCGACCGCCACGCGCCCCCGATCCGGGCGCGAACCACCGCAAAGGCACCGCAGCAGCGTGGTCTTGCCGCAGCCGTTGGCACCCAGCAGCAGGTGCACACCGGGGCCGAGGTCGAGGTCCACGGGGCCCAGGCCGAAGCCGCCAGGAAAGGCGAAGCAGAGCCCATGGGCGCTCAGGGTGGCGCTCACGTCTTCCTCCTCCGCAGCGCGGCCAGCCGCCACGCGGTCAGAGCCCAGACACCCAGGGCCGCGACCAGGGCGGCGAGGGTGCCCTCGGGCCCGCTCGCGATGGCCACGAGGGCGGTGATCCAGACCAGGTAGGCGCCATCTCCGGTGGACGCGCGCCAGCGCCGCGGGGACCAGGCGGCGATGCCCGCCGCGCCCACACCGAGGGCCAGCGCGAAGGCCACGAGCGGCAGCGCCGCCGCCGCGCGTGTCGCCGCCAGGGCAACGTCCTGACCCCTGCGGGATTCTGATGTATTGACCCCCGCGGGGACCGTAGCCCACGGGAGGTCCCCAATCGCGAGCGCCCGAAATTGTAATTGCAACGTCCTGACCCCTGCGGGGGGTGCCGGGGGGCTGGAGTCCTGCGCCGTTCCGTGCCATGCTGGGCCGTCACGCGACCCCGGAGACACCATGCACCGCGCCTTCGCCTGGCTCATACTGCTCGCCCTCGCGGCCTGCGGCGACAAGGACACGGCCGACACCGCGATGGACGACACCGGCCCCGGAGATACGGTCCCGGACGGCTACGTCCTCGAGGACGGGAGGTACACGCTCGATATCGACGAGGTGGTGTTCAACCACTGCGAGAACGACGTGGGGCACGGGCTGCACATCCACCTGGGCGAGACCACGCCGGTCCAGATCACCCAGGTGGGCACCAGCCTGAGCGCCACCTCCGATCCCGGCTCCGACGCCGAGATGCCCATGATCGGGACCACCGACGGTGCCACCTTCGATCTCGCCGGCGACGTGGAGCTCTCGGTGGGCACCTGCGTGCTGAACATCCACGCGATCCTCAGCGGCACGCTGACGGCCGACTCGGCCTTCGACTACCGCATGGACGCCACCCTCGACATCAAGGAAGAGCTCTCGCCCGACGCCTGCTCCTACATCATCGGCGACGGCGAGGAGCACACCTTCCCCGCGCTGCCCTGCGACCAGGCCTGGACCGGTGCCGGCGCGCTGGAGGTGTAGCCGCTGTCGCCCGTGCTCCTCCCCCTGCTCCTCGTCTCCCTCGCCGGGGCCCACTCGCCCTCGGGCCTGGGCCTGCCCGGATACGGCAGCGCCTGGAGCGGCGCCGCCCAGGACGGCCCCCTGGGCCTGGCGCTCGATCCCTCGGCGGCCCACCCCGACAAAGGCGCTTTCCTCGCGGACGCGGGCCTGATCCGCTACCGCTACGGCTTCCAGCTCGACGGCGAGCCGCCCTTCCCCGACCACAGCCAGGACTTCCTGCCCTACTTCGCCGCGGCCGCGCCCCTGGGCCGCGTGGGCATCGGCCTGAGCGGCGGCCTGCCCTACGCCCGCAGCGGCTCCTCCGAGCGCATCGGTCCACAGCGCTTCCACACCATCGTGGGCCGCATCCTGCTCCTCGAAGCCGATCTCTCCCTGGCCTGGGCGGTCAGCGACGCCCTCACCCTGGGCGCCGCCCTGCGCGCCGGCCAGACCCGCTACCGCTCCACCGTGGCCATCGACTCCGGCGCCATGATCAACGGCATCCTCGGCGAGCAGATCGCCCCGGTGGGCGAGCCCCTGCTGGAGGGCACCCGCGCCGTGGAGGACGCCCGCGGCGCGGCCTGGGGCTTCGCGCTCGGCGCCCGCTGGCGCACGCCGGGCGGCCTCACGCTGGCCGGCGGCTTCCGCTCCCCCATGCGCACCCGCGTCCACGGCCGCATCAGCATCGTGCCGAGCGACGATCTACGGATGGCCCTGGAGGGCGACCTCACCGCGCGCTTCGCCTTTCCTCCCGAAGCCTTCCTGGGCGCGGCCATCCCGGTCGGCCCCCTGGAGATCGACGTCGACGTCGGCTGGATCGGCTGGCACACCATGGCCGTGGTGCAGCAGCAGGTGGACGGCATGGTGATCACCTCCGACGACGTGATCGTGGAGGATCTGCTCGCCTCCTACGGCCTGGACGACCCCACCCTGCTCGGCACGCTGCAGACCGAGGGCCTGTACGGCCTGCACGATTCGTGGAACGCCGCGCTCTTCGGCCGCGTCGGCTTCGCACCCGGCTGGCGCGCCCTGGCCGGCGCCGTCTGGGCCTCCCCGGCCATCTCCGAGGGCTTCGTGGCCCCGGGCAACTTCGACTTCACCACCGTGGACGCGCGCCTCGGCCTGGCCTGGGCTCCCACCGAGCACCTCGAGCTGGCGCTCACCGGCGATGAGATCCTCTACAAGTCCCGCGTGGTGGACGACTCCGTCTACGCCTGGGACAACGGCCCGGAGGAGGGCCCCGCCCTGCCCTGCTCCAACGGGCGCTACTGGTTCCACATGGCCCGAGTCGGGCTGGCGGTGATGATCGGGCTATAGTGCCGGTGCATGGCGCCTCTCCTCCTCCTGCTGGGCCTGCCCCTCGCCACGGCGGCCCCCGTGGCCGGCGGCACCCAGCTCGCGCTGTACCCTGCGGGCGTCGATATGCTCGCCGGCTGGTTCGAGGGCGAGCACTACCAGCTCGAAGAGCCCCAGGTGGGCGGGGATTACTCCTGCTGGGATGAGCTCGGCATCCGGGAGTTCAACCTCGAGATCCCCGTGGAGACCGTCACCGCGTCCCTGTGCCAGGGCAGCCTGGACGTGCGCATCACCTTCGACACCATCCACGGCGAGGACATGGAGGTCTACGGGCTCGACGAGGACTACTTCGACCTCTGCCCCGAGTTTGAGTCCGAGCTCTGGTACCTCACGGTCACGGATCCCGCGGTGGAGATCAGCCTGCTGCCCAGGGTCCGGGACGGCGCGCTGGAGGTGGAGGTGCTCGGCACCCCCACGGTCACCGGCGATCTGGACATGGACATCGACTGGTGGCCCGACGATCTGGTGCTGGCCTTCTACGAGGAGACCATCTTCGAGGAGCTGGCCGACTACGCCCGCGAGCTGGTGCCGGAGCTGGTGGCCGAGACCCTCGGTGAGCAGGCGCTCGGGGGCAGCTACGAGGACTACGCCGTCAGCGCCGAGCTCAGCGACGCCGAAGTCACGACCGGGGCCATCGCGCTGGGGGCGGAGTTCTCGGTGGACTGGCTCGGCACCTCCACCTGCGGCCCGGAGGAGGAGCAGGCCCCCGCCGGCCGCGAGCCCGATCTCGATCTCTCCACCTCCCGGGGCTCCACCCTCTCCGTGGGCCTGACCGAGTGGCAGATCAACGCCCTGGTGCGCCAGCTGCAGGCCGACGGCTACTTCTGCTTCGACCCCGACCGTATGGACCTGGTCTACCAGGCGGTGGAGGAGCTGTTCGATCCGTCCGCCGCGGATCTGCAGGCCAGCGCAGTGCTGGTGGAAGCCCCGGTGATCACCGTGGACCCGGGGGGGGCCGACGCGCTCCTGCAGGGCATCTCACTGGAGGTCACCGGCGTGATCGATGGCCAGCGGGTGCCCCTGCTGGCGGTTGAAGCTGACCTGTGGGCCCTGCTGGAGTTGGGGGTAGACCCGACCCTCGCGGCCCTGACCCTGCAATTGCACCTGCTCGACCTCCGGATCTCCTCACTGGAGGCCGAGCACCTCCTCTCCGACAGCCAGGAGGCCGAGAGCCACCTGATCGATTTCCTCGAAGGCTGGGTGGCGGAGTGGGTCGAGGAGCAGGTGCAGGGTGTGCCCCTGTTCGCCGCGCAGTACCACCTCTACGGCACCTACTTGAAGCTGGACTCTGTGGACTGGGTCTCCGGCGGCGTCATCCTCCGCGCCAGCCTGTACGATGAGGACGACCCGGCGGTGGACCTCACCCCGCCCGACACCGAGGCCTGGTTGGAGGGGATGAATTCCCTCTGGGGCTCCGCCACGTTCGGCTGGCGCGGTACAGACGACCGCGCCACCGACCTGGCCGTCGCCTCGAACCTCGACGGCACCGGCTGGAGCACCTGGTTCACCGAAGACCAGATCGGCGTGAAGTGCTCCCCCGGCCCCCACCGGGTCGAGATCAAGACCCGCGACAACTGGCTCAACGAAGATCCCACCCCCGCCGTGGTGGAGTTCGACCTGCCGCCCCGCGGCGATGACACGCTGGAGGGCGGCGTCTGCGGCTGCGCGGCCGGCGGGCGCCTGCGCGGCGCCTGGGCCCTGCTCCTCGGGCTGCTGTTCCTCCGTGCCCGACGCCCCATGTAGTGGCCCCGCGAGGGCGACGGGCGCACCCATGCCCCCGGAGACGCAACACCTCTGGACCCCATGTGGCCAGAAACGCAACACCCCGGCCCCGCCAGCGCTGCGGAAGACCTTACAACGCCATGTTTCGCACACGCGCACGGCGGAAGGGCGCCGATTCGGGCACCCCGGCCCGCGAAGTGTTCGACTTCAAGGGGCATGGGTCGCCGGGGTGTTCGACTTCGGGGGGCATGGCCCCCTCGCCCCGCACCCCCAGCCTGCTAAGTGGGCCGCCATGCCCGAGCCCACCTCCTTCCTCACCTGGCTGCGCGCCGGCTACGACCGCAAGAGCGTCGTGGCGCTGGGGCTCACCCTCGGGCTCCGCGGGGTGATGGGCGTCGTCAACTACGATCTCATCGACTGGTCGCTGGGCATGGACTGGCTGCTGGTGGGCATCTGGGCGGCCATGGCGGCGCTGCTCATCGCGCGCATCGATCTGCGCCACGACCTCCCCCTGCTGGCTGTGGGCTTCCTGGGCGGCGGGGTCATCGAGTGGTGGGGCACCCAGAGCGTGCTGTGGGTCTACTTCACCAAGGAGCGCCCGCCCCTCTGGATCCTGCCCGCCTGGCCCGTGGCCGCTCTGGCCATCGATCGACTGGCGCGCATCCTGGACCGCGCCTGCCCCTGGCTGGGCCGCGCGGCGCCCGCCTACTGGCTCGTGGTGCCCGCCTTCGTGGCCTACATGGGCCACTTCCTCTGGATCCGCATCCACGTCCCCGCTTCCCAGGTGGTGCTGGCCCTGATGGTGCTGGTCACCCTCGTCGGCGCCAGACCCCGCCGCGACCTGCTGCTGTTCGTGGCCGGGGCCGCGCTGGGCTGGTTCCTCGAGTACTGGGGCACCACCCGCTACTGCTGGACCTACTACACCTACGCCAAGCCCCCGCTGGAGGCCGTCCTGGCCCACGGCTTCGCCACCGTGGCCTTCGCCCGCGGGGTCCAGGGCTTCGCCTGGGCGGGGCGGCTCACCCGGAGGGCGGTGGTGGCGCGTGCATGAGCTCTGCTTCGCCTCCACGGCCTGCCGCCGCGCGCTGTACGACGCCTTCCTCGGCGTGATGGCGCGGGTGGACACCCTGGACCTGCCCGCCCTGGTGCACCAGTCCCGCGACCTGGTGGGAGAGCGCGTCCTGACGGAGTCCAGCGCCCACGGCGACCCGGAGGTCACCCGCGCGGCCTGGGATCAGGTGGACCTCTACATGGCAGAGCGCCACGATCAGCTCGCCGCCTGGCTCGGCTGCCTCGCGGGCGAGGTGGTGGACCACGACCAGGACGGCTGGGACGGCGGCACCGAGGACCTGGACGAACGGGACGCCGACATCGGGCCTGGCGAACGGTAGGGCGCCCCGCTTTCAGGGAGTCGCCGGCCAGACCCAGGGGCCGGGCTTGTCGCGCTCCGGCCAGCACGCACACACCCAGCAGTCCATACTGGCCGCGGGCTCGACCAGGTGGATCGTCGCCGTGTGCACGCGGCGTGGCGCCCTCAACGCGAGGGGGAAGATGGGGTACACCTCGTTCTGGCCGGGCGCGAGGAGCAGGACCCGCTCGGCCGGAAAGGCGACGTCGCCGTAGACCTGGGGCGGTGACACCGCAACTGTGTCCAGCGTCTTGACCTGGGGCAGCCCGGGATCCCAGGTGCAGCCGCCTGGCTCGTCGCACCGCAGCGCGAGCACAGGCTGCCAGGGTGCACCCGCGGGCACCGCGTGCAGCAGCCGGCCCTGGGCATCGCGGACCGTGAGCGCCAGCCGGAGGCCGTCGGCCCGGTCGGCGCAGGATGGGCGGTCCGCGAGCTGGTGCTCGCAGGAAGGGTGCGGACCGCAGCGCGCGGCCAGGGCGAGCAGCAGCGGCAGGGCGGGGCGCATCGCCCCCATGATAACCCGCCTTCCCGGGTTACAGCGCCGTCCTCGGCACACGGCGCCGCCGGTCCGTTGGGAGCCTCTATGGATGCACCGCTCATGCTCGGCCGGCGCCTCGACGGCGGTCGCGAATTCCGCCTCGATCCGGCCCTCCTGCGCACCCACGGCGTGGTCGTGGGGATGACGGGGAGCGGCAAGACCGGCCTCTCCCTCGTCCTGATCGAGGAGGCCGTCCGGGCCGGCGTGCCGGTGATCGCCCTCGATCCCAAGGGCGACCTCTCCAACCTGGGGCTGCTGTTCCGGGACCTGGCCCCCGCCCAGGCCGCCCCCTGGAGCGGAGAGCAGGACCCGGCGGAGGTCTGCTCGCGCTGGCGTGAGGGCCTGGCGCGCTGGGGGCTGGGGGCCACGGACGTGGCGGCCCTGGCCGACAAGCTGGCGCTCTCGGTGTGGACCCCGGGTTCCGGGGCGGGTCTGCCGGTGGACGTGGTCGGCTGCTTCCAGCGCCCACCCCCCGCCGTCCTGGGCCAGGACGAGGCCCGCCACGCGCTGGTGGCCGACCTGGTCGGCGGGCTGCTGGGCCTGGTGGGCCGCAAGGCCGACCCGCTGCGCGATCCGGCCCACGTCGTGCTCTCCCAGGTGCTGGATCGCGCCTGGCTCGCGGGCCGCGACCCGGACCTCCCCAGCCTGATCCTGGCGCTGCTGGAGCCCCCCTTCGACACGGTCGGCGTCCTCCCCCTGGATCGTTTCTTCCCGCCCGCCGCGCGCATGGACCTGGCGGTAGCCCTGAACGCGGTGGTGGCGGCGCCTGGCTTCGCGGCGTGGTCCCACGGGGCTCCCCTGGACATCGAGGCCCTGCTGGCCCCGGCGGCGCGCACGTCCGTGCATGTCTTCCACCTGGCGCACCTCGAGGAGGCCGAGCGGCAGTTCTTTGTCTCGCTGCTGCTGGGCCGGGTGCGGGCCTGGAGCCGGGCCCAGCCGGGCACGGAGCGCCTGCGCGCCCTGCTGCTCTTCGATGAAGTCAGCGGCTACCTGCCGCCGCATCCGGCCAACCCACCCGCCAAGGCCAGCCTGCTGGGCCTGATGAAGCAGGCCCGGGCCGTGGGCCTCGGCGTGCTGCTGGCCACCCAGAACCCGGTGGATCTGGACTACAAGGCCCTCTCCAACGCCGGTCTGTGGTGCATCGGGCGCCTGTCCACCCGCCAGGATCGCGACCGCCTGCTCACGGGCCTGGCCTGGCCCGGCCTGGACAGCGCCGTGGCAGGGCTGGAGAAGCGCAGCTTCCTGGTGGTCCAACCGGGGCGCGAGGAGCCCTGCGTCGTGCAGAGCCGTCACTCCCTGTGCTGGCTGCGCGGGCCCTTCACCGCGCTCGAGATCGAGCGGTTGGTGGCTGAGATCGGTGGCCACGCCCCAGCCCCGGAGACCCCCGCCCCACCGGCGGGCACCGCCCCCATCGCGGCCCCTGCCACGGTGACCCCAGAGGGTCTCCTGGAGGTCCCGCCGCCCGCGCCAGGTCCGGTCGCCTTCCTCGATCCCGCCGTGGCCTTCGGTGCCCGCCTGGCCCCGAGCCTGGGGGTGATGGCCGAGGCCGCACGCCCCGACGGCCTCCTGGTCCACCGCCCCGCCCTCCTCGCAGAGCTCGCCCTGACCTTCCAGGAGAAGAAGGCCGGCTTCGTGCTCGAGGAGTCCCTGCAGCGCTGCCTGTTCCCCCTGGGCGAGGCGGGCCAGGGCGAGCCGGTGGCCGTCCCCTTCGCTGACGGCGACCTGTGCGCCGAGCCCCCGCCCGGCAGCCTCTTCCACCGCCTCCCTGCCTGGATCGACGAGGAACGCGAGCTCCTCGACCTGGGCCGGCGCCTGGTGCAGCGCGTCCAGCGCGAGGCGACCCGCGGCCTGCTCTCCAACCCGGCGCTGAAGCTCTGGGGCCAGGCCGGGGAGCCCCGCGAGGGCTTCGAGGCCCGCGCTCGGGCCCTCGTGCTGCAACGCGTGGACGACGCCACCGGCAAACTCGAGGAGCGCTACGCCGAGCGGGCCCGCAAGCTCCGGGAGCGCATCGCCGCCAAGGAGGCCAGCCTGGCCGACCAGCAGGGCGCGCTGCGCGCCCACCGGATCGAAGAGGCCGTCAACGTCGGTGAGACCCTGCTGTCCTTTCTCGGGGGGCGCAAGCGCAGCCTCTCCACCGCCGTGCGCAAGCGCCGCCAGACCACGAAGACCCGGGGGCGGATGGGCCAGATCGAGGACGAGATCGGGCGCCTGCGCGGCGATCTGACGGCCCTCGAGGCCGAGCTCTCCGAGAAGCTCGCCGCGGTCCGCGCCGAACAGGAGCGCGCCCTCGAGGCCACCGTGGAGGTCCCGATCCGTCTCGGGCCCCGCGACGTGCGCCTCACCGGCTTCGGGATCGTGTGGGTCCCGGTCACCCGCCGCACCTGATCTACTATCGACGTATTTGCGCGTTCTACGCGCAAATACGTCGATAGTAGATCACGCGCCGCAGGCGCGCGCGCCAATAGGGCGCGGGGAGGGGGGAGCGTCAGCGGTGCGGGGAGAGGAATCCTCCCCCCGCAGGGAAGCCGCAGCGCGGGC
>JBDRKM010000328.1:0-8668 GCA_043814015.1 Pseudomonadota bacterium
CCCCGCCGCGGTGGTGGGCGCGACCCTGCCCGCGCTGCTTGGCGCCGGCGCGGGGCCCGTCCTGCTGGCGGCGCTGCCCGTGATCGCCTGGGAGGGGCTGGCCACCATCGCGCAGGCCCAGGCCGCCACGGGTGTGGTCCCCCCCTGGACCCCGGCGGCCGTGAGGCTCCTGCTGGCGGCCCTGGTGGCGGGCCTGCTGGTGCGGCGGATGGGGAGGCTGTAGGCCTCCGCCCTACTTCACCACCACCCACGACCCAGAGTAGCGGTGGTCCTCGCCCTTGGCCTTGGTGAAGAAACCCTGCTCCCAGTCGGCGAAAAAGTACTCACCGACCTCGAACGTGATGTCGGCGCGCACGAGATCGCGCTCGAGCTGGGTGGTCTTCACCTCGGCCTTCTCGCTGTAGTCGACGCCCCAGCTGGTGGGGCTGTTGGGGGACATGCGGTAGGCGCAGCCCTCGTCGTCGAGCCTGAAGGCCCGCCAGCCCGTGGACTCGTGATCGTAGAAGACGTGGACCCCGGCAGAGAGCTGGTTGGGCTTGGAACCGTCGCGGTCGAGGCAGTAGTGACGGTACTGGCCCTGCCCGGCGCCGCCGGTGCTGCGCTCCAGCAGGCCAGGCTCCAGGGGCTTGAACTCGGCACCCGAGAACAACAGCAGGCCCTTCTGTTCGGGGATGCGGACCAGGACCTGCCGGCCCAGGTCGTAGCGCTTGCGTTCCGAAGCGTCGAAGCCCTCCAGGGTGGCAGAGACGTACCCGACCTGGCTGATGGTGAGGTTGTAGGCCCCAGGTGTACAGGACAGGGCGAAGACGCCGGAGGCGTCGGATTTGGCCTGGCAGGGGGTCTCCAGCACCGTGATGGCGGCGTCGGCCACCGGCTGGCCGGCCTGATCCACCACCACGCCGTCGATGGCCATGCCACCGCAGCCAGCGACCGACAGGGCCAGACCCGTGAGGGTACAGGCGGCGGACGTTCCAGAAGGGAAGTTCAAAGCCATGGAGATCTCCTTTCCGGCGTCGCGGGCGTGCCACGGAGGGCCCGTCCGCCGGAGGGTCACGGTATCACAGGGGCGGGCTGGAGGGCAAAAACCACAGCCGCCCTCGACGCCCTCCGCCAGGCTGACTGCATGCGCCTGGCCGCGGCCGGGCTCGCGCGCGAGACCGCCGACATGCTGGCGGACGGCCCCCCACCGCCTGGTGCTGCCGGACGAGATCGAGCCGAAGGAGCCCCTCCCTGGCACCCCCGAACCGTGATAGTCCCCCGGCCCTCTCCCCGAGGCCCCCCCTCCATGATCCCCCCCGATCTGTGCGTCCTGGCCATGGGCGGCAACTCGCTCATCGACCCCCGCGGCGCGCTGGACGTCGCCCACCAGTTCGACATCGCTCGGCAGACCGTGGCCCCCATCGCCGCGCTCATGGCCCGTGGCCTGCCCCTGGTGCTCACCCACGGCAACGGCCCGCAGGTGGGCTTCATGCAGCTGCGGTCCGAGCTGGCCCGCGGCACGCTGCACGAGGTGCCGCTCGATTCCCTGGTCGCCGATTCGCAAGGGAGCCTGGGCTACATGCTCCAGCTCACCCTGCGCGAGGCGCTGGCCGACTACGGCCAGCGGCGCCACGTGATCTCCGTGGTGACCGAGGTCGAGGTCAGCGCCGACGACCCGGCCATGCAGCACCCCACCAAGCCCATCGGGCGCTTCTATTCCCAGGAAGAAGCCGAGGTCTTGCAGGCAGAGCGCGGCTGGATCATGGTGGAGGACAGCCACCGCGGCTACCGGCGCGTGGTCCCCTCCCCCAAGCCCAGCCGCATCCTGCAGCTCGACATCATCCGCAGCCTGGTGGAGGCCGGGGTCATGGTCATCGCCTGCGGCGGCGGCGGCATCCCCGTGGTGGCCGAGGGGTGTCCGGCACCGCGGGATCGAGGCCGTCATCGACAAGGACCACGCCTCGGCCCTGCTGGCCGCGGGGCTCGGCGCCCACCGCCTGATCATCACCACCGGCATCGACACCATCTTCAAGGACTACCTCACCGACCACCCCACCCCCCTGCCGCTCACGGACGTAGCCGAGCTCAAGGCCCTGCTGGCCGCCGGCCAGTTCCCGCCCGGCTCCATGGGCCCCAAGGTCGAGGCCGCCATCCACTTCCTGGAGTCCGGCGGCGAGGAGGTCCTCATCTGCCGCCCCGAGCGCCTGCTGGAGGCCGTCGACGGCCTCACCGGCACCCGCATCGTCCGCATGCTGCCCCGTCCCGCCTAGAACACAGGAGCCCCCATGGATCCCTTTGCCGCCCTGCCCGCCCTCTTCGGCAAGAGCCTCCTGCTCACCCAGGACTGGTCCCAGCCCGAGCTGGAGGCGCTCCTGGGCGTGGCCCAGCGCTTCTTCGCCCTGGATCGCGCCGGTATCAAGGCCCCGCTCTGCCCCCACGAGCTGGCCTACGCCATCTTCTTCGACAACAGCACCCGCACCAAGTCCGCCTGGGCCGGCGCCGCCGCCCGCCTCGGTATGCAGCCGGTCATCGTGGATGGCTCCTCCACCCAGGTGGCCCACGGCGAGACCTCTGAGGAGACCGGCGCCATGCTCGGGATGAACGCGCATGCGCTGGGCGTGCGCCACGACCTCATCCTGGGCGAAGGCAACCGCTTCATGCGGGACATGCTCAAGGGCATCACCGACTACCTGTGCGCCACCGACGATCCCCGCCAGGTCCCGATGGTCAACCTGCAGTGCGACATCGACCACCCCACCCAGACCCTGGCGGATCTGCTCTGGCTGCGCCAGAACTTCCCCGACGGCCTGCAGGGCAAGAAGATCGCCGTCTCCTGGGCGTATTCCCCCTCCTACGCCAAGCCCCTGTCCGTGCCCCAGGGCCTGGCCACCCTGCTCACCCGCCAGGGCGCCGAGATCGTGCTGGCCCACCCCGAGGGCTACGAGCTCTTGCCCGAGACCATGGCCGCGGCCAAGGCCAACGCGGCCCAGCACGGCGGCTCCTTCCGCATCACCCACGACATGGACGAGGCCTTCGCGGGGGCGGTGGCGGTCTACCCCAAGAGCTGGGGCCCCTACGCCCTGATGATGGAGCGCGTGGCCGCCAACAAGGCCGGCGACAAGGCGGAGATGGCCGCCATCGAGCGCCGCTGCCTGGCCAACAACGCGGGGCACCGCGACTGGATCTGCGATGAGCGCCGCATGGCCCTCACGCAGGGCGGCTCCGCGCTCTACCTGCACTGCCTGCCCGCGGACATCGGCGCCGAGGTGAGCCACGGTGTCATGGATCTCCATCGCGTGAACGTGGCCCGCGAGGCCCAGTGGAAGGTCTACGTGATCATGGCCATGCTCGCGGTCGCCAAGGTCGAGGGGCTGGCCGAGAAGCTGGAGGCGCTGTCATGACCGCGCTCGCCGATCGCATCGCCGCCCTGGCCGAAGACTACCTCCCCCTGGCTCGCGAGATCCTGGCCGAAGCCATCCGCGTCCCGGCCGACTTCGTGGACCGCCCGGCGAAGGAGGGCGGCGACCCCCGCTGCGGCCTGTCCAACCACGAGGGCCCCCGCCTCGAGGGCCTGCGCATGGCCATCATCGGCTGCGGCGCCGTGCGTCGGCCCGAGGATGTGGGCTTCGACGGCTTCGGCAACCTGGTCTGGACGGTGGAGGACCCGTCCGACGGCATCCCCCGCGCCGAGAAGAAGGTCATCTACCTCGACGGCCACTCGGACACGGTGGCGGCCCTGCGCGATCAGTGGCGCGCCAAGCTCGGCGGCATCGACGCCTACGAGGGCCTGCAGGACGAGTCCGTGGTGGACCGCGGCTTCCTGCGCTCCCAGCTCGGCTGGCTGCCCCCCGATGCCGACTGGGAGCACCTGATCTTCGGCCGCGGCTCGGCGGATCAGCTCGGCGGCGTGGTGGCCCAGGTGGTGGCCACCAAGATCCTGCTGGAGCTGGCGGATGAAGGCGCGCTGCGCGGGGTCATCGTGCGCTCCTACGCCTCGGTGGCCGAGGAGGACAACGACGGCGGCGGCCCCATGTACCTGGTGCGCCACGTGCTGCCCGGCGCCGCGCCGGAGCTGGTCCCCGACGTGGTCATCCTCACGGAGGGCACGGGCTGCGCCCAGCTGGGCGCCCTGGGCATCTACCGCGGTCAGCGCGGCCGGATGCAGATCGAGCTGACCGTCGCCGGCCGCTCCTGCCACGGCTCCATGCCCTGGGAGGGCTTGAACCCGCTGGAGTTCGGCGGCGCCATCGTGGCCGAAGCCGCGGCCGCCTACGACCGCCGCGACGGTTTCCTGGATCACGCCTTCCTGGGTCACGGCACCCGCACCGCCTCCTGGGCGCGCCTGGACACCCCCAGCGACTGCGCCGTGCCCGATCGCCTCGTGGTGCGCTTCGACCGCCGCCTCACCGTGGGCGAGACCCCGGAGCAGGCCCTGGCCGACATCGAGCGCCTGCCCGCCGTGGCCCGGGCCCGCGCCGCCGGCCTGGCCGTGTCCGTCACGGTTCCTCGCTACACCGATCCCACCTGGAAGGGTGCCCGGCCCGACAACGCGGCCATCTACCCGGGCTGGGTCACCCCCGAGGACCACCCCGCCATCCAGGCCGCGGTCCAGGCCTACCAGGACGTCATCACCCCGGCCATCTCGGCGGGAGCCCCCCAGCGCGGCGGGCACCTGCGCAAAGAGCCCCGCGTGGCCCGCTGGATCTTCTCCACCGACGGCGTGGGCTTCCCCGTGCCCAGGGACGACCGCTCCATCCCGGTCCCCGCGCGCAAGCGCTGGGTGGTCTCCGGCGCGGTCAAGCACCCGGCCATGCTGGGCCTGGGCCCCGGGATCGAGCAGAACACCCACAAGATCGGCGAGTGCATGGACACCCGCGAGCTGCAGCACGCCATCGCCTTCCTGGCGCGCTTCCCCAGCGCGTTCATGGCCCAGGACGAGGGCTGATCCCCGGCAGCCCTCCGCGGTGTGGCGATCCCGCGCGCATTCCGGTAGGCTGGTATCGCTCACCCCCCGCCCCCAGAGGAGACCCATGTCAACCCGCCACCTCATCCCCCTCACCCTGCTCGGGCTCAGCCTGAGCCTGTCGGCCTGCAAGGAAGAAGAGGACACCGGAACCCCGGAAGGGGACACCGACTCCGACACCGACGCCGACACCGACACCGACACCGATGCCGACGCGGACTCCGACACCGACGCCGACATGAACCTCTCGGCCCAGGCAGACGACGCCGCCCGCAGCGTCTACACGGGTGATTGGGTCCTCGACCTGGACGGCTCCGCCCACCTCTCCTACGGCGATGATGGTCTCACCCTCGATGGCGAACTCACCTACCTGACGGACCGCGCCGGCACCACCGAGTGCGACGCCACCATCAGCCTCACCGGCACCGAGTACGCCGGCGACTGCGCCGACTGCGACTGGGCCTTCGACATCACCTCCGAGCTCACCCGCGACGACGGCACCTCCGACTGCTACCTCTTCCCGCAGCTGACCTACTACTCCGAGAGCGGCTTCTACTACAATTTCGTGATGGGCTACTGGAACTCCTACTCCGGGTACTACGGCGACATCAGCCAGGTCCTGCAGACCGGCTACGGGGTCGACTACGGTGCCTACGGCTACCACGGCTACGTGTACCCTGGCCCCTACTGGTGGACCGTGGCCTACGACGGTAGCCCCTACGGCACCTTCACCCAGAACGGCCAGCTCGACTTCGCGTGGACCTTCGACTACACCTCGCCCCAGTACGAGACAGCCTACTACGAGTACTGCGGCACCTACGTCTACAACTACGCGACCGCCTCCTACGATGGCCAGTCCGGCCAGGGCGAGATCGACTGCACGCTGGGCGTGGTCGATGTCTGGACCTTCGACGCCAACGCCGGTGACAACCTCACCATCACGGTCGACACCGTGGCCGACGCCACCACCTTCGACCCGGCCTTCTGGATCAACGATCCCAGCGGCTGCACGGTCACCGGTGCCGACGACACCTTCACGTGCACCTTCCCGCCCCCCGAGTACAGCTGCCCCTCCGCCGTCATCCGCGGCGCGGAGGCCGGCACCTACGAGGTCGTGATCTACAACTGGGACTGCGTGGGCGACACCGGCGCCTACGAGATCCGGGTCGGCCTCGAGTAGGTCCTCCCCTCCCACCGAGAGGCGGCCGTCGGGTGCTCCCGGCGGCCGATCTGCTTCAGGGTGAGGAAGCGGCCCCCTCGGCATCCTCCTGGCCCACGAGCTGCAGGGCGAATCGGTAGGCCGCGACGGCCTCCTCCTGCCGCCCGAGGCGCTTGAGGATGTTGGCCCGCAGCATGGCACAAGCCGGGTAGGTCGGCGCCAGCTCCAGGCAGGTGTCCACCTCGGCCTCGGCCTGCTCGTAGCGCTTCAGGTTGTACAGGGCCTGGGCGAGGGAGTGGTGGGTGAGGAAGCTGGGGGGCTCCTGGGCCGCGATGGCCATGAGCTGCTCGAGCTGTTCCTCGTAGCGCTTCTGACCGGCCAGAATCTCCACGAGCTGGTACCGGGCGCCGATGGTGCCGTAGAGCCGGAGCTCCTCCTCCAGCAGCGACTCCGCCTCCTCCTCCCGCCCCTGGGCCCGGCGTACGGCGGCCAGGGCCAGATGGCAGAAAGGCAGATCGGGCTGCTCGGCCATGGTGCCGAGCAGAACGGGTTCAGCCTCGGCGAAGTTGCTCTTCATGGCCAACAGCACCCCGTACATGCTGCGCACGGCCACGTCGTCCGGCAGGTTCTCGCGGGCCAGGCCCAGGGCGCTCTCCAGAGCCTCCAGATCACCCGAGGAGATCAGGACGTGCAGGTAGGGCACCCAGGCCTGGGCCAGGTAGGGATCGAGATCCAGGGCTGCTTGCAGCGTGGCGCGGGCCGCGAGCGCATCGCCGCTGCGCAGCAGGATCGACCCCAGCATGGCGCGCGCCTGGGAGCTGGGGCTCTCGGCTTCGAGCGCCTCCAGCAGCGACCGCGCCCCAGCCAGATCGCCCTGGGCCATCATGATATTGGCCAGCAGCATGCGGGAGTCGGTGAGGTGGGGCTCGTCCTCCAGGATGGACTCCTCCAGGGCGCGGGCCTCGTCGAGCTTGCCCGCCTGGAACGCCAGCCGGGCCTGCTCCAGCTTGGCGAGCACGGGCAGCCGCGTGACGGGATCCGGCAGCCCTGCGGTCTCAGGCGCGGGCTCGACGACGCCGGTCATGTAGCCGAGGGCGGCGAGCTGGCTCATGCGCTCGGCGGAGAGCTGGGCGCGATCCGAGGCGGCGGTCTGGGGCTCCATGGCGGCCACCAGCTCCTGAACGCGCCCGCGCATGGCATCGCGGCGCTCGCCCATGCTCCCCACCAGGTCCTCCTCCTCCAGGCCCAGGCGGTACAGCTCCGGGGTGGTGGAGTCGATCAGCTTGAAACCATCTTTCACCAGGGCGCGCTGCGGGGCCCAGCCGTAGTGGCGGAAGGCGTAGAGGCTCTCCATGTAGATGTCGCGGGCCTGCTCGGGGCCTGTCTCACCGGCCATGAGGGGGGCCAGATCGCGGCCGTCGAGATCCGTGGGGCCGGCGATTCCCGCCACGGACAGCACCGTGGGCATCACGTCCACCAGGCTGACGGGCTCACCCACCGCCAGGCCGCCCGCGCGGCCACCCGGAGGCCGGACGAGCAGGGGGATGCGCGTGGTGGCGTCGTACAGCAGCACGCCGTGCATGGCCTCGCCGTGGTCCCCGAGGCCCTCGCCGTGATCGCCCATGACGAAGACCCAGGTGCGATCCAGGGCGCCGCGCTCGTTGAGGCGGCGCAGCATCAGCCCGACCTGCAGGTCCACCCAGCAGACCTCGCCCAGGTAGGGGCGGCCCTCGAACAGCGCGTCGAAGGGCGGGGGGGGCTCGTAGGGGGCGTGGGCGTCGAACATGTGGACCCAGGCGAACCAGGGACGCTCGGCGTCCTGGTGCCGCTCCAGCCAGGCCCCGGCGTCCGCGGCGACCTGATCCGCGGGGCGCTCCACGCGCCAGCGGTTCTTCTCCTCGCCGCGCACCGCGCCCATGTCGTCGAAGTAGTCGTCGAAGCCCTGAGCGAAGCCCCAGTGGTGGGAGGTCACCTCGGCGCCCACCGCGGCCATGGTGTCGTAGCCGGCATCGCGCAGCAATTCGGCCAGGGTGGTGGCCCCCTCGGCCAGGAAGAAGTCGCCGTTGTCCTGCACCCCGTGACGCGGGGGCAGGAGCCCCGTGAACAGCGAGGAGTGGGCCGGGATGGTGAGCGGCGTGACCGTATACGCCCGCTCAAACCGCACCCCGTGCTCCGCCAGGGAGTCGAGGTTGGGCGTGCCGCGGCCCTTCTTGCCGTAGGTGCCCAGCGCGTCCGCCCGCACGGTGTCCAGCGTGAACAGCAGGATGTTGGGCCGCTCCACCTGCGGCAGGGGCGCGGGGCCCTCGGAGGGGGGCTGATCGCACGCGGCGAGCCCGAGGGCGAGGAGCAGGGCGGCGCGGGGAGAGGGCATACGACGGCTCGGGTGAGGGCGGAGACGTCCTAACCGGAAACAGCTCGGGGCAGATGGATCTCGCGCAAAGACGCCAAGCCGCCAAGATGTCCGTGGCTGGCGGGAATCGCCGAGGCGAGGCGTGGCCTCGCAGGATCTCACGCAGAGGCGCAGAGACGCTGAGAGCCTGCGAGCGGCCTCCCGTCTGACGAGCGGC
>JBDRKM010000329.1:0-10696 GCA_043814015.1 Pseudomonadota bacterium
GCATACTGACCCGACCATGATCGCCTTCCTGCTCCTCGCCGCCTGCAGCCACCCCCCGCTCATGATCCCGGAGGACACCGCGCCCGACCCCGGGGACAGCGCGGTGGACACCGGCCCGCCCCCCAGCGGCGAGCGCTGCGAGCCCCGGGTGGACCTCTCCGATCCCTTCTTCGTGGAGGGCGAGGCCATCGCCTTCGGCTTCTCCTGCGGCAGCGGCGCGCGCCGCGGCGACTTCACGGCCTCGCTGCAGTCCACGCCTGCGGGCGCCACCCTGGACCCCGGCACCTGGGAGCTGACCTGGACCCCAGCCTACGATCAGGGCGCCCGCTACGATCTGATGCTGGTGGTGCGCCCGCGCGGAGACGCCGCGGCCTTCCCCGAGAGCGCCCTGGCCACCTTCTGGGTGGCCGACGCCGTGGGCGATCCGCAGAACCGGCCCGTGGACCCTTCCACCTACACCGAGGAGTGGGGGCTGCCGGTCTTCCACCTCGATCCCCATGGCACCGTGTCGCAGACGGATGTCCCCACCACGCTCACCGTCGATGGCCACGCCTACGAAGGGGAGATGCAGGTCCGGGGCGCGGTCAGCGTGAACTACCCGAAGCAGAGCTACACACTGACATTCTCGGGCGAAGACCTCGACGCGAGCCGTTGGGGCATGGGCAACAAGGACAACCTGGTCGCCATCACCCCCTTCGACGACAACTCCTACGTGCGCCAGTGGCTCGGCTACCGGACCTGGGCCGCCATGGCGGAGTACTGGGAGGCACAGCGCCTGGCCCCGCGCACCTTCTTCGCCGTGATCTACCTCTCCGGCAACTACCACGGCCTCTACACCATGGCCGACCGCCCCGACGACCACTTCGCCCAGGAGATGGGGTTCTCCCGCGACGGCAACCTCTACAAGTCCTACAACCACGACGCCAACTTCTACCGCTGGAACGCCAGCGGCAACACCAAGACCACCCTGCACGACGGCTACGACAAGAAGGAGGGCGAGCCCGAGACCGACTGGAGCGATCTGGACTCCCTCGTGGCCTTCTCCGCCGACCACGACGACGACGCCTTCTGGGCGGGCGCCGCCGACTGGATCGACGTGGACGACTTCATGGACTGGTTCCTGTTCGTGGCCTGGACCCTCTCCGAGGACTCGGCCGGCAAGAACGCCTACCTGTACCACGACCCCGCCGTGCCCCAGTTCCGCTTCTCACCCTGGGACCTCAACCACTCCTTCGGCCAGGGTTGGTACACCTACCGGGTCTCCAGCTCCACCTGGAACGACTACCGCGGCTACAACGGCATCTTCAACCACTTCCTGGCCCACCCCGAGGCCGCCGCGCGGCTCTGGAGCCGGCTGGACGCCCTGCAGACCGACGGCCCCCTGCGCGCCGACTGGATGACCGCCCAGCTCGATGAGGCCTACGCCCTGATCGACCGCTCCGCCACCCGCGACTGGGGCGTCTGGGGCCGGCAGTTCAGCAACTACTGGGGCAGCAGCAACACCAACAACTACGAGCAGGAGAAGGCCTACCTGTACGGCTGGCTGGAGGACCGGGACGCCTACGTGCGGGCGGTGAGGTAGCCGCGATCACAGCACGAAGGGCAGCAGGGCTCGTCTCTCCTTCGGGTAGCCCCTGAACCGCCGCCGGTACCAGAGGTGATGGTCCATGGCGCGCGGGACCAGGTTGGCGGCGGTGTAGACCGCGAACGCCAGCCCCGCCGGGGACCAGGCCGCCAGCGCGAAGCCGCACCAGGTCAGGATCTCCCCCAGGTAGTTGGGGCAGGACACCCAGCGGTACAGGCCCCCGGTGGGCAGCCCGTAGCCCCCCTCGCCCGGCCGGCGCAGGCCGCGCAGGATCGCGTCCGCGTGGCGGTTGATGGCGAAGCCCGCGAGGAAAAGAGCGGCCCCCACCAGAAAGGCCGGGCTCGCGAGCCAACCCGCCGGGTAGCCGGGCCCGACCGAGGTGAGCCAGGAAGCGTTGAGCACGCTGCACAGCGCGTTGTGGCCGATGCCCAGGACCAGGATGAGCCAGGGGGTGCGGCGCGCGGGATCGGCCCGCATGCGCAGCGGGTAGATGAAGGTGCGGTGGACGTAGTGCAGCATCCAGAGCGCGAGCAGGGCCAGCGGGACGGCCTCGGCGCGGCGCGCGCCCACCAGGAACACCCCCAGGAACACCAGCACCTGGGGCGACTCCCACAGCAGCCAGGCCAGGCGGGTGGGCAGGCCCGGGCCCCAGCCCACGCGGCCATGCCGGCCGTAGGGCGCGGACAGCAGCATCAACGCCGCGAAGCTCACCAGCGCCAGGGCCAGGTAGGCGTGGAGGGCGAGGGTGTACCAGGGGGGGAGGGGCATGGGGCACCGCGGGGTGGAGCGGGGGGATAACCGGAAGCGGCCAGGGCTACGGGCTCCGCGCTACCGGGGCCCACGGGCCCAGGAGCACCGGGTGGCATCGCAAGTGGTGACAATCGTCAGGCCAAACCTGGCGAGCCTGCGCTGGTGGAAGTACGTCCATCGGATGGAGGAGGCCTGGCTCATGGCAATCAAAGGTCGCATTCTCTCGCAGCAGGACATGGGGGACATCCTCTTGGGCGGAGCGTTCCTGGGCAGCGGCGGCGGGGGGCCGCTCGGGATGTCGCGTGAGGTGCTCGCGGCCATCCTCGCCGAGGAGCCCAGCGGGAGCCGGGTTCTGCTCTGCGACCCCGGCTGGATCGCGCGGGAGGCGTGGTATGGCGTCGTCGCGTTCTTCGGGTCGCCCACCGCCGCCACGCAGCAGGCCACCTCGGACTACCGCGCCCTGGATCGCGCCTTCCAGGCGCTCGCCGCGGCGAAGGGGGTGACGCTGGCGGGCGTGGTGCCCGTGGAGGTCGGGGCCGTCAACAGCCTGGCGCCCATGCTGGTGGGGTGCCGCGCAGGGTTGCCGGTCATCGACGCGGATGGCGCCGGACGGGCCGTGCCCTCCCTCGAGGTGCTGACCTTCGCCGAGGGTACCTCCCTCTCTGACGGCCGGCGCCTGCCCATCGCGCCCGTCATCTACACCGCGGAGGACGGGACCTGCATCGAGGTGACCGCCCAATACCCCCAGCAGGTCGAGGCCGTGGGGATCTCCATCGCGGCGGGGGCCGCCTTCGGGGGGCTGGGCGCCATGGCCATGTGGGCCATGCGGGGGATGGACCTCAGGCGCGTCGGGGTCCCGGGCGGCATCAGCCGGGCGCAGCGGATCGGGGCGGCCTGGCGCACCGCCTCGTCCACCGGCGCCGATCCCGTGGCGGCCATCCTGGCGGCCCTGGACGGCGATGGCGGGGTCCTGTTCCGCGGGAAGCTGGTGGAGATCCAGCAGAGCAGCGCGAGCGGGCTCGATCTGGGCCGCATCCGCTTTCACTCGGAGGATCACGTGGGCCTCACGATCTACGACCAGAACGAGAACCTCTTCGCCTACCGGAGCGATGGGGGCGCGCCGGTCATCATGGGCCCGGACCTCATCTGCTACCTCGGCCCGGACGGCCCCTGCTCCAACGCCGAGCTCGTCGGCGCGGGCGGCGCCAGCCCCTACGCCGGCCAGCCCTTCACCATCATCGGCGTGAAGGCGCCCAGGAAGCTCCGGGAGCCGGGCATGATCGAGCGCTTCCTGCGCCACTGTCGCCCGCTGGGCTACGCCGGTCCCTACCTGCAATTCCAGCCATCGAGCCCGGCATGAGCGGCGTGCCCGAAGCCACGCAGGCGCCCCTGGACATCACGCTGGAGTTCATGCGAAAAAAGAAGATGGAAGACCCATACGGCTTCCACTTCGAGTCCCAGGGGTACGGCCTTCGGCTCGGCAGGGGGGTCTACGGGGAGAGCACACTGGACTGGACGGACGCGGTCGGGCGGCTGCTCACCCAGGTGCTGCGGCCCAACCCCCCGCCCGAACAGGTCAAGCGCCTGGGTGAGGAACTGAGGAAGTTCCTGGGAGCCGCGGGCTTCGGCGAGGACGAGCGACGGATCGGGCAGGCCGTCCAGGAGCGCCGGCCGGTGCGCGTCACCATCGTCTCGGGGGCGGCGGAGCTGTACGCGCTGCCGTGGGAGATCCTCACGCTGTCGGCGACGGATGAGCGGCTCTTCGACACCGAGTGGTGCCGGCTCCGCTACGAGTGGCCGGGGGTCCCGCCGACGGCCAGGCCCACGGCGGACTGGGGGGCCGGGGCTCACGTCCTGTTCGCGTGGTCCGCGGTGGGAGGGGCTGTGCCGGTCCGGGAACACCGGCTGGCGTTGGCGGCGACCGGCGCGCAGCTGACGGTCGTTCCCCACGCCAGCCGCACGGCCATCCGCGGCGCGCTGGACCAGGCCGCCGCCGCCGGGCACCCGGTCACCATCGTCCACCTGCTCTGCCACGGCACGACCGCCCAGGGCGGCGCCTTCCTGGTCATGAGCGCCGAGGAGGGTGCGGAGCAGGACAGGCTGGATCCCGACGCCCTGCGCGATCTGCTCTGCCCCCACGCCGCCACGGTCCACCTCGTGACGCTCTGCGCCTGCCTGAGCGGCCAGGCCGCCACGCCTGACAGCCGGCTGGGCAGCGTGGCGCTCGCGCTGCACCGCGGCACCGTGGAGCACGGGGGCCTGGAGGCCGTCATCGCGTCGCGCTTCCCGCTCTCCACCAGCGGCTCGGGGGTCCTGGCCCGAGCCCTCTACCCCGCGCTGTTCTCCGGTGGACTCGACGTGGCGCTGACCACCGCGCGGCGCGCGCTCAAGGAGGCCCACACCGAGGGTGAAGCCGCCTGGCTCGACCACGCCTCGCTCCAGCTCTACCATGCGCCCCAGCCCGCGGTCGCCGAAGGCGCCGAGGCGGGCGAGGAGCACCGGCCAGACCCCTCCACCCGGCTGGTGGCGGCGTGGGAGGAGCGGCGGGCACAGCGCGACAAGGGGGGTGACACCGAGGCGCTGGACCAGGAGATCGCGGACCTGCTGCAGGAGGTGGGGATCGGCGCGGAGCTGCGCGCCGGGGTCCTGATCGGCGAGCGCCGGTACGAGCTGATCGCGTCTCTGGGCGACGAGGCCGACTACGTGGTCTGGCAGGCCCGGGACCACGCGAGCCGCGCGCTGGTGGTGCTCTGGTTCCTCAAGTTCCCCGCGCAGCTCTGCCCCGCCGCCCAGGAGGAGTTCTTCGCCGCCGCCCACCGGACCGCGACGATCCAGCACCGCAGCGTCCAGCAGATCGTCGAGCCCGCGCGCGTCGAGGGCCGGCTCTGCTTCTTCTCGGCGGCCTACGTCCCGGGGGGGACGCTGGAGCAGGCCGTGCTCACGGAGGGGACGGACCCCTGGCGCGCGCTCCGGGTGGTCCTCTCGGCGGGCGAGGCCCTCTCCCACGCCCACGAGCAGGGAGTCCTGCACGGCGACATCCGGCCGCGCACGCTGCTGGTGGACGGTCAGGCGCAGGCCCGCGTCTCGCTCTTCCGCGCGGCGGGCGGCGCGCTGACCTGGCGCGGCGGGCCGCGGCTCTACGTCGCGCCGGAGGTGCTCCGGCAGGGCATCGCCTCCGATCCCCGCAGCGAGGTCTTCAGCCTGGGGATGACCGCCGTCTTCTGCCTCCACGGCGAGGTGCTGCCCGTCGAGGTCAAGCGCGACCCGGCGGCCTTCATCGCCCGGTTGGACACCTGCGAGGGCGTGAGGGCGGTCCTCACCCGCGCGGTGAGCGACGCGCCGGAGGCGCGCCAGGCGAGCGTCGCCAGCTTCTGTGGCGACCTCCGCGAGGCGTTGGAGGAGGCGCGGGAGGCCCGCGGCGACCTGCCCGTGGTGGGCCGTCAGGGCCAGCTCGCGACGCTCCGTGAAGCCCTGGAGCGAGCGAGGGACGGCCAGCTCCAGATGCGTTTCATCGCCGGTGACCCGGGGGAGGGCAAGACCGCCCTGCTGGAGGCGGTCACCAGGCTGGCGCTGGACCTCGACGTGGGGGCCCTGGTGGTCGAGAGCGCGCCGGACGCCCGGACCGGTCCGGGCGAGCCCTACCAGCCCTTCATCGAGCTGCTGGCCCAGCTCTGTGGCGACGTACGCGACATGCGCGGTGCCTTCGCGCAGGAGCGGGCCTGCCGGTTGCGCCGCCTGGCCCGCCTCTCCACCCGCGTGATCGTGGAGAATTCCATCGACCTGATCGACAGCCTGGTGCCCGGACAGGCCCTGCTGGAGCGCACCGCCCAGGGGGGCCCGGCGCCCTGGCGCGAGCGGCTGGCGGCGCGCGTCGCCCGGGGCCCTGGAGAGGTGAGCGAGGCGCGGATCTTCAAGGCCACCTCCGAGGTGATCGAGGCGCTCTCGGAGCGGTACCTCGTCGTCTTGCTCCTCGACGACCTGCAGTGGGCCGACCGCCCCTCCCTCGACCTGCTCGCCTACCTGGCCGACCAGCTCTCGGGCGCGCGGGTGCTCATCGTGGGCACGTACCGGCCGAACGAGGTGGCCCTCGGCCGTGGCGGCGGGCGCCACCCCCTCGATCCGGTCCTGGGCCAGGTCAAGAGCGCGCTCGGCGATGTGGCGATCGACCTGAACAACCTGCCGGAGGCGGAGCGCCGCGCCCTGACGGCGGCGCTCGTGGATCGGCACCCCAACCACCTCGACGAGCCCTTCCGGCAGGCCCTGTTGGCCCACACGGGAGGGCAGCCGCTCTTCGTCCTGGAGGTCCTGCGCGAGCTGCGCCTGCGGGGCTGCATCGTGACGGGCGAGGACGGACGCCTGGTGACTCGGGACGACCTCGATCCGGGCGCCATGTGGACCGGGCTGCCCAGCCGCGTGGAGGGCATCATCGAGGAGCGCATCGGGCGCCTGGAGCACGAGGCGCGCGAGATCCTCGACGCGGCCAGCGTGGAGGGCGTGCGGTTCACAGCCATGGTGGTGGGACGCGTGCAGGGCATCGCCCAGCGCCACCTGCTCGTGCAGCTCTCCCGCGAGCTGGATCGCCGCCACCGCCTCGTGTGCAGCGGGGCCACCCAGCGGATCGGGGGCGCGGTCACGGAGAGCTTCAGTTTCTCCAATGCCGCCTTCCAGCGGTACCTCTACGACCAGCTAAGCGACCCGGAGCGCCGCCTCCTGCACCACGAGATCGCGGCCCTGCTGGAGGAGCTGTGCGCGGGTCAACCGGGGGAGCTGGCGCTGGGCCTGGCCCACCACCACGACCTGGCCGAGGAGTACGACCGCGCGGTGGATCTCTACCTCGCGGCCGGGGCCCGCTCCGTGCGGCTGTCGGCCTACCCGGAGGCCGAGGCGGTCTTCCGGCGCGCCGTGGCGTCGCTCGACCACCTGCCGGACGACGCCCGGCGCGCCGCGCGCGCCTTCCGCGCCCACGTCCAGCTCGCCAACATCGCCAAGGTCCGCTGCGGCTGGGACTCGGAGCAGGCTCGCGAGGAGTACGACCGCGCCCGCGAGCTGGCCGCGAGCGCCGACGATGACACCGACCTCACCGCGGTCCTCACGGGGATGTGGGCCTACTACCTCGTGAGCGGCGATCTTCACGCCGCGGACGGCCTGGGCCGCGAGATCCACAAGCGCGGGGCCCGGCAGGGCGCGGTCCTGACCCGCATCCAGGGCTGCATGTGCCTCGCGAACGTCCATTTCTGGCTCGGCGAGCTGGGCGAGACCCGGCGCTGGGTGGAGGAGCTCGGCGCGCTCTACGACCCGAAGCGCGACCAGGCCGCCCTGGTGGAGTTCGGCCAGGACCCCTTCGTCACCGCCCAGATCTTCGCCGTGCTGATCGAGGTGCTCGGGGGGCGCGCGCGCGAGGCCCGGCGGCTTCGCGACGCGGGGCTGCGCCACGCCGAAGGTCTGGACCACCCCTTCAGCCTGGCCATCATGGTCCAGACCGACGCCTGGGAGCGGTTCCACGAAGGCGACGCGGCCGGCGCCCGGGACGCCGCCGAGCGCCTGGCAGCCCTGTCCCGGGAGCACGGCTTCCCGGCGTACGAGGGGATCTCCGGCATGTTCCGCGGCTGGGCGCGCGCCGCCCTGGGCGAGGGCGGGGGCGTCCTGGAGGAGATCAGGGTGGGCCACCGCATGTTCTCGCCGCGCAGCACCGCCCTGGCGGGCACCCTGCGCGCGGTGCTGCTCGCCCGGGTCCACGCGCTCGAGGGCGACATGGCGGCGCTGGAGCGCACGGCCTCCGACGGGATCGCCGACGCCGAGCAGCGCGCCGAGCGGCTCTACCTGCCCGCGCTGCTCACCCTCCGCGCGCGCGCCCTGGTGGCCCATGGCGACCTGGAGGGCGCACAGGTGGCGCTGCAGAGGGCCCTCGATCTCGCCCGCGCCTCCGGCGCCCTCCTGATGGAGCTGGAGGCCGCCCTGGCCTGGGTGGAGCTTCAAGACGCGCCCACCGCCCGCGCGGCGCTCACCGACGCGCTGGCAGGCTTCGCCCCGGACGACGACCTGCCGGTGGTCCAGCGGGCCCGCGCGCGCGCGGCGCGGTGAGCGGGCGGGCGGCCCGGATCGTCTTTCGAGGCCCGCCCAAGCGCCACCGGGCTACAATGCCCGCGCCTCTCCCCGGTCCCTCCCGGAGTCCCCATGCCCAAGGCCGCCCGCCTCCTGCTCCCCCTGCTCGGCCTCGCCGCCGGCTGCCCCAACAAACCCCAGGACACCGACACCGCCCCGGAGTGGTCCTGCACCGCCCCGGTAGAAGCGTGGACGGTGGGCGAGATCCTCGACACCGAGGGCTGCGGGATCCTGGCGCGGGTCCCGGCCTCCGAGACCCCCTGGGGCGAGCCCTTCTACGTCCTGCGCGTCGAGGGCACCCACTACGACATGGGGTATCAGCACGGCCGCCTGGTGGGCCCCTACCTGCTCGACCTCTGGTGGACCTACATGGAGAGCCTGGCCGAGGAGGCCGGCCTGGGCAGCGCCAACTCCCTGGACATCATCCTCGGCGGCATGATGGATACCGTCTGGGAGGACCACTACGGCCCCAACACCCCCGAGATCTTCCACGAGGAGTTCCAGGGCTTCGCCGACGGCATGGCGGCCGCAGGCCTGGAGTACGGGGACGACGACGACGACCTCATCAAGATGCCGCGCCGCATCGTGACCCTCATCGATCTGGCCATGTCCTCGCAGATGGACTTCGACAACCTCGGCGGCATGGCCGAGTTCCTGCAGTCCGGCTTCACCGAGGCCCTGCTGGCCTACTACGGCCAGGACCCGCAGGCCCTGGTGATCGATCCTGCGCTGCAGGCCATCGAGGACGCCCTGCTGGCCCAGGCCGATCCCACCCACGCACACCAGGGCCCGCTGCTCAACTGCTCCTACTTCGCCGCCTGGGGCGAGCACACCGACGACGGCGGGCAGTACATGACCCGCAACATGGACTTCTCCGCCGACACGGGCATCGCCGCCTGGGCCGCGGTCGCGGTCTACGTGCCGAAGGACGGCGTGCCCTACGCCAGCGTCTCCTGGCTGGGCGCGAGCCTGGGCGTGCTGGCCGGCATCAGCCGCGAAGGCATCGCGGTCAGCGCGGTGGGCGCCGAGAGCCCCTTCGAGCGCATCCACACCGAGCCCGCGCTGCTCAGGGCCCGCGAGGCCCTGGAGACCGCCACGGACCTGTCCATGGCCATGCCCTTCCTCACCAACGACGTGGGCGACGGCATCACCCGGGCCCCCACCATCGGCTACAACGCCCTGGTCTCCTGGGGCGACCCCCGCCACGACGGCGCCGGGGCCGAGGCCGTGATCCTGGAGAGCAACGGCCTGGAGACGGGGGTCTTCCACCACCACCACGACTGCTCGGTGGAGGCCTCCCTGGTGCGCTTCGACATGGACGGCGTGGCCACCGTGCACACCTCCGAGACCGATCCGGCGCTGGTCAACAGCGAGGCCGACGCCAAGGAGATCGACGGTGAGGGCAACGTGCGCCTGTTCCAGGTGGACGAGCACGGCCAGTACGTGCTGGACGAGAGCGGCCACTACATCGAGGTGGAGGAGGGCGGCCAGCCCATCCAGACCGGCTACCCCACCGACTGCGCCCTGTACCGGGGCGACGAGGCCATGGCCTACGGCGTGCGCATCCACCAGGCCGCCGCCAACGGCCCCATGCGCGACAACCCTGGCCTGATGGTGGAGTCCGGCTCCTGGAACGGCCGCTACTGGCCCATGCGCGAGATGACCCGCGCCTACCGCCAGGGCGTGGCGCTCGAGCTGGACGGCGCGCAGATCCTGCCCGACAACGGCGGCGTCGAGGTCAAGATCGGCATGGACCAGGCCGAGGCCATCTCCCGGGTCGCCGCCATGAACAGCAACGTCTGGGACGTGGTCTACGACACCACCGATCTGGCCATCCGCGTCTCCTACGAGAGCGGCACGGGGGAAAACTGGGTGCGCGCCGCCGACCAGCCCGCCTTCTACGAGATCGATCTGGGCGCGGTCTTCCTGGACGAGTAGGGCCGTGGGCGAGGGCTGCACCCCGCCGGCCCAGGCACTCCTGGAGAGCTCGCTGGAGCTGACCGCTCCCACGCGTGGGGGTCAAGGCGCGCCCTGGAGATAGCCCCCCAGGCCCGCGCCGGCTAGACCTCCCCCCCATCTCTGCCGAGGACCCCCGCCATGCGCCGCCTCCTCCCGGGTATCGTCGCTGTCACCCTGCTCGCGGTCTGTTGCGCGCGCGATGAAGCCCTCCCCGACCAGCTCGGCCCCGCGCCGGCCGGGCAGCCCGACGGCCAGCACGCGGGCGGCCCGCCTCCGCCGGCGGGCCAGGACGCCGCGCCC
>JBDRKM010000330.1:0-7037 GCA_043814015.1 Pseudomonadota bacterium
CCAGGCCCGCCGCGAGCGCCCGCACGAGGCGCCGCCGCCCCTGGACCACCTGCGCCCCGGCCGGGGCCAGCCGCTCGTCCCAGGCGTCGAGCTCCGCCGCCCGCGCTCGGCCCGAGCGCAGCAGCGCCGCCTTCTGGGCCAGGATGCGCCGGAAGTCCCGCACGCGATCCAGGTGGGCGGGCCAGGCGTTGAAGGCCGCCCGGTCCAGGAAGCGGCGTCGCAGCTCCGGGCTGCCGCGCACGATCTGCACGTCGTCGGGCGTGAAGGTGACGGCCCGCAGGCGCGCGAACCAGGGCCCGGCCTCGCGCACCGGGGCGCCGTCGAGGCGTGCCTGCCGCTCCGTGCCCCCCGAGGACGCCGCGGCCAGCAGCAGCCCGAGCCGCGCGCGGCCGAGCTCGCTGGTGCTCGAGCCGTGGACCGCGGCCTGCTGGGCCCCGTACCGCAGCACCTGGTCCCACGAGGCCGCGCGAAAGCTGCGCCAGGTGCACAGCACCGCGAGCGCCTCCAGCAGGTTGGTCTTGCCCGCCCCGTTGGCACCCCACAGCACCACCAGGTCCGCGTCGAGGGTCAGTTCGGCGGCCTGGACGTTCCGCCAGTCATGGACGGCGACCTCGGAGAGCCGCATGGGACCCCGCCGGCTGGACTAATCCAGCCTGATGGGCATGATGATGAACAGGGTGCTCTCGTCTTCCGGGGCGCGCACGGTGCAGGGGGAGAGGGCCTCGCCCAGCTCCAGCATGAGGTCTTCCTCATCGATGCAGTTCACCACCTCGAGGAAGAAGCGCACGTTGAAGCCCATCTCGATGGGCTCCCCCTCAAGCTGGATGGGCACCGGGTGGCGGGCCTCGCCCTGATCGAGGCCGCGGGCGCTGACCAGGGCTTCTTCTTCGGCGAAGCGTAGCCGGATGGTGTTGGCCTGATCGATGGCCTCGAGCGCCACGCGCCTCAGCGCGTCGCGGAAGGCCGCGCGGTTGACCACCACCCGCCTGAGATAGCTCTGGGGCAACACGGAGCGGTAGGCGGGGAACTCGCCGTCCACGAGCCGGGTGTGCAGCACCGAGGAGCCCACGGTGAAGGTGGCGGCGCGCTCTCCGAAGGCGATATCGACGTGCTCACCGGAGCCTTCCAGCAGCTTGCGGACCTCGGCCAGGGCCTTGCGCGGCACCAGCATGTGGCGCCCCATGCCGAACTCGCCCTCGTAGGGGATGCCGGAGTAGCACAGGCGGCTGCCGTCGGTGGTGACCATCCGCAGGAAGGCCTGCCCATCGAGGTCCTCGATGCTCTCCAGGTGCCCTCCGTTGAGGCCGTAGCGGCGGTCGTCCGTGGGGATCGCGAAGAGGGTGCGGTCGATCACCTTGAGCAGGCCCGCGGCCTTGACCGTCATGTTGGCGGTGGACTCGAAGGCGGGCAGGGCGGGGAAATCATCCGGGGGCAGGCCCACCAGGCGGAAATGGGCTGGCGCGGCGTCCACCACCAGGCCGTGGTTCTCCTGGGACTCGAGATGTACGGGACGATCCGGGAGGTTGCGGGCGACCTGGAAGAGGTGCCCCGCGTGCACGCACGCGGACCCCGGCTGGGCGACCTCGGCCGGGAAACGATGGATGACCGTCAGCTCCTGGTCGGTCGCGGTGACCTGGAGCTGACCTTCGCGGGCGGTGAGCAGCGCGTGCGAGAGGGCCTGCTGGTTGGGGCGGCGCTCCACGACGCCCTGCACGGCGCCGAGAGCCCGGACGAGATCTGCTTGGGTGAGGGTGAGATCCATGACTTCACTCCGCTTCAGGCCACCCTTCCATAGCCCCGCGGACCCCTGCCTGGCCAGCCCACCACCACAGCAGAAGAATATCTCGATCCTTATGGATCATCTAGCAGCCGCAGCAGCCGCGGTGGAAAAGCGGAAAAACATCAGAGATCGTCCTGCAAGGTCTGTTCATGAGCAGAGGAGGCGGTGGACATCCGGTGTTCTCCCCTGCGGATCCACTGGGGATAACTCAGGGGATCGGCGGGCACCCCGCGCTTTCCCTCAATTGTCCACAGGCAATCCACCGCTCCCCCACCTGGTCTTCCGCAGGGGTTTCCACAGCCCGGATGCTGGGAGCCTACGCGCTACAGGCTCTTAGCCGTGGAGATTCTTCTCCAGCAGCTCGAGGATCGCCTGCAGGTCTGGATCCTTGGCCCGCAGCTCGGTGATGCGGCGGTAGGCGTACTGCACCGTGGCGGAGTCGCGGCCACCTACGGCGCGCCCGATGTCCGGGAAGGACAGATCGGTGTGCTCCCGGATCAGGTAGATGGCGATGTGCCGCGGCCGCACCAGCCGCTTCTGGTGGGAGGGGCCGGTGATGTCCGAGGTCTTCACGTTGTGGATGCGGGCCACGGTCTTGATGACCTGATCGGGTGTGATGATGGGGTTCTCGGGCACGATCAGGTGGGCGAGGCGGCGGCGGGCGGTCTCCAGGGTGATGGGCTCGCCGTACATGGCGGTGACCGCCGTGAGCCGCTTGAGCGCGCCCTCGAGCTCGCGGATGTTGTAGCGCACCCCGCCGGCGATGAAGAGCGCCACATCCGAGGGGATGATGAGGTTGAGCTCCTCGGCCTTCTTCTGGAGGATGGCCATCATGGTCTCGAGGTCGGGCGGCTGCAGATCGGCCTCGAGCCCGCCGGAGAAGCGCGTGCGCAGGCGCTCCTCGAGCCCGTCGATGTCCCGGGGCAGCATGTCGGCGGTCATGACGATCTGGCGGCCCGAGTTCATGAGGGCCTCGAAGGTGTGGAAGAATTCCTGCTGGGTGGAGGACTTGCCGCCGAGGAACTGGATGTCGTCCACGAGCAGGACGTCGGACCGGCTGCGGAAGCGCTCCCGGAACTCCGGCATGCGCTTGAACCGCAGCGCCGAGATCATCTCGTTCATGAACTGCTCGGCCGTGATGTAGGTGACCAACGCCACGGGGTTGGCGGCGCGGATGCGGTTGCCGATGGCGTGGACCAGGTGGGTCTTGCCCAGGCCCGTGCCCCCGTAGATGAACAGGGGGTTGTACTGGCCACCAGGGAAGTCCGAGACCGCCAGGGCCGCCCCATGGGCGAACTCGTTGCAGGCCCCCACCACGAAGTTGTCGAAGGTCTTCTCGGGGTTGGGCTGCCCGCGCCAGCCGGGTTGGTGGGAGGTCAAGGGAGGCTCTTCGGCCTCCGGCTGGAGCAGCTCCTCCTCGGGGGAGAGCTGGGGGTCTTCCGCCTCGAGGGAGGCGCCGGCAGACTCCTGGGTGGTGCCGCCGTTGTCCTGGACACGGATCTGCAGCGCCACGTTCCGGGCGAGGGCGCGGGAGAAGGCGCGCCGGACGACCTCATGGAAGTTGTCGGAGATCCAGTCGAGGTGGAAGCGGCTGGGCACCTCCACCAGGACCTCGCCCTGCCCGACCTGTGCGATCCGGACGTCGGTGAACCATCCGTCGAGGTGGGTGGGGCTGATGTGCTCGATCAGGATGTCCCGAACCTGATTCCAGAGGTCCTGCATCGGTGAAACCAGCCCTTGGCTCGAGGGGGTGGGGGGCGCGGGCGAACCTGGCCACGGTAGCACCTTCGGGCGGCCAGGGCAGGAGCACGTCGCCGGGACGCTCCCGATTAATCGATGAAAATAATGGAAAAATGGTCGGTTTCTATGATCGTCAAGGCTCATGGCGGGTGGCTGCTGTCGCCCTGGGACGCAGCGCCCGGCCAGCGCGGTGGGTCACCTCCCCGCCCCGGAGGGGCCGCGTGGCCGCAGTGTGAGGCGTTCTTCCTTGCCAAGGGCATCCCGCACGGATAGAGGCGCGGCCGACTCTACCCAGGCCGACCCCGGCAGGCCGCACGCCTCTCGCTGTGCGCCTCATCATCGGCTTTTGGAGGATGTTTTGAAGAGAACCTACCAGCCCAGCAGGATCAAGCGCAAGCGTTGCCACGGGTTTCGCGCCAGGATGAAGACCACGGGCGGCCGGAAGGTGCTGTCGCGCCGTCGTGCGAAGGGCCGTGCCCGCCTCGTGGTCACGGTTCCCTCCAAGGACCGCTAGCCGCTTCCCCCCGTCCGACCCTCCCTCGCCGGGTGCGGCTGCGCGCTTCCGGCGACTATCGGCGTGTACATGCCCATGGTCGTCGTATCCGTCAGGCCTGCATTACGCTGATTCATGCGCCTGGCACCGGCCCCGGGAGCCGATTCGGGATGGCGGTGAGCCGAAAGGTGGGCAACGCCGTGGTCCGCAACCGGGTGAAACGGTGGCTCCGTGAAGCCATCCGGCACGAGCGCGGCAGCCTGGATGGCTGCTGGGATGTGGTGATCGTGGCGGCCCCCTCCGCCGCCGATGCGGACGCGGTCGCGCTCGCCGCCCAGGTGCGGCAGGCCTTCCGCCGGATCCGGGGTTGATATCCATGAAGCGGGTGTTGATGCTCTTCATCCGCCTGTACCAGGTCCTCACCAGGCCCTGGATGCCCCCGGTCTGCCGCTTCCACCCCAGCTGCTCCGACTACACCCTGACCGCCATCGGCCGCTTCGGTGCGCTCAAGGGCGGCTGGATCGGGCTCCTGCGCATCCTCCGGTGCCATCCCTTCAACCCGGGAGGTTACGACCCGGTGCCCCCCCTGGAAGGCCTCCCGGACGAGCCGGCAGCCCTCGCTGGAGACCCCCAGTGAACGAGACCAACGGCAACGAGAAACGCGCCATCATCGCCATCGTGCTGAGCATGGCGGTGCTGTGGCTGTGGTCCTCCTGGATCGCCCCCCCTCCCGCCCCCGCGCCCGATCCCTCCACGGTGGTGGCGCCCGGCGAGCCCGCCACCACCCCGGCGGCTCCCAGCGGTGCTGAGGCCCTGGAGGCGGCGCCTGTGGTGGAGGGCGGGGAGCCTGCCGCGGGCGAGGCGCCCGTGGCCTCCACCCCGGCGCTGCCCGAGCGCCTGCTGCCCCTGCAGACCGCCGAATGGCAGGGCGAGTGGAGCAGCACCGGCGGGGTGCTGCGCGGCCTCCTGCTGTCGGAGCACAAGGGCCCCTACGCCATCCAGACCATCTACAGCTGGGTCGTCGATCGGGTGACCGGCAAGACGAGTGGAGGCTGGAAGCCCTACGGGGGCGGTGACGAGGCCCAGGAGCTGCTCTCGGCCACGGCCACCCTCGGCCTCGCCGGAGGCATGGACGGTGGGGCTGCGGGCGCTTTCAAGGATGGCTCCTACGAGGTGCTGTCCTCCACGGAGCGCGAGGTCGCCTTCGAGCGGATCAGCCCGGAGGGCCTGCGGATCACCAAGCGCTACACGGCGGGCAGCGACCCCTACCAGGGCACCCTCCTGGTCCGCTTCGAGAACGCCACGGACCGCCCGTTGAACGGCCGGCTGTGGGTCGGGGCGGGGGAACACTTCACCGGCAAGTACTCCCGGTTCTCCAACGACGCCCGCCCCGCCGCGGTGGTGGACGGCGATCTCGAGATCGACGAGGACGTCGCCGATCTGGTGAAGAAGGGCGCCGTGGTCCGGCAGGGCCCGGTCTCCTGGTTCGGCGTCATCAGCCGCTACTTCCTCACCGCCATGATCCCCTCCGACGCTGGCTGGGGGGTCCTGACCTCCGCGCCGCTCGGCGAGGAGCACGGGGGCATCTTCCTGGTGCAGGACAGCGCCAGCCTCTCTCCGGGCGAGGCCCGCGAACTGTCGCTGCAGATCTACGCCGGGCCCAAGGCCGAGGGCGCCTTCCGCGAGATCGGGCACGACCTCGACAAGTCGGTGGAGTGGGGCTTCTTCGGCTTCTTCGCCAAGATCCTGTACTGGTTGCTGATCACCATCCACAACCTGATCGGTGACTGGGGCCTCTCCATCATCGCCCTGACCGTGCTGGTGAAGGGGATCTTCTTCCCCCTGACCCAGAAGTCCTTCCGCTCGCAGCAGGAGATGAAGGCCGTCCAGCCGCTGCTGAACGAGCTCAAGGAGAAGTACAAGGACGACCGCGAGATGCAGGCGCAGGAGCAGATGCGCCTGTTCAAGGAGCACGGCGTCAACCCCATGAGCGGTTGCCTGCCCATGGCGATCCAGATGCCCATCTGGTTCGCGCTGTACTCCACCCTGCTCTACAGCGTGGATCTCTACCGCTCCGAGTTCCTCATCTGGCGCGACCTGTCGGCCCAGGATCCCTACGCGATCCTGCCCGTGATCGTCGGCGTCCTGATGTTCGTACAGCAGTGGATGACCCCCATGACCGGCGTGGACCCGGCGCAGCAGAAGCTGTTCAAGTT
Organism: Pseudomonadota bacterium; assembly: GCA_043814015.1. Lineage (GTDB taxonomy): Bacteria > Myxococcota_A > UBA796 > UBA796 > JAFGLY01 > JBDRKM01. The sequence goes on from JBDRKM010000330.1 coordinate 6,230, forward strand.
CATGCCGCTCATCTTCATCTTCATCATGTTCGGCCTCCCCTCCGGCCTGTGCCTCTACATCACGCTGAACAGCGTGCTCAGCATCGCGCAGCAGTGGTTCATCAAGAGGAAGTACGAGGGAGTCCCCCCCGCGGCCGGCGTCAGCGCCGCGCCCGCCCCCACCAAGAAGGAAGAAAAGAAGGCGAGGAAGCCATGAACGACGAACCCGCGCGCGCGAGCGCCGCCCCCCCCGAAGGCGCTGTGACCGGCGAAGGCCAGAGCCTCTCGGAGGCCATCGCCGAGGGGGCCAGCCTGTTGGGGCTGCACCCCTCCCTGGTCGAGCACAAGCTCGATCTGGCCCACTTCAAGAACCCCGAGACGGGCCGCTACATGGGTGTCGACACCGTGAAGGTCTGGGTCTGGGCCAAGGACCAGGCCGAGATCCAGGTGGTGGATCAGGCCCGCGCCTGGATGACGGAGCTGCTCAAGCGCATGGACCTCGGCGGAAGCGTGGACGTGGACGTGCGCGGCGGCACCGTGCTGCTGCGGGTGCGCACGCAGGCGGGCGGCCAGCTCGTGGGCCGCCAGGGTTCCACCCTCGAGGCGGTCCAGGAACTGCTCACCGCCACCCTCGGCCCGGACCACCCCCGCTACGAGTTCCGCGTGGACGTGGCCGACCCACGCCGCGAGAGCGCGGACCGCGATGACCGGCGCGAGCGCGGTCCCCGGCGTGAGCGTGGCGGGCGTGACGACGACCGGCGCGAGCGCCGCCCCCGGCGCGACCGCGATGAGCGGCCCGGGCGGCCCGAGCGCGGCGCGCGGCCCGAGC
>JBDRKM010000331.1:0-10070 GCA_043814015.1 Pseudomonadota bacterium
GCGCGCCACCGAGTCGCCCGTGGGCACCCGCCGCACCAGGGCGCGCAGCGCCAGCAGGGACTCCTGGTCGATCACCGGGGAGAGCGCGGGCAGCTCCTCCTTCGTGGTGCGCTGGACGACGGCGAGCTCGTCGTCCTCGCCCGGATAGTCCATGTGGACCGAGAACATGAAGCGATCGAGCTGGGCCTCGGGCAGGGGGTAGGTGCCCTCCTGCTCGATGGGGTTCTGGGTGGCGAGCACCACGAAGGGGGGGGCCAGCGGGCGCGTGGCCCCGGCCACGGACACCGCCTGCTCCTGCATGGCCTCCAGCAGAGCGGCCTGGGTGCGGGGCGGGGTGCGGTTGATCTCGTCGGCCAGCAGCAGGTTGGTGAAGATCGGGCCCGGCAGGAAGCGCATGCTGCGGCGGCCGGTGGCGCGGTCCTCCTCCAGCACCTCGGTGCCGAGGATGTCGGCGGGCATCAGATCGGGGGTGAACTGCACCCGCCCGGAGGAGAGCCCCAGGGCCTGGGCCGCCGAGCGCACGAGCAGGGTCTTGGCCAGCCCGGGGACGCCGATGAACAGGCAGTGCCCGCCCGCCAGCACGGCGGTGAGCAGGAGGTCGATGGCGGCCTCCTGCCCCACGATGACCCGGCCGACCTCGGCCCGGAAGCGCCTGTGCAGCGCGGTCAGCTCGTCGAGAAGTGCGATGTCGTCGGGCAAGGGGGACTCCTGTGGGGGAGCGGTCAGCTGTCAGCTGTCAGCCGTCAGCAGGACAGGGAGAGGAGAACGTCCGAGGTGTCGCAGGAGTTGCACCCGGGGGACGGTGCGGTCTCCAAAGACACCGCGGGGGCGAGGTGTATCCCCGCAGATCGCGGGAGGGGATGAACCCTCCCCCTAGGGCTGATGGTGTTCACCGATCCAACGGGCGCCGGCCAGCCGAACACCCTGGGCGCCCAGGACCTTCGCACCGGGGCAGGTGAGATCGCCTTTCTCCTCCACGGGCTTGCCGAGGGCCAGCAGGGGCAGGGAGGCACCGGAGTCGGTGAAGGCGCCGAAGACCTCGGCGATGGCCGCGGCGTCGGCGTCGGCCGTGGGGGCCAGGACGACCTGGAAGCTGGCGTCGAGCCCGAGGTCCCGCAGGGCGGCAGACACGGCGCCGCGCCAGGGCACGGCGGCGCCCTCGGCGGGGGGGCGACCAGGGCGTCTCCGCTGACCGCCACAGGCAAGGCGCGCTGGCCGGGGGGCAGGCTGGGCGGGGCGTCGGGGGCGGACTCCTCCCCGGGCCGCTGACCACCGGCGCAGGCGGCGGCCAGGTCGGGGTCAGCGGAAAAGAGCGCGGCGCAGTCTATCAGGGGCTCGCTCCCCACCACCCGCAGCCGCTGGGGCAGCTGGCGCCGGGCGCCGTCGGCCACCAGGGCCTCGAAGGACAGCGCGCCGCAGGCGGTGCGCGGCCCGAGCGTGATCTCCAGCACGGGCGCCACGCCGAGCACAGGCTCGCCGGCCCAGGGAGGGGACTGGAGGGTGTCGATGCCCAGCGGCCCCTGCTCGGCGCCCGCGGGCAGCAGGCGCAGGCCCAGCGGCCCGAAGCCGGCCCAGGCCGCGGTGGCGATCACCGGGTGGAGGTCTGCCCAGGGGGTGGCGGGGGAGAGGTCGATGCGCGCGGGGCGGTCCTGGGAGAGCAGGGGTACGACGGGAGGATCACGATTCTGCGGATCCTGGCCGGAGCGCAGCTGCAGGGCCTGCAGCAGCTTACGGTGGCGCGACTGGCGCAGCATCCCGGGCTCGCGCAGCGCCCCGATGGCCGTGCCGTCCAGCGACAGGCTCCCCTCCTCCAGGCGCACGATGGCCAGCCCCGTGGCCGCGGCCCAGTCCACCTCCTCCACCGGCGGCGGCGGGGCCGGCTCGCAGGCGGCGAGGACGCAGAGCGGCAGGGCGCAGGCCTTCATGGCGATCTCCTTGGGGGATCCGGGATCTGGCTACGTATCCGCGGAGGCGCGCCGACGCTCAGCCCGCCAGCGCCTCGGCCGCGCCCATGATGGCCTCGCGCAGCGCCTCCAGCGGGTTGGCCAGGGCGCGCATCGGGTCGGCGCCCTCGGCGAGCACCTGGGCCTCGAGGCGCAGGGCTTTCAGCGCCCGCTCCAGCTCCTCGAGCAGATCCTCGAGCCGGCCCACCTGCTCCACGGCGCCGCTCTTGCCAGCCTGGCGGGCCTGGTAGAGGGGCTGGAGCCGCTCGGCCAGGCGCTCGGCCTGATCCACCGCGCCGCGCAGCAGATCGTCCAGATCCACCGGGACGCCGCCGGCAGTGCCGACCGCCGAGAGCACCTGGCCCGCCTCGCGGCGGCAGTCGGCCAGCAGCTTGCCGGCCAGCCCGGCCTGGGCCGGATCCACGGGCGCGGTGCGCACCGCCCGGATGGGCTCCTCCGCGCCCGCCCCCGCGGCGTGGGCTGGCGCGGGCTCACGACGGAAGGCCGCGAGCAGGGCGTGGCCGAGGAGCAGGGCGCTCCAGGGCACCAGGATCCAGAGGAACCACAGGGGCACGTCGGGGCGCGACAGGTCGAAGCCCACGGGCGCCAGGTTGAGCACCACCAGTGCCGCGTTGGCGAGCACGAACAGGACCAGGTGGAGGAGGACGGCGGAGCGCATGGGGGGAGTCTATCAAGAAACAGCCGGCAACAGGCTACGGGCTACGGGCTACGGGCTCCGAGCTGCGGGAAATGGTGGGCGAGAGCCATCCTCGAACCGCTGGTTCACCCCCGTGGAGCGGCTCGGGAAGGAGCATGGGCACCCATGCCCCCCGATCTTGATGCCCCCGCGTACCGATGCCCCCCTTTTATGACGCTCGAGGGCACCCATGCCCCCCGATCATGACATCCAGAGCGGGTATGCCCCCCGTTCTTGACGCTTGGCGTCGATCTTGGGGGGCATGGCTCGTGCAGCCCATCAGGATCGGGGGGCATGGCTCCTCCCGCGCGGCCGGCCGTTCCAGGGACGCCAACGCAGACCGACCCGGGATCTCCTCAGGGAGCGCGGCGGCCCCTGCGCTCCCCGCGGGCCTCACGCTTCGCCCTGCGCTTCTCTCTGCGCGAGGGCTCCTCCGCGCTGGCCACGTCTGCCCCCACGAGGATGAACTCCCCGATGAAGCGCTCCATCTCGGCCACATGGTCCGTGCGCCAGGCCATGAATTCGGGCACCAGGGGCTCGGTGATGTGCAGGGTGTAGATGGAGGCGTCCAGCAGGCCGGCTTCGGCGGCCCGGGCGTGCAACTGGAGCACCTGGAGGAAGGGATCGCGGTAGGAGGCGGTGAGCGCGTCGTCACCCAGGGCCTCCACCGCGATGAGGATGCGCTGGCGCTCCAGCTCCATGGGGCTGATGTCGGGGTCCTTCAGGGGGAACGCCATCCGCCCCATCCGGTAGACGGTCAGGGCCATGCCGGCCTGCTCGGCCTCCGCGCCTTTCCCCTCGGGCATCTCCATCATCAGGACGCCCTCGGGCATCTCGATGTCCACCTGGGACCAGTCCACCCCCGGATCCGCGATGGAGAGCCCGCGCATCCCAGCGAGCTGCTGCACCGAGGCCCAGCCCATGGCGTAGGTGGGGTTGCAGGCCACGGCGCGCAGCGAGCTGTCCCAGGCGCCCGCCATGTCCCCCTGCTTGTAGCGCACGTCGCCGAGGAAGCGGTGCGCCACCCAGAAGCAGGGGTCCACCTCGATGGCGTGGCGGTAGCCGGCCTCGGCGCCCGCCAGGTCGCCGCGGGCGAAGCGCGCGTCGCCCAGGTAGGTCCAGTAGGTGGGCTCCACAGGGCAGGCCTCGGTGGCCCGCAGGTAGGCGGCCTCCGCGTCGGCCCAACGCCCGGCCGAGAAGGCGTTCTCCGCCTCCTCGAAGGCGGCCTCTGCCTCCGGCGGACACTCGGGACCCTCCGTGGCCACCGCCTCGCCGGCCAGCCCCAGCTCCTGCAGCAGGTTGGTGATGGCGGCCCCGGCGAAGGCGTGGCCCGGGTCCACCTCCAGGACGTGCTGGTAGTCCGCCAGCGCCGCCTGGTAGAGCGCCACCTTGTGCTCCTGGTCCGGGTCGTTGTGGGCGGTGTCCAGCAGGAACCGCGCGTGCAGCATGAGGGCGTCCACCGCGTCGGGGTCGGCGGCCAGGGCCTTGGCCACCAGCAGCTCGGCGGTGGCGCGATCGCCCCCCCCGTCGGCCGCGTTGGCCTGGGCCACCAGGGCGGAGACCGCGGGATCGCCGGCCAGGGCGACGGCGGGCAGGGCCAGCAGGGCCAGCAGGGCCAGCAGGGTGAGGGTGGACAGGGGACTGGCCATGGTCGCCTCCCGGGGGTGGATCACGGAGGTCATGGTACACGAGCCGCGGGCGGGTCGAGGGCGGTCAGAGGTCATGACCCCGGTACCACGCGCCGATGGAGGGCCGCAGAGACGCGCGCTATTGTAGTGGGCATGGCGCTGACCCGGACCACCCTCCTCCTGGCCTTCACCGCCGCGGGCTGCGGTATCCCCGCCCCGGGGCCGGACACCTCCGATCCCGGGGTGCCGCCCATCGATCCCGGCGCCCTGGAGCGCGGCCCACCCGTGGAGTACTACCGGCACGCGGACGTGGAGATCGCCGGTGCCAGAGGCCAGTACCTGGGCGTGGGTCCGGCACGGCACGGGGCCGGGGGCGGTCTCCTCCTGGCGATCGACGGGAGCTGGAGCGAGGCCTATGACTGCAGTGAGTGGTTCTCCCTGCTGGACAGCTTCGAGCCGGCCGAGATCCAGGTGGGCGGCCCCCCGGGCTCGGGGCCCGAGACCGCCGAGATCTGCGCGAACCACCCGTGGTTGCGCCCACGCACGCGCCTGGGGGATCAGAACGGCGACGGCTACGACGAGCTGGTCGTGGCGGACGACGGCGTGGTCTACGTGGGCGAGGAGAGCTTCACCCAGGGCCGGGCCCTGATCTTCTTCGGGCCTGTGGAGGGCGCACTCTTCGAGGAGGACGCGGACATCTCCATCGGCACGGACCGCGGGGATCGCTTCCAGGAGTGGCCCACCCCGCTCGCCATCGAACCCGCGGGTGACTTGGACGGCGACGGGATCACCGACCTGCTCTTCGCCTCCGCGCGGGACGTCGACGCGCTGTACGGCAGCCCCTATGATCGATCGGTCGCGCTGTTCTACGGGCCCCTCGACACGGCGCGGGTCGTCTCCGACGCCGACTGGTACCTGCCGGACGACGACTACTGGACGGTGGACGCCCTGGGCGACGTGGACGGGGACGGCCACGACGATGCCCTCGTGTGGGCGGAGGAGGTCGGGATCCTCCTCGGGCCGCTCACGGCGGGCGTAGGTCTGGCCGACGCCGCGGCGCGCCTCGAGATCCCGCTCACACCCACGGCTCACTACCCCGAGGACGTGGTCCACGCGGCTGGGGACGTGGACGGCGACGGCCGGGCCGACCTGCTGTTCTGCGACATCGGGCTGCCCGCGGTGGATGATCCGGCCGCCGCGGACGCCGGTGGTGCCTACCTCTTCAGCGGCCCCTTCGCGGGCACCCTGACCCCCGGCGACGCGGACGCCGTGATCCTGGGCGAGACGAGCGGCGAGATCCTGGGGTACTCGGCCGCCGGGCTCGGCGACGTGGACGGCGACGGCTTCGGCGATCTGCTCCTCGGAGCGCCGGACTTCGACTACGACCCCGCACGCCACGGCCCCGGCGCCGCCTACCTCTTCCTGGGTCCGCTCGCTGGCGATGTCCGGGCCTCGCAGGCCGACCTCGCCTTCACCGGCGAGGCGGGTGTGGAGGGGGTCGGCTGGGACGTACTGGGCCCCGGCGATCTCGACGGCGACGGGCTGCCCGACCTCGCCATCGGCAGCTACGGGGCTGGCCCCGTGTACGTGGCCTTCGGCCGGCCGGACATCGTCCGCCACTTCGATCCGCTGGCCGAGCCCTAGCCCGCCCTACTCCCCCACCACCACCCCCCCCTGCCTGAGCAGCTTCTCGTAGCCCGCGTGCCGCGCTGCCAAGGCCTCCTCGCCGGCCGCGGCGTACAACCTGGCCAGGTGCCCCTGGGTCAGGGGGTCGAAGGGATCCACGTCGGCGGCAGCGCGGAAGGCGGCGATGGCGGCCGAGGATTCACCCGCGTCCTCGCGCAGTGCGCCCAGCGAACGCCAGGTGGCGGCGTAGCCGGGGTAGTCGCGGGTGGAGCGCTCCAGCAGGGCGCGGGCGGCGGCGTGCTCGCCCAGGGCGCGGTGACAGGCGGCGGCGTGGGCGGCCACGGCCGGGCTCTCGGGTTGATCCGGGGCGACGGCCTCGGCGTACTCCACCAGGGCGGCCCGCGGGCGGCCGGCCTCGCGCAAGAGATCGCCCAGGCGGGCGTGGATGCCCAGCTCGGCGTCCTCGTCGAGCAAGGGATCGGTGGAGAGCTCGCCGTCGCCGCCGTCCAGCACCACGGGCAGGGCGGCCAGGGTGCGCTCCACGAGCTCGAGCCCGCGCATGGTGGCCTCGGCGTCGGCCAGCAGGGCGTCGAAGTCGGGGTAGCCGGCGGCCTCGGCCACGGCCGCGTCGCCCGCGGCGCCGTCGCGGATGGCGGTCAGCGCCCGCGCCAGGGTGCCCTCCCCGCCATGCCGCATGGCGGTGGCCACCAGCACCTGGACCTGGGCGTAGGCCACGGCGCCCCGCTCGGCCGAGGGCAGGAAGGCGAAGGAGGGGTACATCTCCTCGAAGGTGACCAGGTCGTTCTTCGCGAGGGCCCGGGCCAGGGCGGCCTGCTCGAAGGGGTCGAGCGGGGGATCGATCACGCCGCGCCAGCAGTCCTGCAGGGCGCGAGCGATGCCCTCCTGCAGCCACAGGGGGGCCTTGTCGCCGGAGACGTGGGAGACCACCTGGTGGACGTACTCGTGGACCACCGTGTCCTTCCAGGAGTAGCCGCCGGCCACGGCGCGCGGGCTGGTGACGATCAGGCGCGCCCACTTGGAGATGGCGATGGTCCCGGTGGTGGCCACGGCCTCGTCGCCCAGGCCCGAGGCGGCCACGAAGCCACGGCCCGTGGGGTACAGCTCCAGCAGCACGGGCTGGGGCGGCAGGGCGCCGAGCTGGGCCAGGAGGGCGGCGCGCGCGGCGTCGATGGCCTCGACGGCCTCATCGAGCAGCACGGTGTCCATGCCCGGGACATGGCGCACCACCACCTCGCCGCGGCGCAGCTCCACGAAGTCGGCCGCCGCCTCGCGGGTGGCGCGGTACTGGGCGAAGGTGGTCTCCACCTGCCCCGCCACCTCGGGGCGCAGGGCCAGGACGCGCTCCATCCGCTGCACGGCCTCGTCGTAGCGCCCCTCCTGGAAGGCCACCTCGGCTGCCACGCTCTGGACCACGGGGTTGGCGCTGTCCTCGGCCAGCAGGGCGTCGGCCTGGGCGCGGGCGCAGGGCAGGTCTACCGCCGCGAGGCAGGCGGCGGCCTCCCCGGGGCTGGCGGCCCGGGCGGGGGCGGCCAGGGCGAGGAGCAAGGCGAGGCTACTGGCGGACCAGCTCATCATAGTAGTAGCGCTCCAACGCCTGGTACTGGGGGGGGACCTCGGCCTGCATGCCTTCGAGCAGGGCCTTGCGGTAGGCCTCGGGGGTGCGGAACTCCTCGGGCGCGGGGATCTCCACGCTGCTGCGCTCCTGGGGCAGCTCGTCGCCGCTGTGGCGGGCGCCACCCTGCGGATCGCCACCGCCGCCGCCGCCGCCGTCGCCGGCCTGGGCCATGTCCTGGGCGTCCTGCATGGCCTGCTCCAGGATGCGGACGGCCTCCTCCAGGGCCTGGATGGCGGTGCGCTCCGAGCCCTCGGCGGCGCGGGCCAGGCCCTCGGGGAGCGCCACGGACGCCGCCTGCAAGGCGCCCTCCGCCTGGTCCACCGCCTCCACCAGCCCGGGGGCCTTCATGGGGAGGAAGGGGCGCAGCTCGCGGGCCTCCTCCTCGGCGGCGCCGGCCCGATCGGCCAGGGTGTCCTGGGCCTCGGTCAGGGGCGCGGTGCTGGCCCGCAGGGCGGCGGGGGAGGCGGCCAGGCGCTCGATGAGGGAGTCGATCTCGGCGCGCAGGCCGCTGGCCTGGCCCCGCGCCTCCTCGACCCGGATCCGGACCTCCCGATCGTCGGACAGCGGGCGTTCGAGCAGGGCCGCGGCGGCGGCGTGGCGTTCGAGGGTGTCGGACAGGCGCATCACGGCCCACTCGCTGCTGGCGGCACCCTCCATGGCGCGGCCCAGATCCCGGGCCGCGAGGGCCTCGGCCAGATCGTGGGCCTGCTCGGCCGCCAGCCCCGCCATGTGAGACTCGCTGACCGGGCGCCCGCCTTCCGACAGGGTGGTCTCCAGCGCCTCGAAGGAGGCTGAGAGCGCGGCGGCCCGCTCCCCGAGGGCCTGCCAACGGGCCGCCAGGGCCTGCTCGGGATCGCCGCCCTCGGTCAGGACCTGCAGCAACCTGGCCAGCTCTGTGGTCTCCTCCCCTGCCATGGCCACCAGATCGTCGTGCAGAACCTGGATGCGCTCGGCCAGCTCCTCGTCGTCCGCCTGCCGCTGCTGGGAGATGCGCGCGAACTCGGAGACCAGCTCGCGCAGCTCCCGCACCAGCCGGGCCTGCACGGGCGCGGCCGCCTCGCGAGAGCCCTCGCCCAGGACCCTGCGCAGGCTGGCGAGCAGGTTGCGCAGATCGCGCGTGCGCGTGCGCGCCAACTCCGACTGGCGGCTGTCGCCCAGCTCGTCGGCGGCGCGCTCCACCCGGACGAGGTGGCGATCCAGGCGGTCCAGACGCGCCAGCACCTCGGCGGGCGCGGCGTCGGCCAGGGCCTCGATGGCATTGGCCTCCGGATCGAGCAGGGCCACGGCCTTCTCCAGGGCGTCCAGCGCGATGCGCCGCACCACCTGGTCGAGCGTGATCACGCCCTCTTCGAGCGCCTCCACCAGGCCGGCGCGCAGGGTGGCGAGGGTGATGAGGTCCTCGGGCACCAGGGGGCCGGGGGCCGCCCCCAGGCCCTGGACGAAGCCCACCAGGGAGGCCTGGGCGCGGCGCACGGACTCCACCACCGTGCCCTCGAATCCGTCGGGGGCGTAGCCCTGCCAGGCCTGCTCCGCGAGCTGCTCCACCGGGTCCATGCGGCGCACCGAGCTCGCCCCCCAGCCGCGCACGGCGGCACGCTCGCCGCCCGGGGGCCAGGGGTCCTCGAGGTGGTCGGCCAGCACGGCCAGCAGGGCATCGCGCAGCTCCTTGACCACCCGCCGGCGGCGGGCGTTCTGACCGCGCGGGCCCAGCACCCGCACCTTGAAGGGGTGGGCGCGGCCGGCCTTGGCGCCGGAGACGGCGTCGTCGTCCCAGGCCACCACCGTGACCTGCCCCTCGGCCCCCGGGGCCAACCCAAGCTGGGCCGGGGTGACGTCGAGGGAGCCCTCCATGCGCAGGGGGTGGTCCATGGGGGCCCTGAGGTCCCGATGGCCGCCGCCGCCGCGGGCGCTGGCCTCCACCTCGATGCGCGCCAGGCCGTAGTCGTCGCGGGCGGTCCAGCGCACGCCGAGGGGCTGGTCCCAGGCCACCTCCAGCACCTCCTCGGCGCCCATCACCAGCACCTCGGGGGCCAGGTCCTCGTCGAGGCGCACGGCGCGGGTGGCGGTCTGCTGCGCCCCCCGCGGGCCGCTGAGGTCGAAGCGCCAGGTGCCCGGGGCGCGCAGCTCGAAGGAAGCGGTCAGGCGGCGGCCGCCCTCCACCGCGGCGGGGACACGCGCCTCTTCGGCCTGATCGCCATGCCATGCCTCGCGGGCCACCACCAGCGCGGCCTGCGCCCAGGGCTCGGCGGTGCGGGCCTGGATCTCCACCACGGTGCCCGGCGGGGCGTGCACGTCGCCGGTGGAATTGGGGACCTCCAGCGGATCCAGCCGGGTGTAGGCCGGGTAGCGGTAGCGCAGCAGGATGTCGCCCAGCAGGGCGGGATCGGGCTCGGCCGCGGCGGCGGTGGCCTCGCTGGAGGCGCCGGCGCGTGGGGTGCGCAGCAGGGCCCGCAGCGCGCCCCCAGGGGAGGTGGGCCCGAGCGCTCCGGTGAGCGCCAGCAGCACGCCGAGCCCGAAGGCCAGGGCGCAGGCGCGGCGGA
>JBDRKM010000332.1:0-43289 GCA_043814015.1 Pseudomonadota bacterium
GCGCTCGCCGCCGCGGCGGCCGCGGCGCGCTGATGCGCCCCGCCGAGCCCCCCCGCCCCGAGCTCGTCGCCCCCGCCGGCACCCCCGAGAAGCTCCGGGTGGCGCTGCACTTCGGCGCCGACGCCGTCTACCTCGGGCTCGAGCGTTTCTCCCTGCGCAGCATGGCGGGCAACTTCGACTGGGACGAACTGCGCTGGGCCCTCGACTACGCCCACGAGCGCGGCCGCAGGGTGCTGGTGGCCGCCAACATCCAGCCCTTCGACGAGGAGCTGCCGGACATGGAGCCCTTCTTCCGGCGGCTGGAGGGCCTCGCACCCGACGCCGTGATCGTGGCCGACCCCGGGGTCTTGCGCGTCGCCCGCCGGGTTGCACCGGGCCTGCGGCTGCACCTGTCCACCCAGGCCAGCGTCACGAACGCCGAGGCGGCCCGCTTCTGGTTCGAGCAGGGCATCCGCCGCATCGTGCTGGCCCGGGAGCTGTCCCTGGAGCAGCTGGCCGCCCTGGACGCCCCGGCGCTGCCCGGGGAGCTGGAGACCTTCATCCACGGCGCCGTCTGTGTGGGCTTCTCCGGCCGCTGCTTCCTGTCGCTGTACTGGGCGCGGCGTGACCCGCGGCACGGCAACTGCGCCCAGGCCTGCCGTTGGCCCTACGTGGCCCTGGCCGAGGCCCGCTACCCCGAGCGGGTCCATCGCGTCGCGGAGGATGAGCGCGGCACCTACTTCTTCGACGCCCGCGACCTGTGCGCCCTGCCCGTGCTGGACCGCCTGGTGGCCTCGGGCGTCCAGGCCCTCAAGATCGAGGGGCGCACCCGCGGCGTGGGCTACCTCGCGATCACGGTGGACGTCTACCGCCGGGCCCTCGATCTGCTGGCCGCGGGCGATGTCGCGGGCTTCCGCGCGCGGCTGCCGGCCCTCCAGGCCGAGCTGGACCTGGTCTCCCCGCGGGGGTTTTCGACCCACTTCCTCACGGGCGAGCAGCAGGATCCGGGTACCTACCTGCCCGGCGGCCGCCCGCGGGGCGGGCACGTCAGCCTGGGCACCGTCCTCGCGGTGGGCGCGGACCACCTCGAGCTGCGCCTGGTCAACGCGCTGTCCGCGGGCGACGCGGTGGCGCTGGTGGACCGGGGCGGCGTGCGGCAGCGTATCGAGGCCGCGGACCTCGCCGGCCTGGACGGCGCACCGCTACCGCGGGGGCGCGCGGGTGAGGTCGTGCGCCTGCTCGGCCGCTTCCAGGTGGGCCCCGGGGCCGTGGCGCTGCTGCCGGGGTAGCGCCCACCGGCAGCGGTCCCGCGCCCCGCAACGGGCTATGGTGGCGGGGCTCCACCGGAGGAACCCAGCAGCATGGCGAACGCACGCATCGGCATCATCGGCGGCACCGGGCTCTACCAGATGGAGGGCGTCGAGGAGCTTCGCGAGATCCGGGTCGAGACCCCCTTCGGCGATCCTTCGGATGCGATCTTCGCGGGCCGGCTGGGGGAGGCCGAGGTGTTCTTCCTGCCGCGCCACGGCCGGGGGCATCGCTTCACGCCCAGCGAGGTGCCGTACCGCGCCAACGTCTACGCCCTCAAGAAGCTGGGGGTCGAATGGATCATCAGCGTCTCCGCGGTGGGCTCGCTGCGCGAGGAGATCGCGCCGGGCCACGTGGTCCTGGTGGATCAGTTCATCGATCGCACCCGCCTGCGCCCCTCCACCTTCTTCGGCGACGGGCTCGTGGCCCACGTCGCCTTCGGCGATCCTGTCTGCCCGGTGCTGCGCGGCGCCCTGCTGCGGGCCGCCGGCGAGGCGGGCGCGGTGCACCACGACGGCGGCACCTACGTCTGCATGGAGGGCCCCGCCTTCTCCACCCGCGCCGAGAGCGAGCTGTACCGCTCCTGGGGCGCCTCCGTCATCGGCATGACCAACCTCCCCGAGGCCAAGCTGGCCCGGGAGGCCGAGATCTCCTACGCCACCCTGGCCATGGCCACCGACTACGACTGCTGGTTCGCTGGCCACGACTCGGTCACGGTGGACCAGGTGGTGGCGGTGCTCAACGCCAACGTGGCGCTGGCCCAGCGCATCATCAAGGGCGCCGTGCCGCGCATCCTGGCCCACGATGGGCCGCCGCCCGCGCGGGGTGCGCTGGCCACGGCGGTGCTGACCGAGCGGTCCGCGATCCCGGCCGCGAAGCAGGCCCTGCTCCATGTCCTGACCGGCCGGGAGGGCTGAGGGATGCGCTCCCTGCACGCCGCGATCCTGGGGCTCACCCTGGCCTGGGGCTCGGTGGCTGTGGCCGACGACAAGGGCACCCGCCGCGAGCGGTCCGAGGCGCAGGGCGAGCTGGGGCGGGCCTACCTGCAAGAGGGTTCGCTGGAGTCCGCCATCCGCACCCTGCAGATCGCGGTGGAGCTCGATGGCCGGAACTGGAAGGCGCGCTCGCTGCTCGGGCTGGCCCTGGCCGAGAAGGGCAAGGTCGAGGAGGCCGAGAAGCAGCTCGCCAGGGCCGTCCGCCTGGCGCCCGAGCGCGCCGAGGCCCACGTCAACTACGGCCTGTTCCTGCAGGGTCGCGGCCAGCTCGATGAGGCCATCGCCCAGTACGAGCTGGCGATGGACGACGTCACCTACCGCAACCCCGCCGTGGTGCTGAACGACCTCGGCTTCGCCCTGCTGCTCAGGGGCGAGGCCCAGCGGGCCGCCGAGGTGCTGGCGGAGGCGGTCCGGCGCGCGCCCAACCTCTGCCAGCCCCGCTTCAACCTCGGCCTGGCCCAGGAGAACCTGGGGCAGGTGCGCGAAGCCCTCACCACCTTCAAGGACATCCTCACGGTCTGCGGCGATGATGTCCCCGGGGCCTACCTGGCGGCAGGGCGCCTGCTGGCCTCCCAGGGCGAAGAGGGCGAGGCCACGGCCATGCTGTTGAAGGTGAGCGAGCTGGTGCCGGGCACCGACGCCGCGGACGAGGCCGATCGCCTGCTGAAGGAGATGGGCCCATGAACCTGCGGGATCTGCGCCACGAGCGGGAGGTCCGTGCCCTGAGCCTGCGCCAGGTCTCGGAGGCCACCGGCATCCCCATGGACATCCTGGCCTCGCTGGAGGCCGAGCCCGACGCCGTGCTGCGCCCAGGTTCCACCATCGCGCGTTGGCGCGAGGAGTACGAGCGCTACCTGGCGCGGCAGCCCCAGGTCGCCCCCGCCGCGCCCGTGGGGCCCGCGGGCGAGGCGCGCGAGCCCACCGAGACCACCGCGCTCCTGAGCGGCGCCGCCTTCCGCGGGCCCCGTGGCGTGGGGCGCGCCGTCGCCCTGGGTGTGGCGGTCGCCGTGGTGGTGGCCCTGGTCTTCCAGATCACCTCCCTGCTGATGGACCCCGGCCAGGTCAGCTCCGAGCACGGCGCGGCGGCCGAGGTGGCCGCGGCCGGGCCCATGGCGCACCGCCTCAGCATCCGCGCCGTCGAGCCCACCCGCCTGCGGGTCGAGGCCGACGGCGCCGTGGTCCAGGACGGCGTGCTGCCGGCGCGCACCTCCCTGGAGTTCGAGGCCCGCGAGCGGTTGGTGGTGGATCTCCCCGATCTCACGGGGGTCCGGATGCGTTACAACGACCGGGCCCTCACCCCGCTCGGCAACCTCTCCACCGGTCGCCGCCTGGTCTTCATCGACGACGAGGGCCGCTAATCGACTTCTCACCGGGGCTTCGGGTGTGTCGCCATGTCCGAGAACCTGCTGCACTCGCGTGTAGAGACCATCCGGCGCCTGGCCCGGCGCGGCGCCGTGCGTCCGCTGGCCAACATCCTGCAGAAGACCCGCGCCGAGGACGTGGCGGCCACCATGCCGCACCTGGCGCCCGCGGAGCAGCGCTTCGTCTTCCAGCACATCGAAGACGACGAGACCGCCGCCGAGCTGCTGGCCCGCGTCGGTGAGACCGATCTGGCCAACCTGGTGCGCGAGCTGGAGGTCCCGCGCCTGGTGGAGCTGCTCGACGCCATGGAGATGGACGACGAGACCGACGTCATCGCCCGCCTCCCGGAGGACATCCGCGAGCGGGTCATGGCCCTCATCCAGCGCGCCGACCGCGAGCAGGTCGAGGAGCTGCTGGCCTGGCCCGACGACTCCGCGGGCGGCATCATGCAGCCGGCGGCCTTCCGCCTCAACGAGGACGCCACCTGCCGCGAGGCCATCCAGGCCCTGCAGGAGTCGGGCGACGTGGAGCAGGTCTTCTACCTCTACGTCGAGAACGGCCAGGGGCAGCTCGTGGGCGTGGTCTCCCTGCGCAACCTGCTCACCCGCCCGCCCAACACCCCGCTGCACGAGGTGATGGTCTCCGACGTCATCTCCGTGCCCCCCCACATGGACCAGGAGGAGGTCTCGCGCATCGTCAGCCGCTACGACTTCCTGGCCGTGCCCGTGGTGGACGAGCACCGCCGCATGCTCGGCATCGTCACGGTCGACGACATCATCGACGTCATCAAGGAGGAGGCGGTCGAGGACATGATGCTGATGGTCGGCGTGCACCAGGACGACCCGGGCGATCAGCCCGTCGGCGTGCTGAAGTCGGCCCGGCAGCGCGTGACCTGGCAGCTCATCGCCCTGCTGGGCGGCGTGTTCGTGGCCGAGATCGCGCGGCTGTGGGCCGACGACATCCGCGTGCTGCCGCTGCTGGCGGGCTTTCTGCCCGTGGTCATCGGCATGGGCGGCAACGTGGGCTCCCAGGCGGCCACCATCACGGTGCGCGGCATCGCGCTGGGGCACGTGGAGCCGCGGGACCTGCTGCGCGTGGTCTGGCGCGAGGCGCGGGTCGGCCTGATGCTGGGCCTGGGCTACGGCGTGCTGCTCTCGGCGTACTGCTGGCTGCGCTTCGACCGGCTGTTCTTCGGGCTCGGCGTGGGCGCGGCCATCCTGGCCGCCATGGCCACCGCGGCCATCGCGGGCAGCGTCATCCCGCTCACCCTGCAGCGCATGCGGGTCGACCCCGCCGCCGCCACCATGCCCTTCGTGACCACCCTGATGGACCTGCTGGGCGTGATCATCTACTTCGGCGTCACCACCACCGTGATCGCCCTGGCGCCCTGAGCGCCGCCGCGCCCATGGCCGCCCCCGCCCACGCCCACGACGCCCTGGTGCTGGGCGCCCTGGACTACGGCGAGCGCGACCGCATCGTGCGCCTGCTCACGCCGGAGCTGGGCCGTGTCTCGGCCCTGGCGCGCGGCGCCCGCGGCTCCCAGCGCCGCTTCGCGGGCGCTGTGGACCTCGGCAACCGGGTGCAGGCCATGCTGCGTCCGGGCCGCGGCGAGCTGTGGCACCTGCAGGAGGCCGAGCTCGTGAGCGCGCGCCTGCACCTGCGCGACGATCTTCTGGCCATGGCCCTGTGCGCCTACGGCTGCGAGCTGGTGGGCGCCCTGGCCCGCGAGCACCACCCCGAGCCGCGCCTGTTCGGGCTGCTGGAGGTCTTCCTGACCGTGCTCGACGCCGCCACCGCGCCGCCGGCCGGCCTGTTCCGCGCTGGGCTGGAGATCAAGGCCCTGAACCTGGCGGGGCTGGCCCCGGTGCTGGATCGCTGCGTGCGCTGCGGGCAGCCGCTGGCCGAGCCCTGCGCCTTTTCGGCCGACGGCGGCGGTGGACTGCATGCCGGCTGCGGGGCGGGGGAGCCGGTCTCGCTCGATCTTCTGGCGAGCCTGGAGCACGCGCGGCGCACCCGGCTGGTCGAGCTGCTGGACCAGCCCATGCCGGAGGGGCCGGCGTGGCTGCTGGCCCGGTTCGCGGAGCACCACCTGGGGCGGGGATTGAAGTCGCGGAGGTGGTTGGAGACGGTGGGGTAGGGGTCAGGTCGGTGCAGTTCCTGCTGCTGGACCGCGCCTGACATCGCGGCTGGTTCACACCCGGTGTTAGGCTCCCGGCCATGACCCTCCTCCTCCCCCTCCTGCTCGCCGGCTGCGGCCTCTGGATCTACGAGGAGCCCGACGAGGGCGGCCTCGTGAGCTGGTCGGGCGCCGTGCTCGACGGCCCCTCCGCCGACGCGGGGGTGTTCTCCGGCGGTGATCTCACCGCCTGGGGCCTCGACGGCGTCCAGGTGGCCGAGGGCGAAGAACCCTGGGCGGACTCCCCGGGCACCTGGCGCCTGAAGGTCCCGCCCGAGCAGCCCGTGGCCATCCACCTGGCGGGGGAGGGGATGCTGCCCTCCGTCTGGCGCGGCACCACCCCGGCGGGCCAGGGCTACTGGTACACCGGGGCGCTCTTCGCCTACGAGCAGGCGACCTGGCGGCCCTTCTTCGAGCAGTTCGACGGCCAGCACGGTCTCTCCGTGACCGCCCTGGAGGATGGCGTCTGCTGGGCCTGGTTCGCGCCGGACGAGCCCGAGGCCTGGGCCGGCGCCCGCGTGAAGCTGAGCGACGGCGAGGGCGCCACCGAAGAATACCTCGCCTACACCCTGGATGACGATGGTATCCTGGTGGAGCCGCTGGGCGGCCCCCTGGATCATTTGTTCGCCTTCGACCTCGCCCCCGGCCACATCACCCTCTCGGTCCAGACCGTCGACGGCCGCGCCATGCGCGAGACCTGGCCCTGCTGGGCCGGCGAGATCGTCACCGGCTGGTTCCTGGCCCTGCCCGCGGAGCCCTCATGAGCCGTCCCGTCACCCTCACCCTCATCGCCCTGGTCGCCACAGGTTGTCCCCAGGCCCGCTCCGTCGCGCTCGGCGGCGTGGTCCTCGACGCCCCCCACGGCGATGGCGAGCCCGCCCCCGGCATCGAGGTCACGGTCCTCGACGGCGATCTGGAGGTCTACGACCAGGCCACCACGGATGAGGCCGGCGCCTTCGCCCTGCGCGCGGCCGCCGCCCAGGACATGTTCCTCGAGCTGCGCGGGGAGGGCAAGGTCACCACCCTGTTCGCCGGTGAGGCCGGCGTCTTCGACATGTCCCTGGTCGACGGGGCCCTCTACGTGCTCGGCGAGCAGCGCCCGGCGGAGCTGGCCGCCACCTTCGGCGACTGCGCCCCCTCCGCCGCGGGTGGCATCGCCGAGGGCGAGGTGCGGGCGTACATCCCCGGCGAGGAGGAGAGCGACCTCTCCCTCGTGGGCAACGCCTGGGTCGTGGCCTACGACGTGGACAACGACCCCGTGGATGCCTGCTACCTCGACGCGGACGGCGCCCCCGCCCCCGAGGGCCAGGCCCTGACCAACGCCACCGGCCGCTTCGCGGTCTTCGGCCTGCAGCCCGGGCCCCACGTGCTGCAGGTGTCCTTCACCGCCGGCTCGGGCGGCGAGGACACGGGCGCGGAGGAGGGCGAGACCTTCTCCTGGTTCTACAAGGTGAACATGGTGGAGGGCGGGCTGGCGCCGTTCTATCCGGCGTGGGTGGAGTTGTAGCGGGGGCGGTGGGCGCCGCTCGGGTCGGGCCCGCTGTACCGCTCGAAGCTGTCCGCCCCGCGCTGCGGGGATGGGCGTGCGTCGGGCTCTGCTCGCCGCCCTGTTCGCCGAGAAGCAGCCCGCGGTCAGGGAGCAGGTGTCCGTGCCCGTACAGTTTTTCCAAACGCGCAACAACTCGCCAGGTGACGCCACATCCCAGGACTACTTGCGGGAAACACGCAATAACACGTAGGATGGCCACTCATCCCAGGACATCTTGCGCGATACGCGCAACAACACGCAGGATGGCTCCTCATCCAAGGACTTCTTGCGCTATGCGCGCAACAACTCGATGGATTGACGCGTCTCCGTGCGTTACCTCCCCCTCCAGGAGGTCCCGATGGCGCTCTTCCACCTCAACTGGACGGCTGACGGCCGGCGCACGTTCTTTCCCGAGGAGGCCGACACCCGGCGCGCGGTGCGGGCCCTCGTGCGGGTCTGCGGGCGGCGGGCGGTGCTGTACAACGCGGTCGACGACCACGTCCACCTGGTGACCCAGGTGGGGGAGGGGGAGCTTGGCCGCCTCACCCGCGCGGTGCTCCTGGCGCTGCGCCCGCTCACCGAAGTGCCTTTCGCCCCGGTGCACATCAAGCCCGTGACGGATCGCGCCCACCTCGAGACCCTGGTGCGCTACACCTTGCAGCAGGGCCCACACCACGGGCTCCCCGTGCACCCGGCGCTGGCCTCGGGCTCCTGCTTCGCCGACCTGGTGGGCGCGCGTGTGCTGCCGGGCTTCGAGCATCGCTTGCCGGGGCTGCTGCCGCGCTTCCGCCTGCGCGAAGCGTACGCCGCGGTCGGGCTGCCCTCCGATCGCCCCCTCGCGCCCGCCGGAGATGACGCGCTGTCCACGGCCGGCGCCGCCCGCCTCCGGGCCGCCTGCGCCGCGGCGGTGGCCGCGCCTCCCGACCTCGGCGGGCGCGAGCCCTGGCTGGTAGACGCCCGCGCCGCCTTCGTCCAGCTCGCGCACGCCGCCGGCCTTCCCACCCGCGTCGTGGCTCATGTCGGGAGGATGCCCCCGCGCACCGTCCAGTTCCTGGCCCATCGGCAGGTGCCACCCTCCTTGCCGGAGGCCGCCCGCCTGCGGATCACCATCGAGGACGCGGTCAGCTCCCAGCCCCGCCGCGTCGGCGAACCCCAGCCCCCCCCCTACGGCGCCGAGCCCGCCTCTGCCCCGGGCCCGGAGGGTGCGGAGCCCTGGTAGCGGGCCGGCGCGGAATCGCTCGGTGTGGATTGAGCCGTGGACGGTCCGTCCTCCAGGTCTGGCGGACGCTTGCTCGGTTCACTCGGTCAGAATCGCTCGAGCCGGCTTCCCAAGCCCTCTCTCGACGTAACTCACCCAAGAGTCACCCAGATCGATCACTGATCGCGATCATGCTGGTTGACACGACCCAGGACGTGGCATACCCCCGTGCCCTTTTCCCCTCCAGGACGCCCTCCGCGAGGATTGTCGCATGGCCGAACCCCTGTCCTTCCAGGACCTCGTCCTCACCTTGCTCCGCTACTGGGGCGACCGCGGCTGTGCCATCCTGCAGCCGCTGGACATGCAGGTGGGCGCGGGCACCTTCCACCCCGCCACTTTCCTGCGCTCGCTCGGGCCCGATCCCTGGCGCGCGGTCTACGTGCAGCCCTCGCGGAGGCCCGGCGATGCCCGCTACGGCGAGAACCCCAACCGGCTCGGGCACTACTACCAGATGCAGGCCGTGCTCAAGCCCTCCCCGCTGGACGTGCAGGATCTGTACCTCGGCAGCCTCGAGGCCATCGGCATCGATCTGGCCAAGCACGACGTGCGCTTCGTGGAGGACGACTGGGAGAGCCCCACGCTGGGCGCCTGGGGGCTGGGCTGGGAGGTCTGGCTCGACGGCATGGAGATCACCCAGTTCACCTACTTCCAGCAGTGCGGCGGCTTTGACCTGGATCCCATCACCGCGGAGCTCACCTACGGGCTCGAGCGCCTGGCCATGTACCTGCAGGGCATCGACAACGTCTACGACCTCACCTGGGTCAAGGGCGTCACCTACGGCCAGGTCTTCCACCGCAACGAGGTGGAGCAGAGCCGCTACAACTTCGAGCTGGCGGATGTCGCCGCCCTGTTCCAGCATTTCAACGCGGCCTTCGCCGAGTGCAACCGCCTCTGTGACGCCCGCGTGGCCCTGCCCGCCTACGATCAGTGCATCCAGTGCAGCCACACCTTCAACCTGCTGCTGGCCCGCGGGGCCATCAGCGTGGCGGAGCGCGCCGAGTACATCCGGCGCATCCGGGAGCTCGCCTGTCGCTGCGCCGCCACCTGGCTGGGCCAGCCCGCGGAGGTGAAGGCATGAGCACCGCCCAACTGTTCGTCGAGGTCCGCTGCGAGGAGCTGCCCGCCGGCTGGGGCGCCGCCGCCGCCGAAGTCCTCGCCCAGAACCTGCTCAAGCTGGTGGCCGGGGTGCCCGCCGGGCGCGCGCGCTCCTGGCACAGCACCCGCCGCATCGCCGCCGCCATCGACGATCTGGCCCTGGCCCGCCCCACGGTGGAGCGCGTCATCACCGGCCCGCCCTGGGCCGTGGCCTTCAAGGATGGCGCCTTCACCCGCGCCGCCGAGGGCTTCGCGCGCGGTCGCGGTGTCGGGGTAGAGGCCCTGTTCGAGCACGCCGGCCCGAAGGGATCCGTGGTGGCCCTGCGCTCGGTGGAGGGCGGCGAGCCCACGGCCCAGGCCATCGCCGCCGGGCTGGAGCAGGCCATCCTGTCCATCCCCTTCAAGAAGACCCAGCGCTGGGGGGATCGCCCCGAGCGCTGGGCTCGGCCCATCCACGGGGTCTGCGCCGTGCTGGGCGGCGAGCTGATCGAGGCAAGCGTGGCCGGCATCGCCACCGAGGCCGTCTCCATGGGCCACCGCCGCGCTCGCGCGCGCTTCCCCGTGCGCGATGCCGAGGGCTGGCTGGCCGACCTGCGGGCCCGGTTCGTGCTGGCCGATGCCGCCGAGCGCCGCGCGGTCATCGCCCGCGGCCTGGCCGAGGTGGCCGCCGCCGAAGGCGTGGGGGTCCATCCGGATGAGGCCCTGCTCGCAGAGGTCACCGACCTCGTGGAGTGGCCCGTGCCCGTGGCCGGGCGCCTGCCCGCGCACCTCATGCACCTGCCGCCCCGCCTGCTGGTGGAGTCCATGCGCGTGCACCAGCGCATCTTCGACACCCGCACCATGGCGGGCGCGCTCTCGCCGGTGTTCATCACCGTGAGCAACAACCCCCACGGCGACGCCGCCACCATCGCGGCCGGCAACACCCGCGTGCTGGCCGCCCGCTTCGAGGACGCCCGCTTCTTCTTCGACGAGGACCGCAAGAGGTCGCTGGAGCAGCACGGCGCCGAGCTGGCCCGCATGCGCTGGATCCGTGGGCTGGGCACCATGGAGGAGAAGGGCGCCCGCGTGGCCGCGTTGGCCCAGGTCCTCTGCGAGGTGGTGCCCGGGGCCGAGGCCGCCACCGTGGCGCGCGCCGGTGCCCTGTGCAAGGCCGATCTGTGCACCCAGATGGTGGGCGAGTTCCCGGAGCTGCAGGGCCACGTGGGCATGCTCTACGCCCGCCACCAGGGCGAGCCCGAGGTCGTGGCCCAGGCCATCGAGGATCACTACCTGCCGCGCTTCGCGGGCGATGCCCTGCCGCAGGGCCCCGCGGGCCGCGCGCTGGCCCTGGCCGACCGCCTGGACACCATCGCCGGCTGCTTCGCCGTCGGGCTCGTCCCGAAGGGCGGCGCCGATCCCCAGGGCCTGCGCCGCGCCGCCAACGGCGTGGTGCTGATCCTGCGCGCGCTCGGCGTGTCCGTGGACATGGGCTGGCTGGCCGAAGAGGCCCTGCGACCCTTCCTCCCCCTCGCCAAGGCCGACCTGGCCGCGCTGCGCGCCGAGGTGTTGGCCTGGCTGCGCGCCCGGCTGCGTGCCCAGCTCCTCGAGCGGCACCCCACCGAGATCGTGGACGCCGTGATCGAGGCGGGCGGCGACTGCGCCCTGCGCCTCTCCCTGCGCACCGAGGCCCTGGCCGCCCTGGCCCAGAGCCCCGAGTTCGCCCCCCTGCGCACCACCTTCCGGCGCGTCGTCGGCCTCACGAGAGACCACGCCGGCGCCGACTACAGCCCCGTCGCCCTGGCCGAGCCCGCCGAGCAGGCCCTGCACGTCGCCCTGGGCGATGTGCGCGCCCGCGCCCAGGCCCGCCTCGCCGCGCTGGACTACCGCGCCACCCTGGCGGTGATGACCGAGCTCAAGGCCCCGGTGGACACCCTCTTCGACGACGTCCTGGTCATGGCCGACGACCCCGACGTCCGGCGCAACCGCCTCGGCCTGCTGCGCGCCATCGCGGATCTGTTCCGCCTCGTGGCCGACTTCTCCCGGCTCTCCACCGAGGGCTGAGCCTCCCCCCTCCCTCCTGCTGTGACGAGGACTTCCATGCCTGAAAAGATGGTCTACTTCTTTGGTGACGGGCGCGCCGACGGCGGCGCCAAGGACAAAAACCTGCTGGGCGGCAAGGGCGCCAACCTGGCCGAGATGGCCCACCTCGGGATGCCGGTCCCCGCCGGCTTCACCATCACCACCGAGGTCTGCACCTGGTACCAGGACCACGGCCGCACCTACCCCGCCAGCCTGCAGGCGGAGATCGATGCGGCGCTGGCCCAGGTGGAGCAGGTGATGGGCATGCGCTTCGGCGACCCCGAGAACCCGCTGCTCATCTCGGTGCGCTCCGGCGCCCGCAAGTCCATGCCCGGCATGATGGAGACCGTGCTCAACGTGGGCCTGTGCTCCGCCACCATCCCGGGGCTCATGGCCAGGACCGACAACCCCCGCTTCGTGTACGACGCCTACCGTCGGCTCATCATGATGTACGCGGACGTGGTCATGGAGAAGGCCGGCGGGTTCGAGCCCGCCGAGGGCCAGGGCATCCGCCGGCAGCTCGACGAGATGCTCCACCAGGCCAAGGTCGAGCGGGGCTACGCCTCCGACACGGATCTCGACGCCGACGATCTCATCGCGCTGTGCGACGCCTTCAAGGTCCGCGTGCGCGAGGTGCTGGGTTCCGAGTTCCCCGATGACGCCCGCGAGCAGCTCATGGGCGGCATCGGCGCCGTGTTCTCCTCCTGGAACGGCAAGCGCGCCGTGTCCTACCGCCGCATCGAGGGCATCCCCGACGCCTGGGGCACCGCGGTCAACGTGCAGGCCATGGTCTTCGGCAACATGGGCGAGGGCTCCGCCACCGGCGTCGCCTTCTCCCGCAACCCCGCGACGGGCGATCCCCGCTTCTACGGCGAGTGGCTGCAGAACGCCCAGGGCGAGGACGTGGTGGCCGGCATCCGCACCCCGAACCCGCTGAACGAGGCCACCAAGAACGACCAGAACCGCCACCTGGAGTCCCTGGAGTCCATCCTGCCGGCCGTCTATGACGAGCTGCACGGCATCCGCGACCGCCTCGAGGACCACTTCCACGAGATGCAGGACATCGAGTTCACCATCCAGGACGGCCGCCTCTGGATGCTGCAGTGCCGCACCGGCAAGCGCACCGGGCATGCCGCGGTCCGCATGGCCGTGGACATGGTGCACGAGGGGCGGATCGACGAGCGCACCGCGCTGACCCGCGTGACCCCGGAGCAGCTCAACGAGCTGCTGCTGCCCATCCTCGACCCGGCCGCGGAGGGGGCGATCACGCCCTTCGCCAAGGGGCTGCCGGCCGGGCCGGGCGGGTCCTCCGGGCAGGTGGTCTTCACCGCCAACGACGCGGTGGCCTGGACGGCGCAGGGCAAGAAGGTCATCCTCGTGCGCGAGGAGACCAACCCCGAGGACGTGGAGGGCATGCGCGCGGCCGAGGGCATCCTCACGGCGCGCGGCGGCATGACCTCGCATGCGGCCCTGGTGGCACGCGGCTGGGGCAAGTGCTGCATCGTGGGCGCGGGTGCGCTGCACGTGGACGTGGCCGGCAAGGTCTTCACGGTGGACGGCGTGGAGTTCAAGGAGGGCGACTGGATCTCCATGAACGGCACCAAGGGGCACGTGTACCAGGGCGCGATGGTGACCATCCCCGCGCGGCCGCTGGAGAACGAGTACTTCGTGGAGTTTCTGGGCTACGCCGACCGCGTGCGCAGGCTCGGCGTGCGCACCAACGCCGACACTCCGGAAGACGCGGCCAAGGCGCGCGCCTTCGGCGCCGGAGGCATCGGCCTGTTCCGCACCGAGCACATGTTCTACGGCGAGCACAGCGAGCAGCCCCTCTTCCTGCTCCGCAAGATGATCATGGCGGGCACCGTGGAGGCGCGCCGCGCCGCCCTCGGCGAGCTCTTCCCCTTCGTGAAGAAGGACATCAAGGACACCCTGGAGGTCATGGGCGGCCTGCCCGTCACCTTCCGCCTGCTCGATCCGCCCCTGCACGAGTTCGTGCCCACCAAGCACGAGAAGCGCGTGGAGCTGGCCGAGGCCCTGGGCGTCGATCTGGCCGCCCTGGACAAGCGCGCCGAGGAGCTGCACGAGACCAACCCCATGATGGGGCACCGCGGCGTGCGCCTGGGCGTCACCTTCCCCGAGGTGAGCGAGATGCAGGTCCGCGCCATCCTGGAGGCGGCCGTGGAGCTGCGCCAGGCCGGCGTGGACGCCCGCGCCGAGATCATGGTCCCCGTGGTCGGCATCCGCGAGGAGCTGCGCGACCAGAAGGCCCTGGTGGACCGCGTCCACGCCGAGGTCCGCGCCAAGTACGGCGTCGGAGAGGTCGAGTTCCTCTACGGCACCATGATCGAGGTGCCCCGCGCTGCGCTCACCGCCGGCAAGATCGCCGAGGTGGCCGAGTTCTTCTCTTTCGGCACCAACGATCTGACCCAGATGACCTTCGCCTTCTCCCGCGACGACATCGGCGGCTTCGTGCCCGACTACATCGCGAAGAAGATCCTGCCCGCCGATCCCTTCCAGATCCTCGATCAGGAGGGCGTGGGCGAGCTGGTGAAGATCGCGGTCGAGCGCGGCCGCATCACGCGCCCCAAGCTCAAGATCGGCATCTGCGGCGAGCACGGCGGCGAGCCCTCCTCCGTGGCCTTCTGCCACCAGGTCGGCCTCGACTACGTCTCCTGCTCCCCCTTCCGCGTGCCCATCGCGCGCCTCGCGGCCGCCCAGGCCGTGCTGGAAGGCGAGTAGCGCCGAACGCGGCTATCCTGGGGCCTGTCTCCAGGAGCCTCGCGATGCACATCCCGCGCCCCGCCCTGGCCCTCGCAGCCCTGGCGGGGAGCTGCGCGTTCCCGGCCGGCCGCTACCCCCTGGAGGGCCTGGCGGAGTCCGAGGTGGGGCGAGGCAACTACGTGTACTCGGCGAAGGTGACCCTCGATCACCGGCTCACCGAGGGCTGGGACCTCATCCTGGACATGGTGGTCTGGACCGAGCGGGAGACCCCCATGGTGGACCTCTCGCGGGTGCTCATCCGCGCCGACGGCACCGCCTGGGATTCCTGCCACCTGCCGCCCGGGGACGACCCGAGCACCCTGCGCTTCCGGCTGGAGGAGGAGGAGCGCCTGCCGCTGATCCTGCGCTGCGTGGGGATCCGGCGGCCCGAGCAGCGCCTCGAGGTGCGGGTGCCCATCTCCGGGACCGGGAACAAGGGCTACGTGGACCTGGTGTTCGCGGGGGTGCGCACGAGCGGGGACCCGGACCTGCTCGACTGACCCTCAGGGGATCTCGATGCTGAAGGCCTCGTCGAAGAACACGTTCGGCCATGGACCCTCGTAGGTGGGGTCGTAGCAGGCGTCGTCGTCGCAGGCGGAGCGGCAGACGCCGGGGGTGAGCAGCTGGGCCTGGCCGGTGCCCCAGTGCAGGTAGAGGGTGTCCAGCTCCTGCTTGCAGTACTTCTCGTCGGTGGCGCGCAGGCGCAGGGTGTCGCCCACCCGGGCGGTGAACTCCAGCGGCGGGTGGGCGTTCTGCAGGCGGTCGGTGTCGCTGAAGATGGGGCTGCCGTTCAGCTCGATGACGATGTCGTCGTCCACGGCCCAGTACTCGAAGACGGTGATCCCCCCGCTCAAGGTGTACTCCAGCGGCTCCTCCGTGTCCCAGACCTCGACCGCGACGTCGTCGGAGCCGGTGGCGCCCTCGCTGTCGATGGCGCGCAGCTCGATGGTGACATCGCCGAGGGGGAGGGCGGTGGTGGTCAGGGAGACCGCGCCGTCCGCGCTGGGGACCGCGGTGCCGGCCAGGGCGCCGTTGACGTACCAGATGCAGGCCAGGTTGGTGGGGCCGTCCTCGATGTCCACCACCACGCCCTGCAGGCTGACGGGCTGGCCGTACTCCAGGTAGGCGCCCCAGTTGGGATCGGTGATCTCCACGATGGGGGGCTCGTTGACGCCCGTGCCCTCGGCGTTGCCCAGCAGGCGGACCCCGGTGAGCGGCGACTCGGGGTCGTTGGAGGCCACCAGCAGGTGGGTGTCCTGGGGGGACTCGTCCAGCGGGGCGAAGGTGACCTCCACCTCGAAGGAGTGGCCGGTGGCCAGCGGCCAGGGCAGGGTGACGTCGGGGGGCAGGGCCACGCTGAAGGGCGCCGTGACCTCCTCCAGGGAGAGCTCCTGCACGCGCAGGGTGCCGGTGCCGGCGGCGCTGAGGGTGACTGAGAGGGTGCGGGTGTCGCCGGAGGCCACATCACCGAACCACAGGGTCTCCGGATCCACCTCCAGAAACGGCTGGACCCCGAAGCCCAGCAGCTCGAGGCTGACCTCGGGCTCGTCGGGATCATCGCTCACCACGGTGATGCGGGTGTAGTCCTGGCCCACCTCGTCGGGCTGGTAGCGGGCCGAGAGCAGCACCTGCTCGCCCGGACCGACCGTGCCCACGGGGGAATCCACCAGGGAGAATTCGGGGCTGGCGTCCGGCTCCAGCGCGACGGAGTCCACGTGCAGATCGCCCTTGCCCACGTTCTCCAGGGCGACGCCCACGGTGGCCCAGGTGCCGACGCGCACCTCCTCGCAGTCCAGCGTACGGCTGGAGAGGGCCAGATCGGGCAGCCCCGCCTGGACCTCGTAGTCCTGGCAGCCGGCGAGCAGGGCGGTGAAGGCGAGCAGGCGAGCGGGCGAGGTCATCGCGGCGGATCTCCGGCTCCAGGATAACCCGGGCTGGGTTCGTCCTCGCCTGCGGGTTGCAGCGGCAGCCGCCAGGCCCGCCACGGGCCCGCGGCGAAGTCAGGGGGTGCGGCCGGACCCGCCATATCGGCGTCGAGCACCAGCACGGTCACGCCCTCGGCGATCAGCGCGTCCGAAGCGCCGGCGGACCAGAGGGCGGCAGCCCTGCGGCCCACGCTGCGGTAGCCGAGCCACTCCCCGGCGGGCGGAGGGTTGGCCAGCAGATCCTCGCCCAGGGCCAACGCCATGCGCCTCCGCCACTCCAGGGCGGTGCCGCGGTCGAAGACGGCCTCGCCGCCGTCCTTGACGCTGACGTACAGCGCCCGCGCGCTCCAGGGGCGCGCCCAGGGCTCGGTGGCGGGGGGCATGGCCACCAGGCCGCCGCTGCCCTCGGTGGCCAGCCAGTACACCAGGGCGCGCTCGGCGCCCGCGGGGCCTCCGAAAGCGAAAGTGCGCGCTCGCGGCAGGCCGGCGAGGCGCCCCTCGTCCACGAAGAGCAGCCCGAGGGCGAGGAGCAGCGCGACCACGAGGCCGAAGCGACCATGGCGCGCCAGGGCTGCCAGGGCCGCGGGGAAGGCCAGAAAAGCAAGGACTACGGCGAGCAGTGGGGCTTCAGGCAGGTGCAGCGCCAGCAGCGGCGCGCAGGGGAGGGGGCCGCCCACCAGGCTGCCGAGGCCGAGGCCGAGCAGCAGCAGGGTTCCCACCAACCCCCAGGCCCGGCGGCGCAGGGTGGGGTCGGCCAGCGCGCGGGCGCCGAGCGCGAAGAGGGCGACCTCGACGACCGCCAGGGCCCAGTACCCGGCGGGCCAGCGGCTGGGCATGAGGTGGTGGGGCATGCGCCAGGCCAGCACCCGCCACCACTCCGGGTCCACCCACAGGGGTCCTGGGCCGCGGCGCGCGAGGAGCACCACCAGCGGCGCGGCCGCGGCGAAAAAAACGAACCCGGCGGCGGGCAAGCGGCGGCGCAGCGCGGGATCGGCCAGGGCGAGGCCCGCGAGGCCCACGGCGAGGTGGACCCCGGTGGTGGCGTGCAGATCCACGGCCAGCCCGGCCAGGAGCGCCGCCCCGACGAGCCGCCCCCGCAGCCCCAGCAGGAGGGCGCCCAGCAGCAGCGGCTCGGCGAGGGTGCGGTTGATGAGCTCGGGCTCGAAGGTGTGGACGTGGCCCGGACAGAGGCGGAAGGGGATCAGCAGGGCGGGGGCCAGCAGCGCCAGCCAGGTGCGGCCGTGCAGGGCCTCGGCGAGGCGCTGCAGCAGCAGGAAGGTGGCGCCCAGCGCGAGCAGCCAGGCGCCCAGGTAGAGCGCGGGCAGCCACTCCCAGCCCAAGGCCTGGACCACCGGCACCTGCAGCCACCACCACAGGCTGGGGTGGGCCGCGGCGTGATCGGCCGCGAGATCCCCGGCCATGGCGCCGGGGCTGGAGAGCGCGCGCAGGAAGGTCAGGTGGATGGACTGATCGGTGGTGCCGAAGGCGTAGCCGTTCACCGCGACCGCGGCGGCGGCCATGAACAGCGGGGTGAGCCAGCGGAGGGCACGGGGAGGCATGAGGCAGGACGGGGGAAGGGACTACAGCGGATCGACGACCACGTCCGCGGTCTCTCTGAAGGCCAGGACGAGCACGGGTGGGGCGCCCGGAGCGGTGCCGCGGGCGCGGGCGGCCAGCGCGCGCACCATGCGGGTGAGGGCCTGCGGGGGGGGCTCGTTCCGTTCGGGGTTGATGGGGACCAGATCGGGGGAGGCGAGGTCCCAGGGCAGGAAGCGGCCGGAGGCGTCGGTGCGGATCAGGAAGGCGAAGTCAGGTGCCTGGAGCCGGGGGTAGTCCTGCTCGGTGAAGCGGCGCTCGGAGAGCTCCACCACCGACAGATCGGGCCTGCTCAGGGCCAGGTACCAGCGCAGCTGCAGGGCGGGCTGCGCGTCGTCGCCCCAGGGGGTGAGGACGGCCACCTGCTTGAGGGTGTCCGAGCGCGGGAGGTTGGCGTCGAGCCAGCCGAGGAAGGCGTCCGCGTCGTGTTTCATGGCGTCGGTGGCTGAGTCGCCGGGGAACAGGAGGTCGTACCAGCGGGTCTCGACGAGGTCGGTGGTGCGTGGCCCGCGCAGCCAGCGCGGGGTGGGCAGGCGGTGCTGCAGGGGCGGGGAGGAGAGGGCCGTGAGCTGGTACAGGCCGCAGGCGCCGGCGAGCACGAGGGCGGCGAAGCGGACCCGCGGCCAGCGCAGGCTGGCGAGGCCGGCGGCGGTGAGGGCGGCCACGGGGGGCACGATGGGCAGGGCGTAGTAGAGGGCCTTGCGCGCCATGGACGAGCAGCCGATCAGCGGGACCAGGAACCAGAGCAGCAGGGTGAGGGAGTGCTTCGGGCGGCCCAGGAGCAGCAGGGCGAGCCCGACGATGGCCCAGACCGCCAGCAAGGGCTTGAGGTAGTCGGCCCACAGCATCAGCAGGTAGATGCCGCGGGAGGCCAGCAGGGTGGCCATGGGGGAGGGGTTCGGGCCGCGCGGGCGAGCGTCCACGCCGAACTCGGTGAAGCCGTCGAAGGTCTGGAACAGGCTGCCATCGATCCAGCGCCAGTCCATGCTCGCGGCCAGCAGGCCCAGGACCAGGGCGAGCCCCAGCAGGGTGCGCCAGGGTCCCTTGTGGGCCCGCGCGGACGTGGCGATGCCACGGACGAGCTCCACCAGGAAGGGACCCGCCACCGCCAGGCCCGCGCCCGAGGCCTCGGCCAGGCCCTCGCCGTTGCGGATGGCGCTCCAGGCCAGCACCGTGAAGCCCAGCACCGGCCCGATGCGGGTCAGGCCGCGGGAGCGCAGCAGGAGCCAGACCATGACCGTGGAGAGCGCGGTCGCGGCCATGTAGCCCTCGGGCCAGCGCGCGAAGCCGAACAGGCCGGGGTAGCCGGCGGCGATGGCCGCGGCGGCCAGGCCCGCCCGCCGGCCGGCCACCTCCACGCCGATGCCGTACAGCGCCGCCAGCAGGGCCAGGAAGTAGAACGTGGGCACCAGCGCCACCAGCAGGAAGTGGCCGGGGAAGGCCGCACCCACCGCCGCGGGCACCGCGAAGGCGTGCGGCATGCAGGTGAAGAAGTCGTTGGGGCAGGTGCCCCAGAGCTGGAAGAGGCGCCCACCCGCGGACAGCTCGTGCCACATCCCCGCCGGGTCGGCCCAGGGCAGGGGGTGGCGCGGCGCCAGGCTGTAGTAGCACCCCATCCCGCCCAGGAAGGTGCTGTCCGGGCCGGCGGGGCTGTGGTGCCCGTAGCCCATGAAGTGCTGCATCATCTCCGGCACCAGGCGCCAGGTGCGGTGGGAGGATGGGCGCGGGAACGGGTTGTGCCGCAGGTAGGCGGCGTTGGTGGCCAGGGTGAGCGCGAGGATCGCCGCCAGCACCAGCCGCGCGGGCCAGGGGCCGAGGTCGGCGCGCCAGGGAGCGCCCCCCTCCGGCCAGAGCAGGTGGCGCAGGCGGGTCAGAGGCGGGCGAGAGAGGGTCAAGGCGGGGAGGGGTTGTGGGGGTGCGGTCAGCCCCGCACGAAGAGGGTAGAAGGGACGCTCCCCGCGAGGGCCAGGAGAGCCGGCGGGTCCACCCGATAATCCGATGACCGCAGTGCCGCCGACTTCACCCGGGAACATCCTCCTCGTGCAGCCGAAAGCCAGCGAGGAGGCCGCCTACCCCCTCGGCCTGGCGCAGGTGGCCGCGGTGCTGAAGGCCGAGGGCGCCTCCGTGATCGGCGCCGACCTGCACTTCGACCGGCCCCGGGAGATGGTGGCGCTGGCGCGCGCCGCCCGGGTGCGCTGGGTCGGGGCCTCGGTGCTGGCGCACACGGCCGCGCAGGTGGGCGCCCTGTTTCGGCGCTTGCGCCTGGCCACGGGCTGCGGGCTGTTCGTCCAGGGCGCCTGGCCCACCCTGGAGCCCGCCACGGCCCTCGCCCAGACCTGCGCCGATGTGGCCATCCGGGGCGATCCCGAGCGCACGGTGGCGCGCCTGATCCGGGCTGGCGTCCCGGATCGGCCCTTCGAGGGGGTGGCCCTCGCGCACCCCGGCGCGCCGCTCCTCGGCGACCCGGCCGCCCGCGTCCCCCTCGCCAGCCTGCCCCTGCCCGATCGCGAGGTTTTTCCGGTCCTCCGCTACTCTTTCGCCATGCGGGCCACCGCCACCCCCTACGCCGCCGTCTTCACCTCCCGCGGCTGCGGGCGGGTCTGCCCCTGGTGCGGCGTCTCCGCCATCCGGCCCACAGGCTTCGACGGGCGCGCGCCCGAGGCCGTGGCGGAGGAGCTGGCCGCCCTTGCGCGCGATCACGGCGTGGCCAGCGTGCTGGTGGAGGACGACCACTTCCTCGAGGCGCCTGATCGCGTGCGCGCGCTCTGCGCGCTCCTGATCGCGCGGCGCCTGCCGCTGGCGCTGGAGCTGGTCAACGGGGTCCGCCCCGAGGCTGCCGAGCCCGAGCTGTTCGGTCTCCTGGCGCGGGCCGGGGTGGCGCGGGTGGTGTTCGGCTTCGAGCAGCTCCACGCCCAGGCCGGCGCTTCTCCCGGCTGCGACATGCCCACGGCCCGCCGCGCGGTGGCCATCGCCCGGGGCGCGGGCCTGAGGGTGGGCGGGTACTTCATCGCCGGTCTGCCCGGTGTCCCGGTGTCCACGGTCCTGCGGGGCGCGGCGCTGGCCCGCGAGCTCGACCTCGACGACGCCAACTTCGTGCCCTTCTACCCGGCGCCGGGCTCCGCCTGGGCCGGCGAGCCCCCCGGCGCCGCCGGCGCGGGCTGGTTGGCGCGGGCGGCCCAGGCCCTGTTCTTCTCCCGGCCGCGCTCGGTCACCACCCTGAGCCGCGATCTCATCCGCGAGCCCCGCGCCCTGGGCGCCATGGCGAAGAAGGCCCTGGAGCTGGTCTACGAGGCAGGCCCCGTGCCCGTGAGGGACAACCCGTGAGCGCCGCCCGCCGGCTCATGGTGGTGCGCTTCGCGCCCTGGATGGCCTACGCCGACCGCCACCCCCACGACCTCATGTGGCCCATGGAGGCGCTGGTGGCCGCGGCCTTCGCGCGGCGGCGGGGCTGGGAGAGCCGCATCCTCGACCTGCACGTGGAGGCGTACGAGGAGGGCCAGGTGGCGCGGCGCGTCCTGGCCGCCGACCCCGAGCTGCTGCTGATCACCTCCACCTCCGCCACCATGGCCGCGGCGCGGCTGCTGGCCGCCCGGCTCCGGCGTGCGCGCCCAGGCCTGCGCGCCTGGGCCGTGGGCCAGCATGCCAGCGCCCTGCCCGGCGACCTGGTCTACCCCGACAGCCCCTTCGACGGCGCCGTACGCGGCGAGTGGGGTGTCGCCGCGCCGGCCCTGCTGGAGGGCCGCCACGACTTCGAGGGCGCCGCCACCTGGAGCGCGGCCGACGGCGGGCTGCGGCTCGTGGGGCAGCCGGCCGAGGCCCACGATCTCGACTCGCTGCCGCCCATCGATCCATCCGGGCTGCACCTGCGTCGCTACCGCATGCGCTCCATGCACGTGCCCTCCCTGCGCCCCCAGCGCTGGGGCTACCTGCACACCTCCCGCGGCTGCCAGCACGCCTGCATCTTCTGCTCGCCCACCCTGCGTCAGAGCTACGGTGCCGCCTGGCGCGGCCACTCGGCCGAGCGGGTGGTGGACGATCTGGCCCGGCTGCAGCGCGACCACCGCCTCTCCGCGTTCTATTTCCTCGACGATCTGTTCTCCTTCGACCGCGGGCGGGTCCTGGCCATCAGCGAGGAGCTGCTCCGGCGCCGGGTGCGCCTGCACTGGGTGGTCCAGACCCGCGCCGACCGGTTGGACCCTGATGTGCTGCGCGCCATGAAGGCCGCCGGCTGCTGCTCGGTGAAGATCGGCGTGGAGTCAGGCTCCGACCGCGTGCTCCGGGTGCTCGGCAAGGGGGTGAGCCGCGATGGGCTCCTCGAGAGCGCGCGGGCCATCAAGGAATCCGGTCTGTTCCTCACGGCCTGCTTCATCCTCGGCAACCCGGACGAGACCCTGGATGAGGTGGAGGAGACCTGGCGCATGGCGCGGGCCATCGGCGCCGACATGATCCAGGTGGCTTTCCACACCCCGCACCCCGGCTCCATCAGCTACGAGCGCTACTGCCAGCAGGTGGAGGACATGGAGCTGCTCACCCACTACGAGCTGCAGGCCGTCAACCTCTCACGCATCGCGCGGCACGACCTGGAGCGCAAGCAGCGGGAGTTCTACCTGCGCTACTACTTCTCCCCGGACATCTTCCTCAACTACCTCCGGCGCCGGGCGCTGTACCGCATGGCGGATCCCGACGAGTGGAAGCTCGTGGTCTCCGCGCTGCGCTTCTGGAACCGCGGAGAGTCCGCCGTGGCACACCCCGGACGCGCCCGCCCCGTGGTCCCCGGGCTGCCGGGTCGCGCATGAGCCTCCCTCTCCCCATCGGGCGCCACAACATCAACCTCACCGCGCGCGAGGCGCACCTGCTGACCGCCATCGCCGCGGGTCGCCCCGCCCCGGCCGGCGGGCGCGCGCGCTTCGAGGGCG
Organism: Pseudomonadota bacterium; assembly: GCA_043814015.1. Taxonomy (GTDB): domain Bacteria; phylum Myxococcota_A; class UBA796; order UBA796; family JAFGLY01; genus JBDRKM01. The sequence goes on from JBDRKM010000332.1 coordinate 22,957, forward strand.
CCTTCGCCGCGCTGCTCGGGGTCCGCCACGTCTGCGCGCTGGAGTCCGCGCGGGTGGCGCTGGCCACGCTGCTGTACGCCCTCGGGCTGCCCCGGGGTGCCCGTGTGGTGGTGCCCGCGCTCACCTTCTACACCCTGCCCCAGGTGGTGGCGGCCATGGGCTTCGGGGTGGTGCCGGCGTCCATCGATCCTGCGCGCCTCTGCCTCGATCCCGCGGGCCTGGAGCCCCTGCTGCCCGGGGCCGCCGCGGTTCTCTTGATCCACCCCTTCGGCCAGGTGGCCGATGTGCTGGCGGTGCGGGCGGCCTGCCAGCGCCACGGCGTGCCTCTCATCGAGGATCCCTCCCAGTCCACGGGCGCGATGCTCGCTGGCGTGCGCGCGGGTGCCTTCGGGCTGGCCTCGGTCTTCTCGCTGGTGCACGGCAAGAACCTCCAGACCTTCGGCGGGGGGCTGCTGGCCACTGACGACGACGCCCTCGCCGTCCGCGTCCGCGCGCGGCTCGCCCCGGCGGCCGAGCCCCTGGATCACGAGATCCGCGCCCGCCTGCGCAGCGGCCTGCTCAACTGGGCCGCCGCCACCCGTCCGGGCTTCGCCGCCGCCTGGGGGCCCCTGCTGGCCGCCAGCGAGTGGGATCGCGGCAAGCTCGACGCCGCCTTCGCCGAGCACCGCCCGCCCTTCGACCCCGCGCGCGCGCCCGTGCTGCTCTCCGACGCCCAGGGTGCCCTGGGCGAGCTGGAGATCGCGGAGCTGGACGAGCGCAACCTGCGCCGTGCCGACAACGCGGCCGTGCTGCTGGAGGCGCTGCGAGGTGTCCCGGGGATCACGCTGCCGGGGTACGACCCCCGCGCCCACAACACCTTCAACGCCGTGGCCGTGCGGGTGCCGGGCGGCGCGCGGGCGCTGGCCAGGCGGCTGCTGCGGCGCGGCATCGACGCGCGGGACGACTACATGGACTGGCTCGGCGAGCCGCCGGTGGGTTTCGGCGAGCTGATCTACCTGCCCAACCACCCAGGGCTGGGGGAGGGGGACATGCTCAGGGTGGCGGGGGTGGTGCGGAGGCTGGTGGAGTAGGTAGTACAGCGCCAGGATGATCGGGAGTCGTAGTTCAGCGCCCGGTATCTCCGCCCCTGCGCGCGAAGACACCCACCAGCAACGCCCCACCCCCCAGCACCAGCGTCCAGGCATGGTTCGTCGCCACCAGCAGCGCGGGTGCCTCCTGCACGCGATGCAGCAGCTCCGCCGCCCCCGCCGCCCCCCAGTGGTGCAGCCCCGCCCCGGCCAGGGGCACCGGCAGGTACCCGGCCAGGTCCACCGCCGAGACCATCCCGAGCGCGGTAGGCAGGTCCACGCCCTGCTCCAGCCCTCGCCCCAGGCACCACAGCCCGGCGGTCAACACGCCCTGGATGCCGAGCACCAGGGCCAGGTGTCCGGCGGTCTGCGCGGGGCCGAAGGGCCCGTAGTCCGTCACCGGCTCCGAGGGCGCGCCCGGCAGCCGCACCAGGCGGGTCCACCAGGACCATGTGCGATCCGCCACGAAGGGCGCGGCCACCAGCAGCACGGCCAGCGCGGCGGCGATCCCGGGCGCCACGGTCGCCAGCGCCGCTGTCCCCAGCAGCAGCACCGCACTCATGGACAGGGAGAAGCGGAACATGAGCACCGCCAGCACGGTGCGGGCGGGCAGGCCCAGGGTGCGGGACACCAGCGCCACCTCGGCCAGGTCGCCCGCCAGGGAGGGCAGCATGGTGTTGATGCCCATGGAGAGGAGCAGGGGGCGGGCCAGGCGCGCGAGCCCGGCGCGCGGGGTCAGCCCGAAGAGCAGCCCCGTGCGCACGATCTGCAGCAGCGCGGCCACGGGCAGCGCGAGGCAGCCGAGCAGCAGGAAGACGGGATGCACGGCCCCCGGAGGGTGCAGCAGGTGACCGTAGGCCCGCAGCCACAAGGCACCCAGCCCGGCGGCCACGAGCAGCCCGGCGGCCGTGACGAGCGAGCGCTTCACGGGCGCCCCAGCCCGAGCTGGCGCCGCACCCGAGCCCGCTGCAGCCGGATGCCGGTCTTGATCACCGCCGCCTCGGGGAAGGGCGTGGCCCACAGGTGGTGCAGGCGCCCGCGTGCCACCGGGCGGTAGGCACGCCCCAGCGCCGACACCAGGCGCCCGAAGGCCGACGCGCCCACGTGGTAGTCGGCTTTGTGATCCACGAAGAGGGAGGCGAACATCAACAGCTCGAACTGCCGCCCGCGCTCACCCCGCATCCACGGCAGGTGCTTGCCGACCGTGAAGGGATCGAAGTCGGCCCAGACGGCGGTGCTCCGGGGCTCTGCGAGGCCGTGCTCGCGGCACTGCTCCAGGTAGACCGTGCCCGGGTAGGGGGTGGTCACGTAGCAGCCCTGGACCCAGGCGCTGGGGTTCTCGGCCAGCAGCCGCTCGATCATGGCCACGGTCTGGCGGAGATCGTCGGCGGTCTCCCAGGGGGTGCCGGTGACGAAGTTGTAGCGCGCGCGAAAGCCCAGCCGCGCGGCGCGGCGGTTGAACCGGTACAGGCGCTCCTCGTCGATGTCCTTGCGCAGCAGGCGGCGGATGCGCCGCGAGCCGTTCTCGACCCCGATGGACATCCAGTGGAACCCCAGCGACACCAGGCGCTCCAGCTCCGCGTCGGACATGCGCTCGAGGGAGACCAGGTTGCCCTCGGTGGACCAGCGGATGTCCATGCCCGCCTCCGCCAGCCCGTCGGCGAAGGCCGCGGTGCGCGCTGGCGAGAGCAGGAAGCTGTCGTCGTTGATGAAGAAGTTGCGGGCGCCGTGCCGCTCGTGCAGCCAGCGCAGGTTGCCCACCAGGCGCGCCGCGCTGCGCGGCCGCCAGCGCTGCTGGTTGTAGACCGGGTTGTAGCAGAAGGTGCAGCCGAAGCGGCAGCCGCGGGCGCCCTCCACGTGGACCTCGTGATCGCCGATGGCGGCGGCGTAGGCATGCATGTCCAGCAGGTGGTACGGAGGGTCGGGGAGCTCCGTGATGTCCAGCAGCGCGCCCGCGGGGTTCTCATGCATGGCGCCGTCGGCGTCGAGCCAGGCCAGGCCGGGCAGGTGTCGGGGGGATTCGTTGGCTTCGAGCGCGGCCACCAGGGCCGGGAACACCTCCTCGCCCTCACCCCGCAGCACGAGATCCGCCAGCCCCTCCCGGAGCAGGTGCTGGGGCGCGCAGGTGGGGTGCACGCCACCCCAGACGACGGGCGCGCGGCAGCGGGAGCGGGCGTAGCGCGCGAGCATGGCCCCGAAGTGGAGCTGGTCGCCCGTGAGGCTGGTGATGCCCACCAGCACGGGATCGCGGGCCAGGGCCTCGTCGAGCCGCTCCCGCCAGCCCGGCATGCGCTGATCGACGATGACGACCGGGAAGCGCGCCGTGTCGAGCCGCCGGCAGATGGCCAGCAGCGGGATGGGGAGCTGGGGGTAGAGGGTGTCCAGCAGGCCCGCGATGGGGCTGACGAGCACGACGGGGCGAGGGGGCATGGGGAGGCTGGAGGCTGGAGGCTGGAGGCGGGAGGCGGGAGGAGCTTCGGGTACATGGCGCCCCGCCGGGGGGTGGTGGCTCATCCCTGGATCGCCTGGTAGGTGTAGGCCAGGCTCTCGATCTCGCAGTCCACCTGGTCGTGCTCACCGTGGTGGAGCGCGACGCGGATCCGGTCGCGCCAGGGGTAGGGATCGAGCTCGTGCAGCCGGAATTGGGCCACCTCGCCGCTCAGCCAGGAGCGCAGGGGGCAGCCGTGCCAGGTCGCCGCGAAGGGGGCGTCCTTGTAGTACCAGCCAGAGAGGCAGTAGTCCTCGACCCCGGTCCACTCCACGGACTTCGGACCCATGGGCGCGCCCACCGGTTTGTGGATGGGGGAGGCGTCGAGGGGCCCGACCTCCGCATCGAGGTAGTCCCGATGTCCCACCTGTCCGACCGGGCGGTAGAGGCGCAGCGCCTGGGCGTCGTGGGTGTGGGTGCTCACGTGGCGCACGCGGGCCTGGTCCTGGACCGACGCGAGCAGGCGATGGGTGAGGAACATGGCGGGCTCCGTGTCACGAAGCCTATCCCGGCGCGTGGCCCCGCTGCTCCTGGCCCGCCACCGCCCGCCCCGAACGCGGGTGTTTCTTGATATTCCACTCCCCTTCCCCCGGAGGCCCCCATGCCCCCCGCCCTGCACGATCTCGAGGACGGCCGGGTCCACGTCGCCGGGCTCTCGCCGGCCCCCGTGCCCTTCACCGTCGCGGTCGAGGCGCGCGATCTCGCCGGCCGCGCCCGCCGCTGGTGCCCGGCGGAGGGCGCCGGCAGCCTGTGCGGGGGCGAGCTGGAGCTCTCCTTCACCCCACGCCGCGAGGGCGGGGTCCTCGTGCTGGGCTGGCGCCTGCGCTCGTGCGCCGCCGAGGTCCTGCGGCTCGACCAGGTGACCTTCACCGCCGAGGCCTCCGGCTGGCCGCTGCTGGCCGATCCATCCCGCCTCACCCTGCTGCAGCAGGGCTACCAGAGCTGGACCCCCACCGCGCCGGTGCGCGGCGACGCCCCGCCCCGCTACCCCCTGGTGCCCTCCTTCGCGGTGATGAACCACGACGTGGACTCGCCGCTGTGGCGCCGACGCGATGGCCTGATCTCCTCCCTGTTCGCCCTGCTGCGGGCCGACGGCGAGGAGCGGGCCGTCCTCGCCGGGTTCCTCACCCAACGGGTCGGGCTGGGGGCCTGGTTTCTGCGCAACCGTGGAAAGCCAGCCATCATCGCCTCCCTGGACTACGGCGGGCGCCACCTGGCTCCGGGCGAGGTCCTGGAGGGGGAGCCGCTCTGGCTCGGGGGCGGCCCGGCCGGGGATCTGCTCACCCGCTACGCCGCGGCCTTCGGCCAGGCCATGGGCGCCCCGCGTCGGTGCCGACAGCCCCACGGGCTGGTGCTCCTGGTACCACTACTACACGCGGGTCACCGCCCGGCACGTCGCCGGGAACGCCGCGGCGCTCGCGCGGCACCCCGAGCTGGGGCTGCGTTTCGTGCAGCTGGACGACGGCTACCAGGCCGCGGTGGGCGACTGGCTCGACATCAACGGCAAGTTCCCCGGTGGCCTGGCGCCGGTCGTCGCGGACATCCGCGGCCACGGCTTCGCCGCGGGTCTGTGGACCGCCCCCTTCTTCGCCGCGGCCCGCGCCCGCCTGCTGCGCGAGCACCCGGGCTGGCGCCTGCTGGACGCCCGCGGCCGGCCCGTGTCCACCGGCTTCAACCCCGTCTGGGGCGCCCGCACCTGCGCCCTCGATCTCACGCACCCGGAGGTGCTGGCCTGGCTGAGCGAGGTGTTCGGTACCTTCGCGGGCGTGGGCTTCGATCTCTTCAAGATCGACTTCCTCTACGCCGGCCTGCGCCACGGCGAGCGCCACGATCCGGCGCGTTCGCCCCTGGAGGCGTACCGCGGCGGCCTGGCGGCCATCCGCGCGGCGGTGGGCGAGGAGCGCTTCCTGCTCGGCTGCGGCGCACCGCTGGGGCCCTCCGTGGGGCTGGTGGACGGCATGCGCGTCTCGCCTGACGTCAAGGAGCAGTGGGACTCCCCCATCGCGGCCTTCTTCGGCAAGGGCTGCGGCTACCCGGCGGCGCGCGGGGCCCTGCGCAACGACGTCACGCGTTGGTTCACGCACCGGCGCTGGTGGCTGAACGACCCGGACTGCCTGCTGGTGCGCGACACCCGCACGCAGTTGACGGAAGAGGAGGTTCGCACGCTGGTCACGGTGCTGGGCGCCACCGGGGGCATGGTGCTGCTGTCCGATGACATGGCGCAGGTCTCCCCCGCGCGCCTCGACCTGGCCCGCGTGGCTCTGCCGCCCACCGGCCTCGCGCCGGCACCCACGGACCCGCTGGAGGCCCGCGACCTCGTCGTGGCGGGGGAGGGGGGCGGCCGCCTGGTGGTGCTGGTGAACCTGGAGGATGCGCCAGAGCGCCGCCGCCTGACGCCCCAGCCTGAGCCTGGGGTCTGGATCGACCTGTGGGCGCGGGCCGCGGTCTGGGAACCCGAGGTCCCCATCCCCGCCCACGGGGCGCTCGCCCTGCGCTTCTGCCCTGCCTCGGACGAACCCCGCCTGGTGGCGGACGGCCTGCACCTGACCGCCGGCCTGGACGGCCGCATCGCCGCCCGCTTCGATCCCGAGGCGGGCGTCCTGCGCGTCAGCGCGCGGGACATCGCGCGAGCCGCGGGCTGGCTCGCGCTGTGGGTCCCGGCGCCATGGGCCCTGCGTGAGGAGGTGCTCCCGGCGGGGGTCGCCCTCCTCGGGCGCGACGGTGAGCTGGTCTGGCTGGCCGTCGCAGCCTCCCCGCCCTGGGAGCGCGCGTTAAGGTTCACCAAGGTGGCACCCGCCCGCACGAGGTGAGTCGATGGCGACGCTGTTCCTGCTCTTCAAGCTCACGCTCTCGCTCCTCGGGCTCGGCGCGCTGGCCTGGGGCGCGCTCTGCCTCTGGCTGCACCTGCGCTACCCGGAGCCCCACTGGGACTGGTCCAGCATCGACGTGGACCGCGTCCGCTTCCCGCGGGAGTTCCTCTGGGGCGTGGCTACGGCGGCGCACCAGGTCGAGGGCGGCAACACCAACAACAACTGGGCCTGGTGGGAGACCCAGGTGGACGAGCGCGGCCTGCCCCGCATCGCCGGCGGCCAGGAGGCGGGCGACGCCTGCGATTCCTGGAACCGCTACGAGGAGGACATCGAGCTCGCCCAGCGCCTGGGGGTCAAGGGGTTTCGCCTGTCCCTGGAGTGGAGCCGCATCGAGCCCGAAGAGGGCGTGTTCGACGAGGAGGCCATCGCCCACTACCACCGCGTGCTCGAGGCCCTGGAGCGGGCGGGCATGGAGCCCATGCTCACCCTGCTGCACTTCACCTGGCCCATGTGGTTCGAGCAGCAGGGGGCCTTCGAGCGCTCCAGCAACATCCCTGTCTTCCTGCGTTTCTGCGAGCGGGTCTTTTCCGAGTACCGCCCACGCTGCCGGCTGTGGTGCACCATCAACGAGCCCGAGGTGGTCTCCCTCATCGGCTACCTGCTGGGCATGTTCCCCCCCGGCCGCCGCGATCTCGGCAGCGCCGCCCGGGTCCAGCGCAACCTGCTGCTGGCCCACGCCCAGGTCTACCACCGCCTCAAGGCGCTGCCCGGCGGCGCGGACGCCGAGATCGGCCTGGTCAAGAACATCTTCCAGCTCGACCCATCGCGGCGCTGGCTCCTGCCCGAGTGGATCCTGGCCCGCCTCGCCGATCACGCCCACAACGAGGCCATCCTCGAGTACCTGCGCACGGGCACCTTCCGCTGGCGCATCCCGTACTTCGCCTGGCTCACCTCCCACGATCCCGAGGTCAAGGGCGCCGGCGACTTCTTCGGCCTCAACTTCTACTCCCATGTCAACGTGCACCTGCAGTGGAGCCGCGCCGAGCCGGTGATCTTCAAGGCCCGCCCCCACGAGCTGCCGACGGATTTCCACTACCCGGTCTACGCCGAGGGCTTCCATGGCGCCCTGCAGCGCGCGGCGGCCCTGGGCAAGCCCCTCTACGTCACCGAGAACGGCGTGCCAGACGCCACGGATCGGGTGCGCGACACCTGGATCCGCCGCTACCTCTACGCCCTGCACAAGGCCCTGCAGGAGGGCCTGGACATCCGCGGCTACTTCTACTGGTCGCTCATGGACAACTTCGAGTGGGCCGAGGGCTACGATCAGCGCTTCGGCCTGTACCACGTGGACTTCGCCACCCAGAAGCGCACCCTGCGCGAGGGATCCCGGGCGTTCGAGCGCGTCGTGAGAGAAAAATCCGACGCGCCTGTGTAGGAGCCCTACCATGCCCTCCGTCGCCGGTCTCGTCCTGGCCGCCGGGCGCGGCACGCGCATGAAGAGCCCCCTGCCCAAGGTGCTGGTGCCGCTTCGGGGTCAGCCGGTCATCCAGCACCTGCTGGACAACCTCGAGGCGGCGGGGATCGAGGACATCACCGTGGTGGTCGGGCACCGCGCCGACGAGCTGCGCGCGGCGTTGGGGTCCCGCTACCGCTACGCCCTGCAGGCCGAGCAGCGCGGCATGGCCCACGCGGTGGCGGTGGCGCGGCCGGCGCTGGAGGGACGCACGGAGCACCTGCTCGTCACCGTGGGAGACAGCCCGCTGCTGCGGCCCGCCACGGTGCGCCGTCTGGTGGCGCGCCACCTCGCCAGCGAGGCCGCCTGCACCTTCCTCACCGCCGTCATCCAGCCGCCGCTGCCCTACGCGCGGGTGCTGCGCGACGCTGGCGGTCGGGTGCTGCGCTGCGTGGAGGAGCGCGACTGCAGCCCCGCGCAGGCCGCCGTGCGCGAGCTGCTCACCTCCCACTACGTGTTCCGCGCCCGCGACCTGTGGCGGTGGCTCGACACCGTGGCACCCCACCCCGTCACCGGCGAGCGCTACCTCACCGACATCACCTCCCTGTTCGCCGCCGCCGGCCTGCCCATGGAGGCCGTGCCCGTGGAGGACCCGCTGGAGCTCATGGGGCTCAACACCCTGGAGGAGGTGGCCCTGGCCGCGCGTTGGCTGGAGGCGCAGGGTGGATGAGGCGCGGGGTCCGGGAGGCGACAGAGCGGGCCGAGATGATTCATCTCGGGGAGGAGCGTCGCCGACGACGCAGGCACCTCGACCGAGCGTTCGTTGCCCTCGCTCCCCCCGCCGGAGCGGCCGGGGGTGAGGGATGACCGCGCTCCATCAGCGCCTGCAGCGCGCCTCCGCCGCCTTCCGTGGCCGCTTCGGCGCCGCACCGGCCTGGCTCGGCTGGGCGCCCGGACGGGTCAACCTCATCGGCGAGCACACCGACTACAACCAGGGCCTGGCCATGCCCGCCGCCATCGACCGCTGGGTGGTGGTCGCCCTCACCCGCACCACCACCCCCCGCCTTCAGGTCCGAGCCGAGGACTACGAGGCCGAGCTCGACCTCCCCGCGGGCAGCCTCCCCGGAGCCGACCAGCCCTCCTGGGTGCGCTTCGCCCTGGGCTGCATCGCCGAGTTCTCGGCCTTGCACCCGTTGTCCGGCGGCCTCGCGGCCGTGGTGGCCGGAGACGTGCCGCTGGGCGCCGGCCTGTCCTCCTCCGCGGCCGTGGAGCTGGCCTGGCTCAACGCCCTGCGCGCGGCCACCGGCGCCCCCCTCGCCGACCTCGACCTCTGTCGCGCCGGCCAGCGCGTGGAGCACCGCCACCTGGGCCTGGCCTCCGGCCTGCTCGACCAGATCGCCAGCCAGCTCTCCCGGGAGGGGCACGTCCTCGCGGTGGACTTCGCCGATCTCTCCGTCCGGTACGTCACCCTGTCCCTGCCGGGCTGGACCTGGGCCGTGCTGGACAGCGGTGTGCGGCGCGAGCTGGCGGGCTCTGCCTACCGCGAGCGGGTGGCAGAGTGCGCCCGTGGCCTGGCCCTGGCCCGCGCCCTGGACCCCACCGTGCACGGGTTCCGCGATCTCACCGAAGCCCACCTCGCCGCCCTGGCCGAGCCCCTGCCTGCGCGCCGCCTGGGGCACGTCCTCGCCGAGAACACGCGGGTCCGCGCCATGGAGCGGGCGCTCGCGGCGGGGGAGGGGGCCACGGCCGGGGTCCTGCTCTCCGCCTCCCACCGGAGCCTGCGCGACGCCTACGCCGTCTCCTGCCCCGAGCTCGACCTGCTGGCGGCGCTGGCGGAGGCCGCGCCCGGCTGCGCGGGGGCGCGCATGGTGGGCGGTGGCTTCGGCGGCTGCGTCCTGGCCTTGCTCAGGGAGGAGGCCTGGGCGGGGTTCACCGCGCGCGTGGTGCCGGCCTACCAGGAGAGGACTGGCAGGCCCCTCCGCGCGTGGCGGTTCGACCTGGTGGCCGGTGCGGGAGCGGCACCCGCGGCGGAATGAACGCCGCACCTGGCGCATTGAAGCGCCCATGCTCCGGTGATAGGGGCAGCCCCCCTTCGGGGCCTGGAGGATGCGTGCAGCACCGTGTGGTCTTTGTCGTCCTGAGCCTGGGGCTCGCGGGCTGCCTGCGGGACGCCGCGCCGCCCTGGCTCGGGGCCTGCGGCGTCTACCCCGATGGGGTCTACGAGTACGGGCAGATCGGGATCGGCACCTGCCTCGCCTCCCCGGGCGATGTCCGCTTCATCGAGCGCGATGGAGGCACCTTCCTGGCGGTCAGCAACGCCAACGCCTTCCGGGATTTCGACGGCGGCTCCGTCGCCCTCATCGACTGGAGCAGCCTGGATTTCTCCCAGCCTCGCAACCTCACCGGCGATCTCGCCATCGGCGCGGTCACGCTGCCGCACTTCCCCGGCGCCATCGCCGAGGTCCCCGAGCGAGATCTGCTGGCGGTGCCCGTGCGCTACTCGGAGGGCGCCAACACCCGCGCCCACGACGACGACCTGCACTTCATCGACATCTCCGATCCCACCAGCCCTGTAGCCGCCGCGGTGGGTGAGGCCGGCGCCAGCACCCTCACGGTCCAGGCGGATCCCTTCTCGGCGGTATTCCAGCCCGAGAGCGGCTACCTGTTCGTCGGCAACCGCACGGCCCACACCGTCTCCGTGATCGACGCCCTCGCCAGCCCCGTCGCCCTGGTGGACGCCGAGGAGCGCGCCGACATCGACGGCGCCCGCTTCTTCGACGAGGATCGCTCGGGCTCCGCCGTCACGTTCTCGGCCCTGGAGATCTCCGATCGCACCATCCTGATCGATGAGGACTGGGACTTGAGCTACGTCGAGGGCACCTGGCAGGCGTGGCTGCCCGATGGCGTCGGGCTCGCGCGCTACGTCAGCGGCGGCGACGGCGCCTGGTCCGCCAGCCGCTACGGCACCGAGCTGGATCCCGCGGGCTCCGAAGGCGTCATCGGCGCCATCGCCGATCCGTACTTCTACGACTCCTCCTCCCTCGGCCCCCGGATGCTCTTCGCCGACGACGACGGCAGCCTGCGCGGCGCCACCCCCGGCGACTTTCTGGCCGACTGGCTGTTCGACGCCGATCCCCTGCTCGAGGGGCGCGCCGATTCCTGGGACGCCACCCTGGGCGGGCCCTTCGCGCTGCAGGATGCCGGCGTCACGGTGCTGTTCTACGACGGCACCTCCGCGGAGGGGGTGAGCGCCATCGGCGCGGCCGCCTCGGTCTCCGGCTACTCCGACTTCTACCGCCTCGGCGTGGGCCCGCTGCTGGCCGCCGGCGGCGAGCACGACGCCCTCTCCCAGCGCCACCCCTGGGTCTACTGGGATCCCTCCGCCCAGCTGTGGACCATGCTCTACTCCGCCTGGGACGGCGCGCGCTGGTCCATCGGTCGAGCCATCAGCGCCGAGCTCGACGAGGGCTGGCTGGCGGAGCCCGATCCGGTCTTCTCCCTCGCTGGGATCGACTGCGCCGTGCCACGGATCACGGCCACCCCGCGGGGCTTCACCCTGCTGTACGACCGCCGCGAAGAGGGCGGCGACTGGGAGATCGGCCAGGCCGAGAGCTTCGACGGCCAGGCCTGGGTGGAGCTCGGCGTCATCGCCGATCTGCCCGCCATCCCGGCCGAGGCCTGCTGTCCGCCGGGGCTGGCCCTCGATCTCCAGGTGGAGGATTCCTTCCGCATCGAGGGCGAGCGCACCGGCCCCACCATCCTGCACGCCCGCGCGGGCGTCACCCTCGACTCCGGCGACTACGGCTTCCGCCTGCGGATCGTGGCCGGCGAGCAGCTCGAGCTCGACGCCCTCGGCGGCGCCTCCGTCGACGGCCTCGGCGTGGCCTCGGTGGCCCCGGAGCTGGGCCTGGCCTACCTCCGCGCCGTGGACGCCCAGGGCCGGGGCAGCATCGGCGTGGCCTCCTGGGACGGCGCGAGCCTGGCCGCCGAGCCCGCGCCCATCCTCGAGGCCGGCACGGCCGGCAGCTTCGACGAGGACGGCGTCTCCTCCCCCGTGGTCTTCCAGGACTCCCGTGGCACCTGGGTGATGCTCTATGCCGGCACCTCCGGCGGCGTGGCCCGCCTCGGCCGCGCCACCAGCACCGACGGCCGCCTCTGGGAGAAGGACCCCACCTCCCCGGTCATGGACGACGGCCCCGAGTGGGATTCGTACGGCATCTGGCCCGGCTCCGTCGAGCCCCTGGAGGAGGGTGGCTACCGCCTCTGGTACACCGGCTCCAACGGCGAACGCACCCGCATCGGCATCGCCGAGAGCGCCGACGGCGAGGCCTTCGCCCAGGCCCGCGAGGACGGCGGCTGGCAGTTCGGCGGCGGCAGCCCCGGCGACTGGGACGACACCTCCGTGGCCGACCCCTGGCTCCTGGTCTTCGGCGACGCCCGCCACCTCTGGTACACCGGCTACGACGGCGATGAGCGCCGCATCGGGCACGCCATCGCGGAGGATGGCTCCCTCGATTTCAGCCGCGACGAGGACGCCGAGGGCGATCCCATCTCCCTCCTGGAGGGTGAGCTGGGCTTGTTCGACTACGGCGGCGTCCAGCGTCCGGTGGCGCTGCACGACGAGCGCGGCTGGGTCCTGTTCTACGAAGGCATCGACCTCGGGGTCTTCCGCCCTGGCCTGGCGGTCGGCACCGGCCCCACCGTGCTGTACAAGGCCCCCCGCGGCCCCACCGCCGGTGATCGCCTGACCTTCCACACCCAGGCTGGGCACGGCGGGGTGGATCCCATCGATCTGGACGGCACCGTGGATGGCTTCGCCACCGTGGGCACGGGCCTGGCGGCCATGCACCTGGACGAGGCGCGCGGCCTGCTCTTCGTCGCCAGCAAGCTGGTCTCCTACCTGCAGGTGCTCGACGTCCGGGACGACTCCACCTCCGGCTTCGACGACGCCAACTACCTCGGCGTCGAGGCCATCCTGCCCGTCGAGGTCGCCTCCGGTGGCGCTGGCTTCCGCGGGCTGGCCGAGAGCGCCGACGGCCGCTGGCTCTACGCGCTGAACGACAGCCCCGAGAGCGTGATGGTCTTCGACCTCTCCCGGGTCGAGGATGACGCCTGGGGCGATGTCGTCTACGACACCATGGTCGGCTGGCTGCCCACCCCACGGGGCTACGAGCGCGATCAGGGCGCCGCCACCGTGGCCAGCGCCGGTTCGGGCGGCGTGGTGCTCATGCCCGACGGCCAGACCCTCCTGGTGACCAACTTCAACGACAACAGCCTCGGGGTCTACGATCTCCGCATGGGCGCCTACGGCCAGCTGGTGGGTGAGGTCACCCTCCTGGGCGAGAACCCCTACGCCGTCGCCGTCAGCCCCGACGGCAAGCTCGCCGTGGTGGCCTGCTACGAGGGCGATCTCGACGGCACGGCCGTCAACAGCACGCTCGCGGTGGTGGATGTGGACCCGCTGAGCGACACCTGGCTCGAGGTGCTCACATGGATCGCGAATCTATAGCCGCCCTGGGCCTCGCGCTCGTCGCGTTCGCCCCGGGCTGCACCCGCGACGACGACACGGAGCCGCACTTCGACGGCCCCGTGGCCGCCGCGGTGCTGCAGCCCGAGCAGGGCGGCCCCTTCGACGACCCGGTGGGTTTCGTCTCCAACAGCCGCTCGGGGCGGATCACCGCGCTCGATCTGGAGCACGGCCGCCTCCTGTCGGATTCGCCCAGCGCCTCCTTCCTGCGCGCCCCCTACGTGGCGTGCGGGCGCGATCGCATCCTGGGCGACATAGCCGTGTTCGCCCCCGACGCCGAGCACGTCACCCTCTTCGTGGCGGATCTGGCGGGCGACACCCTGGTGGAGGCCCCCTACGTGCTGGGGCTCGACCCGTACCCGGTCTTTCACGAGCCCGAGGCCAGCGAGCCCGCCTTCGTGGACGCCGACGCCTCCGGCGACAGCGTCACCGTCTCGGATCTGCTGCTGCGCCGGGGCTACACCACCACCGAGGAGTGGGTGCTGGAGTACGACGGTGAGGCCTGGACCGCCACGGGCAGCCGCTCCGGGAGGCAGGAGCAGCAGGCCGTCTTCGGTGAGGCCTACCACTCCGGCTACCGCGAGATCGAGCTCACCCTCTCGGGCACGGCCACCGCCGGCGACCGGGTGGAGTTCTCGACCGACACGGGCGTCGTCGACCACGACATGGGCGGCGCCGTGCAGGGCATGGCCCTGAGGCCGGATCAGGGCGCGCTGGCCCTGGCGGTCTTCGACCGCGACAGCGGCGAGAGCGCGCTGGAGATCTTCGACCCGGCAACCAGCGCCCTGCTCGGCGCGCTGCCGCTCGAAGCGGGCGCCCAGCCCTGGCGCATGGTCTGGACCCCGGCCGGCGACCGCCTCTACGTGGCCGACGCCAGCCTGCCCGTGGCCTGGGAGATCACCTGGGACGATGCAGACCCGCTGGCCTCCGCGGTGCGCGCCCTGCCCATGCACGCCCCGCTCACGGATCTGGCCTTCATCGACACCGACGCCGGCGAGCGCCTGGCGGTCGCGCCGGTGGGCGCCAACCGGGTCGACCTCTACGATCTGGCCGGCGGCGCCTTCCTCGTGGTCAACCCCTACCTCGGCGAAGATGTGGGCCTGGATCTGGGCTCCCCCGTCACCGGCCTGGCCGCCGCGCCCTTCCCGGTCGAGCTCCCCCAGACCACCGAGTGGGGCGCCAGGGTGCTGGAGCCCGTGGTGGCGGTCTCCCTCTTCTCGGGCCGCATGGTCTTCCTCCAGGCCGCCACGGGCTGCCTGGCCCAGGACCAGGAGGGCCCCGTCAGCCTGGAGGACAGCACCGACGAGTTCGACTTCCAGGATCTCGGCGAGGCGAGCACCCCCTACCTCTGGGCAGATGAGGCCACCGGCCTGCACGTGGCGGTCAATGCCTGCGCCGGCATCGCGGCCGCCGAGGAGTGGCAGGTGGTCTACGACGAGGTGGACCAGTCCTGGTGGGTGAAGGGCGCCGACTCCGGCGAGCAGGCCTCGCGGGCCTACAACGACGCGCGCTACGTCTCCGACGAGGGCGCCATCAGCTTCACCGTCATGTCGGGCGTCGCCCCCGCCACCGACGGCGACACCTGGTACCTGCGGATCGACGACGGCGTCCTCACCGCCTCCGGCAACCTCGATCAGAGCGGCGATGTCGAGTACGCCTTCGAGCTGCCCGGACGGCCGGTCTGCTTCTGGTACCGCTCCGGCCGCACCGGCGGTGGCTGGGACGAGGTGGACGAGCGCGCCTTCGCGCTCTGGCCCATCACCAATTCCGACTACGTCGGGCGCGTGCGCATCACCACGGGGAACGTGGAGATCGTCTGGAACTGAGCGGCGTTATCCGCCCAGCTGCCTGTCCACCCGCTGCTGCTGCTTGGCGCGCTTCTTGAGCGCGGCGAGGTAGCGGGCGCTGGCGCCAGAGCGCAGCAGGGTGTCGGCGCGCTCGGCGAAGTCGAGGGCGGTGGACAGATCGCCGGCAGCCTCGGCGGCCACCGCGAGGTCCCACAGGGCCTTGCCGCGGGCCTTGCCCTCGGTGGCCTTGGCGGCCGCCTGCCAGCGCTCGCTGGCCTTCTCCCAGTCGCCGGCCGCGGCCGACAGCGCGCCTTCTCGCAGGGCGCCGCCCTTGTAGAACGCGCGCTCCACGGAGGAGGGCAGGGGCGCGATGCGGTGCGCGTAGCGCTCCGCGACCTCGCGGGCCGCCGCGAAGTGCAGGGCGTTCTGGTCGCGGATGGCCGCCCGCGCCTCGGCCGGCGTGGGGCCCTCCGCGGACACCTCCTGATGAGAGATCGCCTCGAAGGAATCCAGGATGCGGCCGTTGCAGTCGTAGGTGGAGAAGAAGGCGGGGGTGTTCAGGTGCAGGGTGGCCACGAAGACGGTGTACTGCTCCTTGACCTCGCGGGTCTTGACCTCGCCGCCCTCGGTGTACTCCTCGGTGAAGGTGTGCTCGACGTCCTTCTGGACCTCGCTCCACGAGGGCTCGGCATGCCAGCTCTCGAGCACCACCAGCCCCTGGGCGCCGGTGTCGTCGCAGACGCCGCGGGCGACCTCGCGGCCGACGGGCAGGCCCACCATGGCAGGGTGAGCGGCGAAGGCCCGATCCGCCGCGGGCGGCTCGATCACCCGGTAGCGCTCGGAGGCGGCCAGGATCTCCACCAGGGTGTCCAGGCTCTGCCCCGACAGCCCCTCGCGGGCGCGGTCCAAGGGCGCCAGCACCTGGATCTCCGGGTTGATGGTCACCCGTGCGGGCTGCAGGAAGTTGATGGTGACGTGCCCGCGGCAGCCGACGGCGAGGGCGAGGGCGATGAGCAGGGGGCGGCGCATCGGTCGGTTCCTGGGAGCGGGGGGAAGGATGGGTCTAACCAGAAACAGCCATCAGGTGTCAGCCGTCAGGTATCAGCAGGCAGCGCACCAGGGACCTCGTCCGGACCGCGTGACGTTCGTCGGGCGAAGCCCGCCTCTACGCAGGTCCAGAGGGTGTGCGGCCGACACCTGATACCTGACACCTGACACCTGATGGCTGTTTCTTGATACGACATCCCATGCCCCCAGCCCGCCGCTCGCGCCTCCTTTTCCTCGCCCTGCTGGCCACGGCGCTGGCCCTGCCGGGGTGCGCAGCGAGCCTGCGCGGGCTGGTGAAGGTGGGGGTCGAGCCCGCGGTGGGGCCTCCCGACGTGCGCCTCCAGACGCTCGAAGGGCGCTGGTGGCGCCTGCGCCTGGTGGAGGACGGCATGGCGCTCCGCGCGCTCGACGGCTGCACGGTCCAGGTCGAAGGGCGGGGAATCGCGCGCTCCTTTCTCGTGTCCGCCTGGCAGGTCCTGGACGCCGGAGACGGCTCCGCGCCCTTTGTCGGAGAGGTTCACAGGATGGGTGTCAACCTCTTGATCGAAGATAAGAATTCGGGCATGGCGCTTATCCTCGACGAGGCTGGCGCCCGCGATCTCGCGCTCCTCGAAGGGCGCCTCGTGATGCTGCGCGGCTACATCATCGGCCCCCAGACCCTGCGCGTCGTGAGTTACAGGGTTCTGATAGAGTGAACAGGTCGCGGGCTGCCCTGGCCACGCGATGGAGGCTGGATGAAGCGCACGTTCTGCTTCGGATGCGGTGCCGAGATGGCCGCCAGCCCAGGCGAGCTGGCGCCGCTGTGTCCGCGTTGTCGTGCGAAGGTAAAGAAACAGGACGGTGAGCAGCTCTGGATGGTTCGCCACAAGGGCCAGCGGCCCCAGGGGCCCCACAAGCGCGAGGTCATCGAGGAGTGGATCCTGCGCAACCTCGTCCAGGGCTCCGACGAGGTCGCCTGCCAGGATGGCACCTGGGCGCCTTTCGGCACCCACGAGGACTTCCGCGCCTGGTTCACGCCCGGCCACGAGCTGAACAAGCGGCGCACGGCCTCCCTCAAGGCCCGGCGTCGTGAGCGGTCCTCGCGCGCATGGGGGGCCCGATTCCGGGCCGTGATGGCCCTGGCGGGCATGGCGGGCGTCGGCGTGATGGTCTGGCTCGCCATCAAGACCCACAGCACCGTGATCCCCGAGCCGTGGATCCATCTCGCGAAGGGTACCTTTGACGACCTCTCCTCCTCGTTCCTCGACGCCTGGAGCTCCGCCACCCAGAACCCCGAGGAGCGCATCCAGCCCCTCGCCACGGCGCTGCTCCCCGGTGAAGACGTCCTCGCGGAGATCGCCTCCACCCTGCCGCCCTCCACCGAGCCCGCGCGGTTGCACCTGCTGCGGGGCCGCGACCGCCTGATGAAGGAGATCGCGCTCGCCCCCGAAGGCGCCATCCGAGAGCTGGAGGCCGCCGCCGTGGCCGCGCCACGAGACGTCGTCTCCCTCGCCGCCCTGGCCGAGATCTACGGCCTGGCTGGCAAGTACCAGGCCTCGAAGGCCGATCAGGCCATCGCGCTGCTGTCGCGGGCCAACGCGCTCGACCCCGACGTCCCGGACGTGCTGCGGGCGCGCGTCGTCATCGCCATGGGCTCCGGATCCTACGACAACGCACGCAAGGTCGCCGAAGAGTGCCTGGTCATGGACCCGGAGAACCTCCACTGCAGGTACTACAAGGGGATCGCCCTGCTGGCCCTGGAGCGTTGGAGCGAGGCCGCGGCCGAGCTGTCGCGCGTCCACGAGGCCGCGCCGCACGTGCCGCGCTTCCGGCTGGCGCTGTGCGAGGCCGCGGTCCAGTCGGGTGGCTACCTGCGGGCTCGCGCCATGATCGACCTCTTCGTGTCCGAATACCCCCACGTCGCCGAGGGCTACGCCCTCTCGGCCCGGCTCGCCTGGCTGACCGCCGACTATTCCCGGGCCCTGAAGGAGGCCCAGAAGGCGGTGCGACTGGAGCCCTCCGACCTCGAGAGCCGCCTGCTCGCCGCGGAGCTGCTGTTGGCCTCGGGCGACCCCCGGGGCGCCACCGGGCTGCTCGCCCCCGTCCTCGAAGAGCAGAGCACCCGCTCCCACAAGCTCGGCGCGCGCATCTTCCTCGTGGCCTGCTACGCCCAGGAGGCCCTGGGCGACCACGACAGCGCGCGAAAGCACGCCAGCATGGCGCACGACCTCAAGCCAAACTGGGCGCCGGCGTCCTTCGGCCTCGGTACGTCCTTCGCCATGGTCGGCGATCTCACCCAGGCCGAGCAGATTTTCAAGGCCGCCGCGACCGACGACCTCCTCCCGGTGGAGGCGGGGCACTTCTGGGTGAAGCTGGGCCGCCTCTACCACGAGCAGGGGCGCGCGAAGGCCGCCATGACCGCCTACGAGCGCGCGCTGGAGGTCTACACCGCGTCTGAGGACGCCCGGCTCGGCCTGGTGGCGGTCTACCTCGACCTCTCGAACCTCTCGAAGGCCGTGGACATGCTGCGCACCATCGGCACCACGGACTTCGAGCAGGACCTCACGCACCCGCCCAACTCCATCGTTCCCCTCGAGGGCATCAACCTGCGGCCGCTGGACGCGGAGCTGTCCAAGGCCATCTCCGAAGACATCCGGTTCACCCGCCAGCGGGCCTCCATCGCCGGTATCCTGGCCTTCCACGAGGGGCGTCTGGACGAGGCGCAGTCCTTGCTGCTCAAGGCGCTGGCGGAGGACGACACCGACGACATCGCCCGTGGCTACCTCGCGCGGATACTGATCCACCGCCGCGACTGGGTCCACGCCGAGCAGATCCTCACCCGCATGCTGGCGACCCCGGGCAACGAGGGCATCTACTCGGCCATGCTGGGTATCTGCCGGGCTCGCATCGGCCGGGGCGACACGGCCCTCTCGGAGATGGAGCGGACTTCCCAGCTCATCGCCGATGTCCCGGCCGTGCACCGGCTCTACGCCGAGGCGCTGTTCAGGGCCGGGCGCAAGGAGAAGGCCGCCGAGGAGGCGCGCAACGCCTACACCCTCGATCCCCTCGACCACCAGGCCCGGCGGCTCATCCTCACCGAGGCCGCCGGCGATCACTAGGGCCGGCAGGTGGGCACGAGCACGGATCTGGAGGCGGCCCTGCGCGCGCTGGCGCGGCCAGGCGCGGTGGTGCTGTACCCCACCGAGACCCTCTACGGGCTGGGAGGGCTCGCTCGGGATTCCGCCTCCGCGCTGCGCATCGCGGCGCTCAAGGGGCGCCCGCCCGGCGGGCTCATCGTCCTGCATCTGGCTCCGCCCCTGCGTCAGCCCATCGCCCTGGCCCTGGCCCGCGCGTTCTGGCCGGGCCCCCTGACCCTGGTGGTCGAGGCCTGGCCAGGCCTGGCGCAGGAGGTCCTGGGCGCGGACGGGACCGTCGCGGTGCGCCCCCCGCTCCACCCCCTCGCGGTGCGTCTCGTGGCGGCCGCCGGTCCCATGACCTCCACCTCCGCCAACCGCAGCGGGCAGCCCCCGCTGCTCGATCCCGCGAGCTGTCGGCTCGCCGTGGATGCGGTCGTCGACGGCGGCCCGCTGCCGCCGCGGCCGCCGTCCACCCTGGTCCGGGCCGACGACGGCCGGGTGCTGCGGGAGGGCGCCATCCCGGCTGCGCGGGTGAGGGCCGCGCTGGCGGCGATGGGGCTGCCGTGAGCGAGGCTCTGTCCACCCGGGACCAGCCCGCACCGGGCCTGGTGGTCTACCAGCCACGGCGCGGGTTCCGCTACGCGATGGATCCTTTCCTCCTGGCCGCCTGGAGCCTGGAGGGCGGCTCACCCGTTCACGCTGTGGACCTCGGCTGCGGCAGCGGCATCATGGCGCTGCTGCTGGCGCGCCTGGGGGTCCAGGTCCAGGGCTTTGACGTGCGCCCCGAGTGGGTCGCGCTGGCCCGGCGCTCCGCAGCGGACAGCGGGCTGAGCGTGGCCTTCGAGCTGGCGGACGTGCGCGCGCTCGATCGTCCGCCAGCCGACCTGGCCCTGCTGAACCCGCCCTACCTCGCCGCCGGCCGCGGCCACCCGAGCCCCGACCCATGGAAGGCGGCGGCCCGGACCGAGCTCAACGGCACCCTCGCCGAGCTCATCGCGGCCGGAGCGCGCCTGGGGGCGCGCCTGTGCGTCGTGCTGC